>DJHY01000321.1:4060-4484 GCA_002433335.1 Rhodospirillaceae bacterium UBA6608 | reverse complement strand
AGGCGTTGGCCATGGATGAAAACAGCGCGATCATGGTGCCAGCGGTTTGCAGCGACGCCACCAGAATGACCGCGATCGCGCCCAGGAAGACGCCGACCACGATCTCGCCCGCCAGCAAAAGGAACAGGATCCAGGTGCTTTCCGGCGGCCCCGGCAGGTTATCGGCCAGGACCGGTGTCATCACCAATGAGACCAGAAAAGCAAAGACGATCCGGAATCGGGCGCTGACGTAGGCCGCCGCGATACCCGGCAGGATCGAGATCATCGCCCCGACGCGGGCCATGATCAGCAAGAATGCGAAGATATTGACCTTGAGAAGTTCTTCCAACATCGCCCGGCGCCCCCTGCCCGCCTACATCGACGATATTCGGTCGAACAGGCCGTTGGCGAAGGCTGAGACCGTTTCGATCATGAACGGCAGCAG
>DJHY01000321.1:0-3700 GCA_002433335.1 Rhodospirillaceae bacterium UBA6608 | reverse complement strand
TTCGGCACGAAGGTCAGGGTCATTTCCTGGATCGACGTCAGGGCCTGGAACAGCCCGACGACCAGCCCAACGCCCAGCGCGGTGAGCAGCAGCGGCGCCGACAACATGATGGTCAGCTCCAGGGCTTGGCGCCCCATGGTCATAACGGTTTCCGGTGTCATAGGGCAAAACTCGCGGTCAGCGAACCCACCACCAGCGTCCAGCCATCCACCATCACGAACAGCATGATCTTGAACGGCAGTGAGATCAGCATGGGTGAAAGCATCATCATCCCCATGGACATCAGAACCGAGGCGACGACCATGTCGATGATCAGGAACGGCACGAACAGAAGGAAGCCGATTTCGAACGCGCGGCGCAGTTCGGAAATCATATAAGCCGGGATCAGGACCCGCATCGGCATTTCCTTGCGGGCTTCTTCGTCGGGGATTCGGGCGATCTGGGTGAACAGCAACAGGTCGCGTTCGCGGACCTGACGCATCATGAAATCCCGGAACGGCACGATGGCCCGATTGAAGCCTTCGAATTCTTCCATATCACCCTGGATGACCGGGTTGATCCCTGTCTCCCAAGCTTTCTCGAATGTCGGCTGCATGATGAACAGAGTCAGGAACAGGGCCAGGCCGACCAGAACCTGATTGGGCGGCGTCTGCTGCGTGCCCATGGCGGTTCGCAGGAACGACAGCACCACAGTAATGCGCACGAACGAGGTGACCATGATCAGAATCGACGGCGCGACGCTCAGCACCGTGATCAACAGCACCATCTGAATGATGCGGCCGGTGGTGTCGCCCCCTTGTTCGCCCAGATCGAGGGAGATCGTCTGCGCCATGGCCGGGTCGCTCAACAGCATCAGACCGAGGTAGATCGCCCAGGCGACGCCGAGCACGGCCAGAACCATGATCAGCGGATGGGCGAGCGGATTGCGTTTGCGGCGCGTAAATATCCGCTTCGTTTGCAAGGCGGCGGTCATTTCGGCGTCTCCCCCTTATCAAGCGCCGTCGGCGTGGCATCGGCCAATACCTGACTGAATTCCGGCGTTGCCGGGGCCTGGATGCCGGTCTCGATCACCAATTCAGAGGTTGGCCCGACCATCAGCAAATGTTCCGTATCGTCGCGGCGCACCAGGATCAGGCGGCGACGCCCGTCCAGGGGGCTGACCTCGACCACTTTCAATCGGCGTCCGTCCGCGCGCTTGATGGCGGCCGTGGGAAAGCCCCATCCGGCGCGCCGCGCCAGGGCGGCGAACAAGGCGATCAGCCCGATGACGAAAGCCAGGGCTAGAACAAAGCGGAGGTAGCCATCCCATTCCATGGCGTCAGTCCTTACCCTGTTCTTCGTGGTCGTCGTCATCGGCGGGTAGGCCCGCGCCGTTGCGAATATCGGCTTCCAGAAGGTTGAGGTCGGCAACCATCTTTTCCAGACGTTTGCGAACCGCGTTCGGATCGTCCAAATGCGGCATCAGGTCGCGCACCTGAACGCAAAGATCGGCGACCTGTTCGCCGATCGGCGTCATGTCCATCAAATCGCCACCGGCCAAGGCCCGCCGCGAATTGCGGATCATGGTCTCGACATCGTCCATCGAGGATTCCAGGGCGGCGAGGGCTTGATCCGGCGCGGTCATTCCGGGATGTCTCCCATCCATTGGCGGACGATGTCTTCGCGGGTCTTTCCGTCCAGGTCGTCGGCGCCGTTGGCGCGGTACAGATAGATCAGGATTTCCGCGACGGCGGCGAAAGCCTCGACGGGGATTTCCTCTTCCATGTCGATGGTCGTCAGGAGCTGCGCCAGGTCTGCGTCTTCGCGCACCTTGACGCCGTTGGCGAAAGCCAACTGCAGAATCTGTTCGGCAACGCGTCCGCGTCCGCCCGCGACCACGGTCGGGGCCTTGCCGGGCACGGTGCTTTCGGCAAGCGCCACGGCAATCGCATCCTTGGCATCCGGGATGCGTTGGATGTTGCCCGGTTCGCGGTCCTCGCCGATCACATGGTCCGTGCCGGTCGGATGTTTCGGGTTGTTCGCGTTCACGCCAGGTGCCCCATCGGATTGGCATTGCCCCGCGGCAAGTCGCCCATAAGTGGGCAAGAATTGCCGGATTCGTCCGATGTTAACGTCAGGCGGTTTAACAAATCCTTACGGCCCGGGGCGGTTTCCAGCGTTGAATCAGTCAGTTACGGCGGAATCGCGGGGCCATGCCGGTGGCAGGGTTGTTTAAGAGGTTGTTAACGAACCCGGCAGATAATGCCTAGCAGGACGGTTTCAGCCCATTTGCACCAGGGCCGGAGCCAGGGGACAACCGCCGGTTTCGGCAAAACAGGGGCCGCATGCAAGATGGATTTGACCCTCTTCGCAGCTGTTAAGAAACGCCTCAACTGGCTTGGCCAGCGCCAGGAGGTTCTGGCTCAGAACATCTCCAATTCCGATACCCCGGATTTTAAGGCGAAGGACCTCAAGCCGTACGAATTCCGCGAGCTTCTGCGCAAGGAATCGGCGCAGTTGAACATGACGACGACGACCGCCGGACAGCTTGGCGGCCGCCGCAAGCGGATCCGCGACTTCTTCGTCGAAGAACCGCGCCATCCCTACGAAACGGCGCCCAACGGCAACTCGGTCGTGTTGGAAGAGCAGATGGGCAAGGTCTCGGAGACCCAGACCTCGCACAAGCTGACGACGCAACTCTACAAAAAGCATCTGGCGATGCTGAGAACGGCGAGCAGCTCGCGTTAATCGCGGAGCGCCACCGGAATACGGAAAACGGGCCCAACGGTCCCCAGGCGAGCCTGGAACGGGAAAGTGCGACAGAACGTCGTCCCAATAAATACAACCGGACCCGGGCGAAACCCGGGCCGGGCCGATTAACGAGGAGGCGAATGCCCCGATGGACGACATTATCAAGACCATTCGCATTTCCAGCGCCGGGATGCGCGTTCAGGGAACCCGCCTGCGGGTGATTTCCCAGAACATCGCCAACGCGGACAGCCTTCCTCAGCGTCCGGGCGAAAACCCGTATCGGCGCAAGCTCGTGACCTTCAAGAACGAGTTGGACAAATCCGTCGGCGTGGACACGGTGCGGGTGCACCGCCTGCACAAGGACATGTCGGACTTCAATAAGAAGTACGATCCGTCCCACCCCGCCGCGGACAAGGACGGCTACGTCCTGACGCCCAACGTCAACACCATGATCGAGATGATGGACATGCGCGAAGCGCAGCGGTCCTACGAAGCGAACCTGAACCTGATTCGGTCGTCGAAATCCATGCTGAACAGCGTGATCGACGTCCTGGGTGCAAACTGACGCACTGGTCGCACTGATACTGACGGTCCCAACGAGGACCGGGCCCAGCGGGCCTAGAACGGGAGCATAACGATGACGACCACCTCCGCCGACTTCAACATTCACCAGGCCCTCAATGCCTATCAGCGTACCGCCCGCCAGATGGTGGCCGGCACGCAGAAAGCCGAAACCGGAGCGGTCGCCCAAGGCCAGGAAGAATTTGGCGATCTGGTCCGCAATGCCATCCAGGAAGCGCGCAAAATCGGCGAGCAATCCGAAAAGATGTCGATTGCCGCGATCAACGACCGCGCCGACATCACCCAGGTCGTGACCGCCGTGGCCGAGGCAGAATTGACCTTGCAGACGGTGGTCAACGTTCGCGATAAGGTTCTGGAAGCCTACAAAGATATCATCCGCATGCCGGTC
>DJHY01000130.1:4571-4725 GCA_002433335.1 Rhodospirillaceae bacterium UBA6608 | reverse complement strand
AAGCTGCACCGTGACCATCGCTCATTCACGCACCCAGGACTTGGCCGAGCGGTGCCGCGAGGCGGATATCCTGGTCGCCGCCGTCGGGCGCCCGAAGATGGTCCCCGGCGATTGGATCAAGCCGGGGGCAACGGTGATCGACGTCGGCATCAAC
>DJHY01000130.1:3712-4273 GCA_002433335.1 Rhodospirillaceae bacterium UBA6608 | reverse complement strand
ACGGTGATCGACGTCGGCATCAACCGCATCGACGCGCCGGAAAAGGGACCGGGTAAAACCCGGATCGTCGGCGACGTCGATTTCGACAGCGCGGCCAAGGTCGCGGGCGCGATTACGCCGGTGCCGGGTGGGGTCGGGCCGATGACCATCGGTTGCCTGTTGCGTAACACGGTCGTCGCCGCCCGCAATCAAAAAGGCATCGACGGACCGGCGCTGTAAGCCGCCGTTTTTTCCGCATCTTGAAATTCATTTCCATGCAAATGCCGTACCCCGCATGGGGTGCGGGTTTCGGTTGCGTTTCAATCATTACCGTAAGATGATATTCGCGGTATCGCTTAGGGGGCGCCGGAAATCGGGCGGCGAAGGGGGGTAATCTTTCGTTGGGCCGAACCGGGCCTGGGCGCACCGGCCATGAACATGGCGAGGCCTCAAAAGGCGAAGATCCGAGGGGCCGATTACTCCACGCAATAAAGGAAGTTGATTCAAGATGCCTACTGGAACCGTCAAGTGGTTCAACGTAACCAAGGGATTTGGCTTCATTACCCCCGACGAGGGCGGTAA
>DJHY01000130.1:2454-3393 GCA_002433335.1 Rhodospirillaceae bacterium UBA6608 | reverse complement strand
CATTACCCCCGACGAGGGCGGTAAGGATGCTTTCGTTCACATTTCGGCCGTTCGGAATTCGGGGATGGAAACCCTCGCCGAAGGGCAAAAGCTCGAATATGAGCTGGTGCCCGGTCGCGACGGTCGTGAAGCGGCCGCAAACCTCAAAGCCGTTTAATCGCGGTCATCCGCCGCACGGTCGGCCGACGTTCGGGTCGATCGGCGGATAATTCTTGCTTGGTGACGGGCGCCGCGGAAACGCGGCGCCCGTTGCTGTTTCGGTGCGAGCCATCCGCGCCGCGCTTGCCGCGTCCGGGTGCGTTCCTGTATGTCTGGCCCGCGGAAACAAGGGGGGACCTCCGGCCAATGACCAGAAAACTTTATCCCGTATCATGCCCGCGTTGCGGCGAGACGCAGAACGTTCTGCCAGGCGGGTTCGACCCTGACCGCGCCCCCTTCGGGCCGGTGACCTGCATGGTCTGCGGCCATGAATTTTCCCGCGAAGAATATCTGGAAGGCCTCGACCGTGCCGAAGCACGGCGTCAGCCGGGGGCAAACATTGTCCCGTTTCCGGGCTGTCATTAATTAGGACCGCGCCAGGCCCCGCCGGGTATCGACCTCGATCGTATCGAACAGCGCCTGCGCGGCGGGCGTCGCGTCGCTACCTGACATCAAAAGAAACGAGACCTTGTCCGGATGGGGCAGGGGCAGGTCGTCGCCGGGGCTTGCCAATCCCGGTGCAAGTAACAGGGGGGTGCGCAGCGTCACCCCCATGCCGGCGCGAACGGCCGCCAGCACGCCGGACAGCGATGGGCTGGTGACCGTGATCTCCCACGGCAGACCCGCGTCGTTCAACGCCTGGATGGCGGCGTTGCGGAACGGGCAGGGGGCCTCGATCACGGCCAGCGGCAAGGGAGTGTCCTTGTCCCGCTGCCAGCCGTCGGCGGCGATCCAGGTCAG
>DJHY01000130.1:1683-2156 GCA_002433335.1 Rhodospirillaceae bacterium UBA6608 | reverse complement strand
GCCGTCGGCGGCGATCCAGGTCAGGGGCGTTTCGATGCGGGGGCCGGGGCGGCGGTCGTCCGGGCCGCTGGTGACGAAGGCCATGTCGAGAACGCCGCGCGCCACATCGGCCCGTAGTTGCGCGCTGCCCGCGACGGTAACCCGCACGGCAACGTCGGGGTGGGCCAGGGAAAATTGCCGCAGCACGCCGGGCAATAATGTCTCCGCCAAATCCTGAACGGTGCCGAAGCGAACCTCTCCCGTGACCGGCGCGCGCCGCACGGCGGCCAAGGCGGCGGCGTTCAGCTCCAGGATGCGCCGCGCGTAGCCTAACAAGGTCTCGCCCGCTTCGGTCAATTCCATGATCCGGCCGCGCCGCCGGAACAGCGGTGTCTGCGTGCGCTCTTCCAATCGGCGGACCTGAAGGCTGACGGCTGCTTGGGTGCGGTGGACCCGCTCGGCCGCCGCGTGAAAGCGTCCGGTGTCGGCGATGG
>DJHY01000130.1:0-1357 GCA_002433335.1 Rhodospirillaceae bacterium UBA6608 | reverse complement strand
CATGAAGGTGCGCAGCAGGTCAGGGTCCAGATCATCCATAGGTAAATTTTATTTATCATTATACTTAAAACAATAAAATTATATAGAACGAGAGGTCCTGCTACATCCGACCCATCGCAATAACGCAACGAAGGAGCAGGACAATGCCGTTCATTTCAATCAAGGCCGCGGGCCGGGCGCTGGGTGCGGACGAGGTCCGGGCCCTGCAACAGGACACCACCGGCCTGATGGCCGAGGTCATGGGGAAACAGGCCGAGGTCACGGCGGTGCTGGTCGAAGAAGCCGCGCCGGCCAATTGGTCGATCGGCGGGCAGTCGCTATCCGACAGCGGGCGGATCGCCGCCCATGTCGACATCAAGATCACCCAGGGAACCAACACGATTGCGCAAAAGACCAGGATGCTGGCCGAGACCCGGCGCATGCTGGAGCGGGTCCTGCCGGACCTCAGCCCGGTCAGTTACGTGGTGATCGATGAAATCCCGGCGACCGATTGGGGGTATGGCGGGTTTAGTCAGGACGCCCGGAAAAGCGGCGCGGCGTAATTCGGCGACGCCTCAGTTTCTTCGCACAAGCGCAAGCCCCATCCCGGCGGCCATCAGCATGCCGCCGGTGATGCGGTTGCGCAGGCGCTGCGCCCGCTCGCTTTTCATGGTGCGCAGCAACCGCCCGCCCAAGGTGGCGTAGCTGCCGTCCAACACGATCGCGATCGCCAGGAAGGTGCCGCACATCGCCCAAAGCTGCGGCCCGGCGGGCAGGGCCGGATCGATGAACTGGGGAAAGAACGCGGCGTAAAAGGCCAGCAGCTTGGGGTTGGTCCAGGCCACGAACATGGCCTGAAAGAAAATCCGCCGGGGGCGCGGCATGGTCACCGTGCCTTCGGCGCTTTCCGGCACCGGCTTTTCGCGGAATGCCTGAATGCCCAGGTACATCAGATAGGCCACGCCCAGCCAGCGCAGAACCTCGAACCCGTCGGACAGGATGGTCATGACCGATGCCAGGCCCAGGGCAGTGATCGTCAACTGCTGCGCCAGGGCAAAGGACGTCCCGGCCACGGTGATCAATCCGGCCCGCAGGCCGAACCGCATGGAGCGCGAGATAATCAACAACACATTCGGGCCGGGAATGACGATCAACAGGGCCGTCGCGGCGGCGAATGCGGCATAAAGGCTCCAATTCATGGCGGGTGTCCTTGGTCAGAATCGGGGATCGCTCCCCCTCCCGGTCAGGTTAGGACGGAAACAGGGGGCCGTAAATGCGATTCCCTTTGCGGGCGGGCCTCGCCAATGGTACATGACCGCGCCATGACGACCGATCTTAGCCATATCCGCAACTTCGCGATCATCGCCCATATCGACCA
>DJHY01000120.1:5017-9785 GCA_002433335.1 Rhodospirillaceae bacterium UBA6608 | reverse complement strand
TTGGCCAGGGCGCCGGAGAGTTTGACCTCGTCCCCCCGGTCGGCGGCATGGACGGCCATTGAATAAAGCGGCGTCAACGGCGGCGGCCAATCCATCCCCGCGACCCCGGCCTCGGCGGAAACCAGGTCGCCGGTGCGGACCTCGTCCATTCGGCCCAGGGCCACGACTTCGCCCGGGCCGGCCTTGGCCAGCTTGTCCGTCTTTTGGCCAAAGGCCCGGGACAGGCCGGAGACCCGACCCGGCGCCAGGGTCATGCCGTCGAAGATTTCGCCGCACCACAGGCGCGCGAACGACATCTTGCCCGCCGCCCCGGCATGCACGGTTTTGAACACCCGTGCCGCCGCCTTGGCCGACGTCGGCTCGCCCAAACGGGCGGCGGTCGCCGCCGCACCGGGCGTTTCGTGGCGTAGGGCTTTCAATAGGCGGCGCACGCCATGGCCGTGTTCGGCCGAGCCGAAGAACACCGGCACGACCCGGCCGTCGCCCATGACCTTGGCCATCTGGCCATAGACTTCGTCGGTCTGCGGGACGACGTCTTCCAGCAGCTTTTCCAATAGGGCGTCGTCGAAATCGGCCAGACTTTCGAGCATTTCCGTGCGGGCCAACTCCTCGCGATCGCGCGCACTATCGGGTAATTCCATCAGCTCCGATGGCTTTCCTTCCTGCCAGCGAAAGGCCCGCTCCGAAATCAGATCGACATGGCCGGTGATCTCGCCGCCGTCGCGCAGGGGGATTTCCCGCAACACCAGCGGACTGTCGGACAGGCTTTGCAGTGCTTCCAACGTTTCGGCCACGCTGGCTTCCGCCGTGTCCATTTTATTGATGAAGATCACGTGTGGAATGTGGTGCCGGTCCAGAAACTTCAGGATCGGGGCCGCCGTCAGGGCCCGGTCGCGCCCGGGCTCGCAAACGACGACCGCCGCGTCGGCGACCATCAGCGCATTCCGCGCCTCCTGACGCAGATCGACGGAACCAGGACAGTCCAGGAACGTCCAGGCTTCGTCCAGATAGCTCGCCCCGGCGATATTCAATTCGGTCGACATGCGCCGGGCGCGGGCCTCGGGCGCGGCGTCGCCGACGGTGTTGCCGTCCTTGGCCGTGCCCTTGCGGTCCAATGCGCCGCATTGGTGCAGGATTTCTTCAAGCAGGGATGTTTTACCGCTTAGGTAAGGGCCCACCAACGCCGCGACGCGGGGCCCGCTGTGTGATTTGGTCATCGTTACCTCCCAGATGCGTATGCGGTTCGCAGGAAGGGGCCGTTCATTCGACCTTCGAGTGACATTTTTTGGACCTAAAGCGTATCGCGCCCGGCGAGGGATTCAAGAAGATTCGGGGTATCCGGAACGTCTCGAACCCGATTCCGGGCATCTGCCCCTTGGCCTGAGTAGACAACCACCCCATATGCAGGGCTAAACTAGGGCTTTGCGGGGCCAGGGCGCGCCGCAGGGAACATCAATCAAGCAACCAGGCGCAAAGCCCGAATACGCTCGAAGAAAGCCATGACCGACTCTCCCCATAGTTATTCGCAGGTAACCCGCGACATCCTTATCAGCGTCGTGCCGCAATTCCTGCCCGAACAATCCACCCCCGGCGACAACCGCTATGTCTGGGCCTATACGGTGCGGATCGAAAACCAGGGGGCGGACACGGTCCAACTGCTCAACCGCTATTGGCGGATTACCGACGCCATGGGCACGTCCCACGAAGTCCGGGGCGAAGGCGTGGTCGGCGAACAGCCGGTGCTCGCCCCCGGCGAGAGCTTCGAGTACACCAGCGGCACGCCGCTTGCCACGCCGTCGGGCGTGATGGTGGGGTCCTATGAAATGGAAAGCCGGTCCTCGGGCGACTTTTTCGACGTCGCCGTGCCTGCGTTTTCATTGGACAGCCCGCACGAACGCGTCAACCTGAACTGAACCGACGAACAACAGAACCGGGAAACCCGACCGTGACCACCAAGAAACATCTGAGTGTCGCAAAAGTCGCCGCCGACGGAGCCAAGGCTTCGGGCGAAAAGCCGACCCGCGCCGAAGCCGAGAACGCCATTCGCACCCTGATCCGCTGGGCCGGGGACGACCCCGCCCGCGAAGGGTTGATCGACACGCCGAAGCGCGTCGCCAAGGCTTACGAGGAATTCTTCGCCGGCTACGAAGCCGATCCGGTCGAGATCCTGCAGCGAACGTTCGAGGAAACGGACGGCTACGACGAGATCGTGGTGCTGAAGGACATTCGCCTGGAAAGCCATTGCGAACACCACATGGTGCCGATCATCGGCGTCGCCCATGTCGCCTATCTGCCGCATCGCCGCGTGGTCGGCATTTCCAAGCTGGCGCGGGTCGTCGAGGCCTATGCCAAGCGCCTGCAAATTCAGGAAAAGATGACGGCCCAGGTGGCCAATGCGATCAACGACGTGCTGGAGCCCAAGGGCGTCGCCGTGGTGATCGAAGCCGCCCACCAATGCATGACCACGCGCGGCGTCAACAAGCCGGGCGTGACCATGGTGACCAGCCGCATGCTGGGCGCGTTTCGCGACGACCCGACGACGCGGCGCGAGTTCCTGGCGATGATCCGGCCCTGATCCCCTTTCTGGTTGGACGAATGGATGCCCATTCGGTTCCCTCGGCGTGAAAAATACTCTAAACCTCGTTCGCTTCTGAGGGTTTGAACGAGGGACCGGAATGGATTTCCGCCCAATCCTGCTGATCATCGGCACGCTGCTGGCCACGCTGGCCCTGGTGATGTGCGTGCCCGCGGTGGTCGATGCGTTTCACGGCAATTCCGATTGGCAGGTTTTCGCCGCATCGGCGGCGGTGACGTTGTTCCTCGGCGTGGCCACGGCGCTGATGGCCGGGACCGGCGGCGTGCGCACGCTGAACGTCCGCCAGGCCTTCGTCATGACGACCTTCAGCTGGATTTCGCTGACGGTCTTCGCCTCGATCCCATTCATGTTCTCGGAACGGGACCTCAGCTTCACCGACGCCTTTTTCGAGGCCATGTCCGGCCTGACCACCACCGGATCGACCATCCTGACCGATCTGGACCGTCTGCCGCCGGGCATTCTGTTGTGGCGATCGCTGCTGCAATGGCTGGGCGGGATCGGGATCATCGTCATGGCCATCGCAGTGCTGCCGATGCTCAAGGTCGGCGGGATGCAGTTGTTCCGCATGGAATCGTCGGATCAATCGGAAAAGGCCCTGCCCCGCGCAGCCCAGATCGCCAGCACCATCGGCGTGATCTATTTGGCCCTGACCGCCGTCTGGGCGGGGGCGTTCTGGCTGGCCGGTATGAACGGCTTCGACGCCGTCGCCCATGCCATGACGACCATCGCCACCGGCGGTTTCTCCACCCATGACGATTCCATGGGCCATTTCAATCATGCCGCCATCGACTACATCGCCTCGGCGGGAATGGTTGTGGGCGCCCTGCCGTTCATTCTGTACGTCCGTTTTCTGCAGGGGCAGTTCATGGCCCTGCCGCGCGACCCGCAGGTTCAATGGTTTCTGGCGACGGTCGGAACGGTGGTTGTGATCACCGCCCTATGGCTATGGCTGGAACAGGAAAAGCACCCGGCGGACGCCCTGCGGCTTGCGACCTTCAACATCATTTCGATTATCACCGGCACCGGTTTCGCCACCGACGACTATTCCCTGTGGGGACATTTCGCGCTGCCGATCTTTTTCTTCATCATGTTCATCGGCGGCTGCGCCGGATCCACGACCTGCGGGATCAAGGTCTTCCGGTTTCAGATCTTGTACGCCGCCTGCCGAACGCAGCTTAGGCATCTGTTGCATCCGCACGGAGTGTTCATCCCCTACTACAACAAGCAGCCGATTTCCGACGACGTCATCATCTCGGTTCTGTCGTTCTTCTTCGTCTGGTTCTTGTGCTTCACGATCCTGTCCCTGGGCCTGGGCTTCCTAGGCCTGGACTTCGTGACCGCTTTTTCCTCGGCGGCGACGGCAATCGCCAACGTCGGCCCAGCCCTGGGCGAAACCGGCCCGGCCACGACCTTCGCCCAACTGCACGACGGGGCGAAATGGCTGATGTCCATCGGCATGTTGTTGGGCCGATTGGAGCTATTCACCGTCATCATCCTGCTGACGCGCTGGTTCTGGCGGAACTGATCCAAAGGTTGCCCGACACTACGGCAGGTGCCGGCACAGTGCCCATATTTCATCCATTGTTCCGCTGCGGGGTAAAAATTTACCCCTGCGATCGGCTCCTTCAGGGCCCCGATCGTGCAAAAAATATGTCAGCATATTCAGCGTATTAAATGCCACCGCGCCCCTTTTCGCCAACCTAGGGTCGATTTTCGGCCCTATTGGCACATTGCCTGCAATTTCCCGATCACTTGACCGCACCGCCCGCCCAGGGTGGCCATCCGACCGTGATTAGGAAATGACATGGACCAAACCGGCGCATCTGATCTCTCGACCCTGGAATCCCGCGTGCTCGCCCGCATTACCGAGGACCGTTGGCAGGCATTGACCACGGAAATGGTCCGCACCGGCCAGCCCCGTTCGGGCAACCCACTGGATCCGGATGTGCCGTCGGGCGAGGAAGAAGCCATCGCGCTTTTGATCGCGGGCAAGCTCGAGGCCTTGGGCATGAGCGTCGAAAAACATGAATCCATGCCGCACCGGCCGAACATTGTCGGGCGCCTGCCCGGCGCCGGTGACGGCCCCAGCCTGATGATCAACGACCACCTGGACACCTATCCAGCGGTCGAGCCGGAAAAATGGGACAAGTGCGGCGGTGACCCGTTCAACGC
>DJHY01000120.1:0-4699 GCA_002433335.1 Rhodospirillaceae bacterium UBA6608 | reverse complement strand
GTTCAACGCCACCCGCCATGGCGATTGGCTGTATGCCCGCGGCACATCGGACACGCGCGGCAACCTGGCGGCGTCGATCCTGGCCGTGCAGGCCCTGATCGAGGAAGGCGTGTCGTTCAACGGCGAATTGATCTGTTGCTACACCGTCGACGAAGAAAAGGACGGCACCCATGGCTCGATCTTCATGAGCCAGGAAGTCGGCCTGAAAGCTGATTATTCGATCACCGCCGAGCCGACTGCCTGGGGCGGCGAAAGCCCGGAATGGGGCATGAACATCTCGGTCGCCAATTCCGGCCATTGCCTGATCGAAGTCGCGCTGACCGGCGTGAAATCCCACATCTGGCGGCCCGACACGGGCGTCAACGCGATCTCGTTGGCGGCGGAGCTGATCCCCCAATTGAACGACATGACGTTTACGCACGAGCTGACAGAGTTGATGGGCAATACCCCGCCATGCCTGTCCGTCGTCCGCATTCGGGGCGGGCTGGTCGGTGAAATGCAATTCTCTCCAGATGACTGCGTCCTGACCCTGGCCGTCGTCGGGATCGTTCCCGGCATGACCATGGAAAGTATCCTGGGCGATATCGACGGGGTCATCGCCGGCGTTCTGGGTGGGCGGAATTCCGTCTCGTTCTCGTCGCGTCAGGTCCCCGGATCGTTGTTCGTCGAAGCGACCAAGGCCGTGGGCGCCGACGAGCAACCTTGCGTTTCCATCCGCAAATCTTATCGCCGCCTGCTCGGCGACGAGCCGCGGATCAATCGCAAGAATGCCTTCAACGACACCATCCGGTTCCGCGAAGCCGGGATGAACGCCGTGACTTTCGGCCCGGGCGAAGACGGATGGGCCCCGGTGAACGAAGGCATCTCGGTCACGAAATCCGTCGCCGCCGCGAAAATCTATGCACTGACCATCATGGATATTCTGGGCGTCAGCGAATGACGGCGCGATCCGCCATGAACCGACCACGACCGACGGAGCGCTCATGACCGCACGGAACTCCTGGTTGAAACCACCGACCCGCTATCAATGGCTGACGGCTGGATCCGTCGCTTTCATGATCGCGGCCTGGTTCTTCGTGACCGAGTTCGGGCTTGCCAACGAACTGTTCCTGCCCCATCCGGCCGCCGTGTTCAAAGCCTTCGTCAAGGTTGCGACGCGGGGGTATCAGGGATCGACCCTGATAGAGCACGTCGGCGTCAGCCTATATCGCATCATGGCGGGCTTCGGATTGGCCTGCCTGGTCGGGATTCCCTTGGGCATTCTCATGGGCGTTTCGAAATCCGCCAATGCGATCTTCAACCCGGCGATCGAGTTCTATCGTCCGCTGCCGCCGCTCGGCCTCTATACCCTGCTGGTGATGTGGCTGGGGATCGGCGAGGAATCGAAACTGGCCCTTCTGTTCCTGGCTGGCCTTCCCGGCATCATTATCGCCACGATCCAGGCCGTCACGCAGATCGACCCGATCTATGTGCGGGCCGCACGGTCGCTGGGTGCGACGCGCCGCCAATTGTTGTGGCAGGTCTATCTGCCGGGGGCCGGGCCGATCATCCTGACCGGCATGCGCATTTCCTTGGGCTTCGTCTACACCGTCCTGGTCGCGGCAGAGATCGTCGCAGCGACCGCGGGGATCGGGTGGATGATCTGGGATGCCGCGAAATTCCTGCTTAGTGACGTCGTGATCATGGGGTTGATCGTTTTGGGCGTGACCGGCGTGTTGCTGGACCTCGCCATGCGGCTGATCGGCCGATTGCTTATGCCTTGGACGCGCCGCCAAAGAAGCGCGCCGTAAACAAAACCGGACGGAGACAACCGGCAAAACAACCGAACACAGGGACGCAAAAAGGAATCTACCGATGAAACTGATAATGAAAACGCTGACGGCGCTTGCCGTCTCCGCCGGCCTGACGTCGGCGGCCATGGCCGAAGCGCCGAAGAAGGTGACGGTCGGATACCTTAACCTGGTCAACGCCCAACTGGTCACCAAGGCCCTGGGGCTGGTGCAAAAGGAAATGCCCGGCGTCGAGGTCAAATACATCAAGGTCGGCGGCGGGGGCGACATGCTCCGCGCGATTGCCGCCAATCAGGTCGATTTCGGCGGTCTGGGCAATCCGCCCACGGCCATCGGCGTGACCCGCGGCCTACCGATCCAGGGCATCATGGTTCTGAACATGCTGGACTACGTCGAAGCCATGGCGGTTCGAACCTCTGCCAACATCAAATCGTTCAAAGACCTGAAGGGCAAGACCCTGGCCGCACCCTTCGGTTCGACCACGCATTACCTGTTGCTGAAGGCCTTGGCCGACGAAGGCATCGACCCGGCCTCGATGAAAATCCTCGACCTGCGCCCCAACGACATCGCCGTCGCCTGGTCGCGCGGTGACGTCGACGCCGCCTGGTTTTGGGAGCCGAACCTGAACAAGGCCGTGAAAGACGGCGGTCATATCTTCATGACCTCGGGCATCATGGCCTCGCGCGGCTATCCCACCTGGGACGTCGGCATCGTCATGAACGACTTCGCGGCGAAGCACCCCGACTACGTCAAAAAGTTCCTGAAAGCTGAATGCGCGGGCATCGACTTCTGGCTGAACAACCCGAAGAAAACGGCCGAGATCATCGCCAAGGAACTGGAACTGTCCTTGGATGACGCCACCCGCATGATGAAGGGCACGGAAATGGTGCCCTGTTCCAAGCAGTTGACCGATCAGTACATGGGCACCGCCAAGACCAAGGCCAATTCGGGCTTCGTCAACACGCTGTTGTCGACCTCGGCCTTCCTGGTCGAACAAGAGCGCCTGCCCAAACAGATGACGCGTGAACAATTCTCCGACTTCATGCGCCCTGACTATCTGGAAGCCGTCGCCAAGTAGGCCACTCCGCCTTGGCGAAAGACCGCCCGCCCGCCGAAATGCAAATTCGGCGGGCGGGTTTTCGTTTGGCCGTCCGCCGCCCCCGGAAGGGTTTGCCAGAACGCCATGGATGCGATCTACTATCCGCTCAATACACCTACGCCGAACGACCGTTGCCCCAAGGAGTTGGTCCACCCCATGCCGAAGTCTGGGCAAGACGACCGAACGCCGGAATCCGGGCGCTATCTTCTGAACATTCTGGACGCGGACACCAAGCGCGAGGCGGTCCAACGCGCCGTCACCCGGCAATACGCCAACCGGGAACGCCTGATCAAACAGGGCGAAAAAGCCAGCGGCATCCACATCATCACAAGCGGCACGGTCGAAAGCCTGTTCGAGGGAACCGGCGGACGCGAGTTGATTCTGGGATCATGGCAGGCCGGGGATTTCGTCGGCGGCCCTTATCTGTTCGGCGATCACGAACATATGTGGGGCGCCCGAGCGTTGGGAACCGTCCAAACCCTTTACCTGGACCATGAAAGCCTGCGCGCCTTTGCCCAACAATCCGCGCCGTTCGCCCTGGCCCTGATCGAATGTCTGGGCTTCAAAGGCCAGCGTTATTCCAAGCTCGCCCAGGTGCTGGCAACCCATACAACGACGGAACGCCTGGCCCTGCTGATATCCGAGCTTGCGGGAAATGCCGAACCGTCGAGCGACGGCAAATTGCGGGTCGGCCTGGTCCGGCAATCGAAGCTGGCCCATATGATCGGAGCGACCCGGCAATCGGTTGCCAACGCCCTACAGAAGTTGGAAGACAGCGGCGCGATCAAGCTCGAGACGACCAGCATCGTCGTCACCGAACCCGAAATTCTGGCCGAGTTGGGCGGCGACAGCCAATAGCCGGCGCGGTTCTAAGCCGCTTCTTCCGGCGTGATCGGCGCGGCCAATAAATCGTCGATGAACAAACAGACGAACTGCGAACGGCTGGCGACGCGGGCCTTGGCGTAGACGCGGGCCAGTTGCGCACGGACCGTGCCCTCCGCCGTTCCCCGCAGCCCCGCGATCTCGGCGACGTCGAAGCCCTTCAGCGCCAACAGGGCGACCTCGGCCTCGGCGGCGGTCAGGGCCCAGCCCGAGAACCGCTCGTCAATCAATTGGGCGAAGGCCCCGGACGCGGCCGAAGCCGCGGCCTCGGCCCGGCGGTTGCGTTCCAGCGTGCGGCGCATTTCCAGGCCGCCCAGAACGACGCCGATGAACAAGGCCAGGGCGACGGCCCCTTCGAACAGGGTATGCGGCAAGATGCCGTCGCGGCGAAAATCTTCGGCCACGTCGCCGACGAAGAACACGGCACAAAGCACCTGCACCGCCAGCAAAATGGCCAGCAAGGTGGTTTTGCTGCCGTGTCCACGTGCTTTGATGGCGGGGTCTGCTTGGTGTTCGGTCATTCGTCGCCTAGTGCTCGTCGCCCTGTGTTCTGCGTCTCCCCCTGACCATGGCGCGGACCAGGTTAACCCCGGTCAGCCGGGATTCCAGCAGCACGCCGCCGACATGGATCAGAGCCAGGAACAGTAACACGTTGGCCGCCGTTTCGTGAATTTCCTCAAGCACTTCACTATCGCCGTACGGGCGCTCGTACTCGCTGAAGATCGCGGTAAAGCCGCTTACGCCCTGGGTCGGCGGAAACGGATCGCTTTCCATCATCACTCCGGTCGCGACGACGACGGCCAAGGTTCCCCATATGGCATAGACCATCAAGGCGCCCAACGGGTTGTGCGATTTATGCGGGCGGCGTTCGCCAAGCAGCATGTCGCCGAGATGAACTTTCGCGGCGGCAATGCTGGGCGGGCACGAG
>DJHY01000053.1 GCA_002433335.1 Rhodospirillaceae bacterium UBA6608 | reverse complement strand
GCTGGTCGGCACCCGCTATGTCGGCGGTCTGGGCGGCAAGGTTCTGCCGCTGCTGCTGGCCGACGGCGGCGTCAACGAAGGGTTGGTCCTGGGCGATGCCAAGGCCTACAGCCCGGAGATGGATTTCCGCGAGCAGATCGTGACCATGCGGGTCGATGGGGTCGAGAAAGGCTCCGGCCCCGGTTCGCGCGCGCTGGGCGATCCGCTGGCCTCGCTGACCTGGCTGGCCAATCACCTGTCCCGCGCGGGTGTGGGCCTGAACAACGGCGAATGGGTGTCGACCGGCACCTGCACGGGCCTGGACCCCATGGCCGTCGGCGAGACGGCGGTGGCCGATTTCGGCGACCTGGGCACGGTCGAACTGACCCTTAAATAATCAACGAAAAAGCAGGCGCGGCACGGGGCAGGGGGCCGCGCGCCGCGCCGGCGACAGACGAAGGAACATCCAGATGACCTTGAACACCGTCGGTTTCGTCGGCCTTGGCACCATGGGTCGGGGCATGGCCCTGAACCTCGTGAAGGCGGCCAAGACCGTTTATGTCTATGACGCCCTGCCGGATGCGGTGAAGGTGTTGACCGATGCCGGTGCCGTGGCCTGCGCCAGCCCGGCGGAAGTCGCCGAAAAAACAGACGTGATCGTTCTTTGTGTGCCCGACGCGCCGCAGGTCCGCGACGTGGTGTTCGGCCCCAATCCCGATCAATCGGGCGGCAATGGCCCGGCGGGCATTGTCGAGGCCGGTCGCGAGGGCATTCTGATCCTGGACGCCACGACCATGGTCCGCGACAAGGCCATCGCCATCGCCAAGGAAGCGGGCGACAAGGGCGTCGGCTATTGCGATTGCCCCATTTCCGGCCTGCCGCGCCGCGCCGCCGACGGGACCCTGACGATCATGGTCGGCGGGGCCAAGGACGACTTCGACCGGGGGCTGCCGTACCTGCAGGCTTGCGGTTCGGACATCATCCATGCCGGGCCGATCGGCGCGGGTCAGTCGATGAAGGGCCTGAACAACGTGATCTACGACATCAACATTACGGCGTTCTGCGAACTGCTGCCGCTGGCGTTAAAGGCCGGGATCGGCATCGATCAATTGGAAAAGATGGTTCTGACCGGCTCGTCGCGGTCGTTCGCGTCGGAACACTTCGTGCCGAAGATCCTGAACGACGACTTCTCCGGCGATTTCCCGATGCAGGGCGCCTACAAGGACATCCTGAACGTGCGCCAGATGGCCGCCGACGTGGACGGCGAAACGCCGCTGGCCGACGCGATGGCTGCGATCTATGAGCGGGCCATGGAAGCCGGTCACGGCGATGGGCCCAAAAGCTCGATCATAAAGATCTACGAAGACGACTTCGGCGTTAAGTTCCGCAAAAAGTAGTTCCCAAACCAAAAGGCCGGGCAGGGCGGTCGAACCGCCGTTGCCCGGCCCCGGTAAGGGTATGCGCGCCGCGATCAGGCGGCGGGCGGCGTGGTGTGGTGCTGACGGCCCATCAGGGCGCGCAGCTTATCCGCCAACCAGCGGCAAACCACATAGAACGTCGGCGTGAAGATCAGGCCGAAGAACGTGACCCCGACCATGCCCGAGAACACGGTCGTGCCCAGCACCTGACGCATTTCCGCACCGGCGCCGGTGGCCAGCATCAGCGGCACCACGCCCAGGATGAAGGCGAAGGACGTCATTAGGATCGGCCGCAGACGGGTCCGGGCCGCATTGATCGCGGCCTCGGCCGCCGACATGCCTTCCTCTTCGCCTTGTTTGGCGAATTCCACGATCAGGATCGCGTTCTTCGCGGCCAGGGCAATCAGCACGACGAAGCCGACCTGGGCCAGGATGTTGGAATCCATGCCCCGCATGTTCAGCCCGACGATCGACGCCAATAGGCACATCGGAACGATCAGGATGACCGCCATCGGCAAGGCCCAGCTTTCGTAAAGGGCCGCCAGCAGCAGGAACACGAACACGACGGCCAGGCCGAAGGCGAACATCGCGGTGTCGCCCGCGAGTTTTTGCTGCAGGGCGATTTCCGTCCATTCGAAGCCGAACCCGGCCGGCAGGACCTTTTCCGCCAGGGCCTCGACCTTGGCCAGGCTTTCCCCGGTCGAGATCGTGGGCAGCTTGGCGCCCTGAACTTCCGCCGCCGGATACAGGTTGTATCGCGGCACGCGGTGCGGACCGGTGATGTCGTGGAAGGTCGCGAGCGAGCCCAGCGGCACCATGTCGCCGTTGGTTGATCGGGTCTTCAGCTTTGCCACGTCGCCCGGCTGGTCACGGAACTGACCGTCCGCCTGCGCCGTCACTCGGAAGGTCCGGCCCAGGAAGTTGAAGTCGTTGACGTAGGCCGACCCGATATAGACCTCGAGCGCTTCCATCACGTTCTCGACCGGCACGTCCAACATTTCCGTCTTGGTGCGGTCGATGTCCGCATAGATCTTGGGCGTGGCCGAGTTGAATAGCGAGAACACGCGGGTCAGGCCCGGTTCCTGGTTCGCCGCGGCGACCAGGGATTGGGCGGCCGCCTGCAGGGCCTCGATGCCGCGTCCGCGACGATCCTGCACGTACAGCTTCCAACCGCCGCCACGGCCGATGCCGCGCACCGGCGGCGGAGCGACCAGGAAGATGCTGGCTTCCTCGATCTGGAACAACTGCCCCTGCAATTCGCCCAGAATCTTGTGCACCGTCGATCCGCGCGCATCGCGTTCGGCGATGGGCTTCAACGGCACGAAGATGGCACCGCCGTTCGGCGCGTTGGTGAAGGTCGCGGCGTCGAACCCGGCGAAGGCGACCGCGTGGGCCACGTCCGGATGCTTCAGGATTACGTCGATGGCGCGGCGCACGACCTTGTCGGTCCGGGCCAGGCTGGAGCCGGCGGGCAACTGCACGACGGTGATCAGGTAGCCTTGATCCTGTTCGGGGATGAAGCCCGACGGCGTGGTTTTGAATTCATAGACCGTCAGGCCGAGCAGACCGGCGTAAACGCCCAGAACCAGGGCCGCCTTGCGGACGAACCGCTTGGTGCCTTCGCCATAGGCGATGTTGAGCTTCTCGAAGCCCCAGTTGAACCAACCGGAGAACTTGTCGAACGGCGCCATGATGACGCGGGACAAGCCATGACGCTCGGGCACGCCGTCGTGTCCGGCCTTCATCAATAGGGCGCAGAGCGCGGGCGATAGGCTGAGCGATACGATCAGCGAAATCATCGTCGCCGTGGCCACGGTGACCGCGAACTGACGATAGAACTGGCCGGAAATGCCCTCGATGAACGCCGACGGCAGGAACACCGCGACCAGCACCAGGGACATGGCGACCAATGCGCCGCCGACTTCGTCCATTGTCTTATGCGCGGCCTCGCGTGGAGACATCCCGCGTGACAGGTATCGTTCGACGTTTTCAACCACGACGATCGCGTCGTCGACCACGATCCCGATCACCAGTACCAGACCGAACAGGGTCAGGTTGTTGATCGAGTAGCCGAGCATTCCCATGACCAGGAAGGTCCCGATCAGCGATACTGGAATGGCGATGATCGGCACCACGGCGGCGCGCAGGTTCTGCAGGAAGATCAGGATCACCAGCACGACCAGAACCACCGCTTCGGCAATGGTGGCGTACACGGCATCGACCGAACGGGCGATGTATTCCGTCGGGTTGTAGACGATGGTGTGCGCCAAGCCCGGGGGGAAGTCCTTGGCCAACTCGTCCATGGTGTCGATGACTTCCTTGGCCGTTTCCAGGGCGTTGGAGCCGGGACGCTGCATGATCACGATCGGCAGGGCCGTGGAGCGGTCCAGATAGGCCGTGGTCTGATAGTCCTGGGCGCCCAGTTCGACGCGGGCGATATCACGCACGCGAACCACGCCGGTGCCTTCGCCCCGTTTGACGATAATGTCGGCGAAGGCCTCGGGCGCGATCAGGCGGCCTTGGGTTTCGACGTTCAACTCGAACGCAGACGGTTCGGGCACGGGCAGGCGGTTGATGATGCCCGAGGCGACCTGAATGTTGTTCTGGCGCAGGGCCGCGACCACGTCGCCGGCGGTCAGGTTGAAGTTGGCGATGCGTTCCGGGTCGAGCCAGACGCGCATGGAATAGGCGCGCTCGGCGAACACACGGGCTTCGCCCACACCGGGAATACGGGTCAGACGGTCCAGAACCTGCGTCCGCGCATAGTTGGAAATGTACAACTGGTCGCGGGTGCCGTCGGGCGACAGC
Source organism: Rhodospirillaceae bacterium UBA6608 (assembly GCA_002433335.1). The sequence continues at coordinate 2,604 of DJHY01000053.1, read as the reverse complement.
AGGTGAATGACCATCATCAGGTCGGGCGAGCTCTTCTTCACCGTCACGCCTAAGCGGCGGACTTCTTCCGGCAGGCGGGCTTCGGCGATGGACACGCGGTTCTGCACCTGAACCTGGGCATCGTCCAGATTGGTGCCCAGCTTGAACGTGACCTGAAGGTTCAACACGCCGTCGCCGGTGGCTTCCGACTTGGCGTAGAGCATGCCTTCGACGCCGTTGATTTCTTGTTCCAGCGGGGTCGCGACGGTGGCCGCGACCGTTTCGGCGGACGCACCGGGGTAGGTCGCCGAAACCTGAATGGTCGGCGGCGCGATTTCAGGATACTGCGCGACGGGCAAGCCCAGATAGGCAATGAACCCGAGCAGCGTGATGAGAATCGATATGACCGACGCAAAGATCGGGTGATCGACGAAGAAGTGGGTAAAACGCATGATCGGGATGCCTTACTTGTTCTCGGCGGGCTTTGCGGGCTGGGCGGCCGGCTGTTCTTTCAGGGTGCCGTCGGGCAACAGTTCCGCCGGTTTGGCGATGACCTTGCCGCCCGGGCGGGCGCGCTGAATACCCCGCATGACGATCGTCGTGTTTTCATTCAGGCCGCTGCGGATGACCCGCAGGCCTTTGTGGATCGGGCCCAATTCGACCGGGATACCTTTGACGTTGCCCTCGCCGTCGACGGCCAGGACCAGTTTGCGGCTTTGGTCCGAGACGATCGCCGCATCAGGCACCAGAACGGCTTGGAATTCCGCCGTTCCGGCCATCCGCAGGCGGCCGAAGGTGCCAGGCGTCAGGAAGCCGAAGGGATTGTCGAACAGCGCCTGAAAACGGATCGTGCCGGAGTTGGGCGACAGTTCGTTGTCGACGAAGGAGATCTTGCCCTCGCGGGTGAATTCGTCCTCGTCCATCAGGCGCAGGTAAACGGGGCTGGTGGAATCGCGCGAGGATTCCCGCTCGCCCGCGACGTGCAGGCGGTTGTACTTCAGGAATTCCGCTTCGGAAGCCGAGAACGTGAACAGGATCGGGTCGAGGGAAACCAGCGTCGTCAGCAGCGTCGACTGAGCCGAGCCGCCTTCGACCAGGTTGCCGACGTCGACCCGTGCATCGGAAATACGGCCGGTGATCGGTGCTTTGACCTGGGTGAATTCAAGGTTCAGTTGCGCGATACGAACCTGAGCCTGGGTCGACAGCACGGTCGTGCGCGAGGTTTCCAACTCCGCCCGGCGCTGGTCGAAGGTTTCGCGCGAGATGTTATTGCGCTTCAACAGGCTTTCGGCGCGCTTGAACTCCCGTTCGGCCAGGTCGGCACGGGTTTTGGCCGCGGCGAGCGAGGCCTTGGCCACGTCCAACTGCGCTTCGAAGGGGCGGGGATCGATCACGAACAATAGGTCGCCCTTGTAGACGAGGTCGCCGTTCTTGAAATGCACGGATTCCAGAAAGCCCGAAACGCGGGCGCGGATTTCCACGCGATCCTGTGCTTCGAAGCGACCGGTGTATTCATCCCATTCGACGATCTTTTCGGTGATCGGCTTCGCAACGGTGACCGGCATCGGACCCATTTGGGCCTGTGCGGGCGCGGCGATTTGAAGACAAAGGGCGAAAACCCCGAGGGCGGGCAGAAGAAACAGGCGCATGGCAGTCCCCATAAAAGCGAAATGCTCTGGTGTTTAACGGAATGGCTATTCTGGATAACCGTAAAAAAAATCGGGCTAAGTGGCCCGGCTCGGATAAGTGCGAGGCATGAACATTGCCCTCCCTGGCGAAAATTTCAAGGGCATTTTGCAGCGCAGCATTCTATTTTTTGGCCCGGGTGGGCGCGGACTGATCAGGCTTGGTCCGCTTTCGATCCCCCCATGCATTGCGGCGAAGCCATGGTGCGGCCTCCGCGTTGCTGCCATTCACCGGCGGTATAGGTTTCCATCGATAGGGCATGAATCGGTCCAGCCAGTTCATCCGCCAGGATCGCATTGACCGCCATGTGCCGTTTAACGCGGTTCAGACCGTCGAATTGCGGCGACACCACAATCACCTTGAAATGGCTCTCGGAGCCCGGCGGCACCGAATGCATATGGCTTTCGTTGACCACTTCCAGATGTTCGGGCGACAGGTTTTCGGCCAATTTGCTTTCGATTGCGCGTTGCACTTGCACGGTGGGCATCCTTGTGTGCTGAGGGCGATGGGCCCTTAATCTAGGGAGTGCTCTCGCCGCCGACAAGTTTTCCCCGAAATACGGCATATTTTCCCCGTTTGGCGGCTTGCCCTGGACACGGTGAGCGGTTATTCATGCCGCAGCCGCCCGGTCCCCGAAATCAGGCTGGATTCCCCGGCCGTCGGGCGGCGGCGACGTCCGCTTCAGGAGACTCCCATGTCAGCTCCAGACACCGGTTCGAGTGTGGCCACGCAAGCGGCGGCCGCCGATGCCGTATCTCAGCAGATGATGGCGAATGCCATCCGCTTCCTTTCCGTCGATGCCGTTCAGAAGGCCAATTCCGGCCATCCGGGCATGCCCATGGGCATGGCCGACGCGGCGACGGTTCTGTTTTCCCGGTTCATGAAATTCGACGCTTCGGCACCGCAGTGGCCGGACCGTGACCGCTTCGTTCTGTCGGC
>DJHY01000230.1:6807-7112 GCA_002433335.1 Rhodospirillaceae bacterium UBA6608 | reverse complement strand
GAGGGAGGAAGGGATTAGCGACAGCGAAAAAAACGGCGCGGGCCTGAGCTACCGCGATGCAGGCGTCGACATCGACGCCGGTAATGCATTGGTGGATGCCATCGGCCCGCTGGCCAAATCGACCAACCGCCCTGGTGTCATGGGCGGACTGGGCGGATTCGGCGGATTCTTCGACCCCCGCGCGGCAGGCTATCAGGACCCGGTCCTGGTTGCCGCGACCGATGGGGTCGGCACGAAACTGAAAATCGCCATCGATGCCGATTGCCATGACGGCGTCGGGGTCGACCTTGTGGCGATGTGCGTCA
>DJHY01000230.1:2540-6583 GCA_002433335.1 Rhodospirillaceae bacterium UBA6608 | reverse complement strand
GCTGGTGTCAGGCACCGATGGCGTGGGAACCAAACTGGAGCTGGCCCAGGAGCATGGCAGCCATCACGGCGTGGGCATCGACCTTGTGGCGATGTGCGTCAACGATCTGGTCGTTCAGGGGGCGGAACCCCTGTTCTTCCTAGATTACTTCGCCACCGGCAAGCTGGCCCCCGATGCCGCCGCACGCGTCGTCGCCGGCGTGGCCGAGGGCTGCCGTCAGGCCGGATGCGCCCTGATCGGCGGCGAGACGGCCGAAATGCCGGGCATGTACGCGGCGGGCGATTACGATCTGGCCGGGTTCTCGGTCGGTGCGGTCGAACGCGGCCAGGAACTGACCGGTCGCGAGGTGGCCGAGGGCGATGTGGTGATGGCCCTGGCGTCGTCGGGCGTTCACTCCAACGGGTTCTCGCTGGTCCGCAAGGTCGCGGAACGGGCGGGCGTCGGATATGGCGACGCGGCGCCGTTCCAAACCGGCGCCACCTTGGCCGAAGCCCTACTGGCCCCGACGCGGATTTACGTCAAATCCTGCTTGGCCGCGATTCGCTCCGGCGGGGTCAAGGCCCTGGCCCATATCACCGGCGGCGGCCTGTTGGAAAACATTCCCCGCGTCCTGCCGGACGGCCTGGGCGTCGATCTGGACGGCGCGGCCTGGACGCGACCGCCGGTGTTCGACTGGCTTCAGGAAGCCGGCAACATCGCGCCCAAGGAGATGCTGCGGACCTTCAATTGCGGCGTCGGTATGGTGGTGATCGCCGCCGCCGACGAGGCCTTGCGCCTGGAAAGCCTGTTCCGTGATGCGGGCGAAGACGTCAGCATCATCGGCAAGGTCGTAGCCCGGCCCTCGGGTGAAGCGGTGCAGGTTTCCGGCTCGTGAGCAAATTGAAGCTGTCGGTCATGATTTCGGGCCGCGGGTCAAACCTGCAGGCCCTGATCGACGCCTGCGCCGACCCGGCCTTCCCGGCCGAGATCATCCTGGTTCTGTCGAACCGTCCGGGCGCACAAGGGTTGGACCGCGCCGCCAAGGCCGGGATCGCAACCCAGGTGATCGACCATAAGGACTTCGCCGACCGTGCGACCTTCGACCGTGAAATGACGGCGGCGATGGAAGCCGTGGGGACCGAATTGGTTTGCCTGGCCGGGTTCATGCGCCTGCTGTCCGACGAGTTCGTCGATCATTGGCGCGACAAGATGATCAACATCCACCCGTCGCTGCTGCCTTCGTTCAAGGGGCTGGACGTGCAGGAACGCGTTTTGGCGCTGGGTGCCCGCTTCGCCGGGTGCACCGTACATTACGTGCGCAAGGAAATGGATACGGGCCCAATCATCGTTCAGGCGGTTGTGCCGGTTCTGTCCGACGACACGCCGGACGCTCTGGCCGCCCGGGTGTTGGAACGCGAACACGAGATTTATCCGCTCGCCGTTCGCCTGATCGCCGAAGGCCGCGTGACCATCGACGAAAAAGACCGCGCCATCATCGACGGCGCGGCCCCTTCGAATACGTCTATCGTCAATCCCTCGGGCATCGCCGGTTAACTAACCTGCGGCTCCCTTCGGGAGCGGCGTTAGCCGACGATATCGATCTCGCTGAAGAAGTAGCGGATTTCGATCGCCGCGTTTTCCGGCGAGTCGGAACCGTGCACCGAGTTGGCTTCGATGCTCTCGGCGAAATCCTTACGGATCGTGCCTTCGTCGGCGTTGGCCGGGTTGGTGGCGCCCATGATTTCGCGGTTGCGGACAACAGCGTTTTCACCTTCCAGGACCTGGACCACGACGGGGCCGGAGATCATGAAGGCAACCAGTTCGCCAAAGAAGGCCCGCTCACGGTGAACGGCGTAAAAGCCTTCGGCCTGTTCTTTGGTCAGCTGCACGCGGCGCTGGGCGACGATGCGCAGGCCGGCGTCTTCGAACCGGGCATTGATCTTACCGGTCAGATTGCGGCGGGTGGCATCGGGTTTGATGATGGAGAGCGTACGCTCAAGAGCCATGGTCGATCCCCTTGTATGGTTGTTCGTTCGGCTGGTTTCAGATGTCGGTAAATTAAAATGGCCGTCCACGGCATCCTTTGGCCGGGTTGTCGGCGCCTTAGTCGGGGCCGCCAAACGCGGCGCCCCGGAAACGGCGCGGGTTATAGTCGGTTCCTACCCGCCATGCAAGGGAAAGGGCGGTGACATGTTGCACCGCCGCGTAGCCGCCTATGCAGCCACGTCCGGAGACAGTTGATTCTTAAGGAACTGTCCCAACAGCTTGAATTCGGACCGGCGGGCCGAGCTACGCCGCCAAGCCAGGGCAATCTGCCGCCCTGCGCCACCGGCAAGCGGACGCAGCACCACATCGGCGGCCCGCACATGATCGGAATTCAAGGCGATCCCCGGCAGCAACGTCGCGCCGAATCCGCCCGCTACCAATTCCACCAAGGTATAGAGGCTGGTCGCCTGGAACATGCCCGAACGACCGGGAGCCGGTTGACGTTGACAGGCCGCCAGGGCGTGATCGCGCATGCAATGGCCATCGCCCAGCAATAACAGGTCTTCGCCGCTCAATGCCTCGGCGGCAATCGGCTCTTTCGACTTTGCCAGTTCGTGATCCTTAGGCACAGCCAGCCAGAATGGATCGTCGGCCAGAACCATGCATTCCAGGTCGCCCATTTCATAGGGCAGCGCCAAAATCGCCACATCCAAATCGCCACCGATCAATTGATCGACCAAACGGGCGGTCTGTTCTTCGCACAGATACAGACGCAAATCCGGATAGGACGTGCGCAGCGGCGGCAGAATCTTCGGCAAGACATAAGGCCCAATGGTCGGAATGGCCCCGAGCCGCAGCAAACCGGTCAACGGTTGGGTGCTGGCCTTGGCCGTCACCGTCATATCCTCGACTTCGGCCAGGACGCGACGCGCCCGCGCCACCAATTCCTGCCCCAGCGGCGTGACCGCGACCCGGCGCTTCGTCCGCTCGATCACGGTGATACCGAGAATCGACTCAAGCTCCTGAATCCCGGCGCTCAGGGTCGACTGTGTGACGAAACAGCGTTGCGCGGCGCGGCCGAAATGGCCTTCTTCGGCAACGGCGATCAAATATTGCAGTTGGCGCAATGTTGGCAGGTGTGTGCTCATAGCCTGCACTTAATCGCTATTATCGATCCATTCAAGGCGTATGGATTAATTTTTTTGATTAAATTTCACAGGGTGAATTCCCCCAACCCATTGGTTGATATAGGTCCAACCTAGACATTAGGCTTATTGACGGAAATCTAATTTAACCGGACATTACGCTATAGGAACTACCAGGGGGGCTGGCGCGTTCCGCACGATTGGCGCTCGCCCGCCTGGGGTTTCGCAGACACCCGAAAGGCTGATCCTCCTCTCCCCCCATAGTCATGCCTTTCGGGGCACGCCGGGCCGCGGCTCCTCCTCCCCCCACCATCCGCGGCCCGGCATTTCATTTCCGGAATTCCGTGCTCCTTCCCCCCGCAAACGGCGTTTCCCATGATGGCCCGGGCCGTGCTATCACCCCGCCATGCTGCATGTGAATGACATGACCTTTCGCCTGGGCGGACGGGTGCTGTTCGAAAAAGCCACCCTCCACCTGCCGCAGGGACGAAAGATGGGCCTTGTCGGCCGCAACGGAACGGGCAAGACCACCCTGTTCCGAATGATCCTGGGCGACGCCCATCCGGACGAAGGTGCGGTGCGCGTCCGCCCTACGGCGCGGATCGGCACGGTGGCGCAGGAAGCGCCCTCGGATTCGACCAGCCTGCTGGATACGGTCCTGGCCGCCGATACCGAGCGCAGCGCCCTTCTGGCCGAGGCCGAATCCGCCAAAGACCCGGGCCGCATCGCCGACATTCATAACCGCCTCGCCGATATCGACGCGCAGACCGCACCCGCCCGCGCCGCCCGTATCCTGGCTGGCCTCGGATTCGATGAAGAAGCGCAGGCCCGCGGCTGTTCCGAATTTTCCGGCGGCTGGCGCATGCGCGTGGCCTTGGCCGCGACTTTGTTCGCCCGGCCCGATTTCCTGCTGCTGGACGAACCGACCAACCA
>DJHY01000230.1:0-2251 GCA_002433335.1 Rhodospirillaceae bacterium UBA6608 | reverse complement strand
CTGCTGCTGGACGAACCGACCAACCACCTGGACCTGGAAGCCGCCCTTTGGCTGGAAAGCTATTTGGCATCCTGGCAAGGCACGCTGTTGGTCATCAGCCACGACCGTACGTTGTTGAACAAGGTGGTGGACGAGATCGCCCACCTGTCCGAACGCAAGCTGACCCGCTATGTCGGGAATTACGACCGGTTCGAGCGCACGCGCCGTGAACGCCAGGCCCAGCAGGCCAAGCTGCAGGCCAAGCAATTGGCCGAACAACGGCGTATCCAGGCCTTCGTCGACCGCTTCAAGGCCAAGGCATCGAAGGCCAGCCAGGCGCAGAGCCGCATGAAGATGCTGGCCCGCATGGAACCCATTGCCTCGGTCATCGACGAAAAGACCACCACCTTCAATTTTCCCGATCCCGACCCGTTGTCCCCGCCGTTGATCGCGATGGACGACGTGGATGTCGGCTACGGCGATACGCCGGTCCTTAAGAAACTCGACCTGCGGATCGACATGGACGACCGCATCGGCCTGATAGGGGCCAACGGCAACGGTAAATCGACGCTGATCAAGATGCTGGCCGAACGGTTGAAGCCGCTGGACGGTAAGATCGTGAAGTCGTCAAAGTTGAAGGTGGGTTACTTCGCCCAACATCAGCAGGAAGAACTGCATCTCAACGAATCTCCGTTTCAACATATGGCCCGCGCCCTGCCGATGGCCACGGAAACCAAGGTGCGCAGCCACCTGGGTCGGTTCGGCTTTTCCGGCGATCTGGCCGACAGCAAGGTCGAGGTTCTGTCCGGCGGCGAGAAATCGCGCCTGTTGTTCGCGCTGATGAGTATCGAGGCGCCGCATATCCTGTTCCTGGACGAACCGACCAACCACCTGGATGTCGACGCCCGCGAAGCTCTGGTCCAGGCCTTGAACGAATACGACGGCGCGATCGTGCTGGTGACCCACGATGCGCATTTGATCGACTTGGTCTGTGATCGCCTGTGGCTGGTTTCGGGCGGAACCTGCAAATCCTTCGACGGCAACCTCGAAGATTATACCGCCCTGTTGATGGAAGAGCGCCGCGCCGCGCGCCGCAACGCCCAGACCAACAAAGGCGACGATGCCGCGCCCGCCATCGACAAGAAAGAACAGCGCCGCGAACGCGCACGGCGGCGCGAGGAAACGGCGGCCCTGCGTAAATCAGTCCAGGACGCCGAAAAGAAAATGGAAAAGCTGAGCCAGCGAATTTCCGAACTGGAAGCCAAGCTGGCCGAGCCGGATATCTACAACGGCCCAACGTCCAAGTTGATGGAACTGCAGGTCGCCCATAAACAGACCAAGGATACCCTGGCCGCGACCGAACAGGCCTGGCTCGAGGCCCAAGAGGCCATCGACGCCGCCCTGGACGAGGCCTCATGACATCGCCTGCTCCAGGCGGCCATGGCATCGACGATGCCTATTTGACCGACTGGACGGGACGGCGCCATCAGCCGGCCCCGAACGCCCGCATTCTTTCCCTGGTCCCGTCGCTGACCGAAACGCTGTTCGCCCTGGGCCTGGGAGACAACGTCGTCGGGCGCACCGCGTTTTGCATTCATCCGGCGGAACAGGTCAAACAGGTCAAAAGTCTGGGCGGCACCAAACAGGTCAATTGGCGCAAGGTTGAGGCCGCCCGGCCGACCCACGCGGTTCTGAACGTCGATGAAAACCCCAAAGAAATCGCCGACGAACTGGAAAGCCGGGGCATCCTGCCCGTGGTTACCCACCCGATCGAGCCCGCCGACAACGCCCCGTTGATCCGCCTGCTGGGTGGCGTCTTCGATCGCCGCGCCGAGGCCGATGCCTTGGCCGATGAATTCGACGCCGCATTGCAAAGCCTGCTCGCCGACCGCCCGACCGAGGAAACCCGGGCGCTTTACCTGATCTGGAAAGCGCCCTGGATGACCGTCGGGCGAGAGACCTATATTTCGCGGTTCCTGTCGCTGATCAATTGGCGCACCTGGCAAACTCCGGACGGCGCGCGCTACCCGGAAATCGACATAACCGACAGGTTACTTGACGACATCGACCGCGTGCTGTTCTCCACCGAACCGTTCCCGTTCAAGGACGAACACCTGGACGCGTTCCGCGCGGCCTTCCCCGCCCACGGCGCCAAGGTCCAATCTGTCGACGGGGAAATGCTGTCATGGTACGGCGTCCGCGCGATCCAAGGCCTGCGCTATTTGCGTGACCTGGCGGGAACTGTCCCGCAATGACGACGACGAGGGAAACG
>DJHY01000167.1:10045-10271 GCA_002433335.1 Rhodospirillaceae bacterium UBA6608 | reverse complement strand
CAAGCTGGAAGAACGCTATCCGGCGTTCGACGGCCTGAACCTGACCTGGGAAACTTTGGAAGGGGTGGTCAAGCACAATGGCCCCCTGATCAACAGCGGCAACCTGCCGCTGCCCCGGGCGATCGCCGAATACCAGGAACTTCAGGACCTGGAGCTTCATACCTACGCCGGGGCCGAGGCGCAGATCGCGGCCATCGCCGACGACATCGCCTACAACAATCACGAC
>DJHY01000167.1:9510-9744 GCA_002433335.1 Rhodospirillaceae bacterium UBA6608 | reverse complement strand
CATCGCCTACAACAATCACGACATCGACGACGGCCTGAACGCCGGGCTGTTCACCATCGACGATTTGATCGATGTGCCCTTCGTCGGGCGGATCTTTTTCGAAGTCCGGCGCGAGATGCCGGACCTGGACGAATCGCACCACATTCACGAAGCCGTCCGCCGCATGATCGGCGATATGGTGACCGACGTGATCGACGAGACGCAGCGTCGCCTGGGCGACGGCAAGCCCGAAGG
>DJHY01000167.1:1093-9217 GCA_002433335.1 Rhodospirillaceae bacterium UBA6608 | reverse complement strand
CGCCTGGGCGACGGCAAGCCCGACAGCCCAGAGGCCGTGCGCCATTTGGGCCGCCCCGTGGTCGGGTTTTCCGACGACATGCGCGAATGGGATGCGGCGCTGAAGAAGTTCTTGTTCGAAAACATGTACCGGCACTACAAGCTGAACCGTATGACCAGCAAGGCGCGCCGCGTCGTCAAGGACCTGTTCAGCCTGCTGATCCGCGAGCCGGAATGCCTGCCGACCGAGTGGCGGGCAAAGGTTGACGGCCCGGAAACACAGGCGACGGCGCAGCACCTTTGCGATTTCATCGCCGGCATGACCGACCGTTACGCCGGGGAAGAACACCGCCGCCTGTTTGACCTGCACGCGCGGACGTCCTAAACGGGCAACGTCGACGACGCAGACGGCAGACGGTAAGCACGTAAAAAGTTTCGAGGGATCGACCATGGCCCGCCGGCCCAATAGCGATATCCGCGTCTCCGCTTCGGACGCGTTGGAGTTCGAACCGGAACCCAAGCGCCGCCGCCGTGTGCCGACCACGGTCTGGCTGCTGCTGGTGCTGATCCTGATCACCGGGGCCGGACTGGGCGGATTCCTGTTCGGTGATCGCCTGGCCGGTTTGGGGGGCGACGACGGCGGTCAGGTGCCGACCGTCCATGCCGCCGCCGGGCCGATCAAGGAACGCCCCGCCAATCCGGGCGGACAGGAAATCCCGTTCCGCGACTACGATATCAACAAACGCATGCAGGGCGAGGCCCCGACCGGCCGGGTCGAAAACCTGTTGCCGCCGCCGGAGCAGGCGAAGGAATTGCCCCATGCCGAGGCCCCGGCCCAGCCGAGCGCGCCGCCGCCGACCCCGTCTGTCGCAGCGGGCAAGGACCTAGCCCCGCCCGCCGAACAGGCCGCCGCCGAACCCTTGCTGCCCGCCGCGCCGCCGCCCGCACCCAAGCCGGTCGCGCCGCAACAGGTGACCAGCGCGGCCATTGCACCGGCGCAGACGGTGGCCAAGGCACCGACCCCACAGCCGGCGCCTGCGCCCACCGCGGCACCGACGCAGCCCTCGGGCGGCCCGATCGCCCTGGTCCCGAAATCGCAGCAGGCAACAGCCACGCCGCCGCCACCGCCGGCGGTCCCGGCGGAACCGGTCAAGACCGCGCCGCAACCCGCCGCCAAAGCCGCGCCGAAGGTCGAAACGGCAACCGCCGCCGTGACCAGCGGATGGCAGGTGCAATTGGCGGCGTCGCGCGCGGCCTCGGCGGCCAATGCCGAAGGCGAACGCCTGAAGAAGAAACACAGCGATGTCCTGGGTAAGTTGGCCGTCCATGTGGTCCGCGCCGACCTGGGGGCCAAGGGCGTGTTCTACCGTATCCGCTTGGGCCCGGCCCAAAGTAAGGATCAGGCGCGGTCGATCTGCGCCACCCTGTCCAAGCGCGGGCAGGGCTGTCTTGTGATTGCCCCCGGCAAATGAAATTCCGGCCTCAAGGGTTGCCCCGGGCGGCGATCTTCGGATGCGAAGGTCCCCGTCTGTCGGATGCGGAAAAGCGTTTCTTCGCCGAGACCAATCCGCTCGGCTTCATTCTGTTCGCCCGCAATGTCGAGGATCCGGATCAGGTCCGCATCCTGGTCAATGACCTGCGCGAAACCGTTGGCGACGAATTCGCGCCGGTCCTGATCGATCAGGAAGGGGGGCGGGTGCAGCGCTTGAAACCGCCCCATTGGCCGGAACGGCCTTCGGCCTCGGTCTTCGCCGATCTGTATCGGGACGACCCGAAATTGGCGGCGGCGGAATTGGACGTCAATGCGCGGGCCATCGCCCGCGATTTGGCGGACCTGGGAATTACCGTCGATTGCTGGCCGGTCTTGGACCTGCCGCAGGCCGATGCGGACCCGATCATCGGCGACCGCGCCTTGGGGCAAAATTCCGAAGCCATCGCGACCCTGGGCAACGTGATCATCGATGGCCTGCATGCCGAGGGCGTGACCCCGGTGATCAAGCATATTCCCGGCCATGGCCGGGCCACGGTGGACAGCCATAAGGCTTTGCCGGTGGTAGAAACGCCGTTGAAGGTTCTACGCAAAACGGATTTCGAGCCGTTCCGCCGTCTGAACGTCGCACCTTGGGCGATGACGGCGCATGTCGTCTATACCGCCGTCGATGCCGATAACTGCGCGACGTTCTCCAAAACGGTCATCCAACAGGTCATTCGCGATGATATCGGGTTCGACGGGTTGCTGATCTCCGACGATCTGTCGATGCACGCCCTATCCGGTGATTTCGGAAAGCGCGCCAAGCGGGCCTTGGCGGCGGGCTGTGACGTGGTCCTGCACTGCAATGGCGACATGGCCGAGATGGCGCCGATCGCCGAAGCGACCCATATTTTGACGGAACAGGCCCAGGCGCGCTTCGCCCGGGGGGAAGCCGTGCGCCGGGCCGCGCCGGAGTAAGCAGATGATGAACGAATTCGATTTGGGCGGGTTGCTGTACACGGCATCCGTCTGGGTGTTGCCCGTGCTGTTCGCCGTCACGTTTCACGAAGCATCGCACGGCTTCATCGCCGACATGCTGGGCGACGACACGGCCCGCCGGCTGGGACGGGTCACCTTCAACCCGCTGAAGCACGTCGACCGGTTCGGCACGATCCTGATGCCGGCGTTGTTGCTTCTGGTTTCGGGTGGGCGGTTCATGTTCGGCTACGCCAAGCCGGTGCCGGTGAATTTCAGCCGCCTGAACCGTCCGCGCCGCGACATGGTCTTGGTTGCCGCCGCCGGGCCGGGCTCGAACCTGATCCTGGCCTTTCTGTCGGCGCTGGCCCTGACCAGCGTGACCTCGCTGCCGCCGGACGCTGCCGAGTGGGTCGCCAACAATTTGGTCAATTCGGTCTGGATCAATCTGGTGCTGGCGGTGTTCAACATGCTGCCGATCCCGCCGCTGGACGGCGGGCGCGTGGCCGTCGGCATTCTGCCCGATGCCCTGGCCATCCCGCTTGCCAGGTTGGAACGGGTTGGAATCCTGATTATCCTGGGCGGCATGTTCCTGCTGCCGTTCATCGGCGAACAGATTGGTTTGGACCTGAATATCTTCTGGTGGCTGGTCGGGGTTCCGGCCCAGGCGCTGATGAATTTTCTGTTCGCCGTGCTCGGACTCGCCTAAAACCCGGCGAGCGGGCAGGGAGGCCAGGTGGCGAATGCCCAGTTGGGGAAATCTATGAGCGACGATTTCGAAACGCCGGAAACACCGACAGTCCACCGTGAAGTCGTCTTCATGGTCGATCTGGACGGCTATGAAGGCCCGCTCGACGTGCTGCTGACGCTGGCCCGCGATCAGAAGCTCGACCTGACCCATATCTCGATCCTGGCCCTGGCCGATCAGTACCTGTCGTTCATCGCCGCCGCCCAGCGCAAGAACCTGGAGATCGCCGCCGACTATCTGGTCATGGCGGCTTGGCTCGCGTATCTGAAATCGCGGTTGTTGCTGCCCGACCTGGGCGGCGAGGACGAACCGACCGGTGAGGAAATGGCCGCCGCCCTGGCGTTCCAGATGCAGCGCCTGGAGGCGATGCAGAACGCGGGCCTGCTGCTGACCGAGCGGTCGCAGCTGGGGCGCGAGTTCTTCCAGCGCGGCGCCCCGGAAAAGCACGCGGTCGAAACCGAGCAGATTTTGGACGTCAACCTGTTCGAATTGCTGCAGGCCTATGCCCGGACCAAGCGCCGGGGGACCAAGGGCGACCGGACGTTGCACATCGAACCGTTCGAGGTTTATACGGTCGAAGACGCGCTCAAGCGCCTGCGCCGCCTGCTTGGTCATGCCCCGGATTGGCAGTCCCTGTGGTCTTATTTGCCCGAGGAACTGCGCGGTGGGTTGTTCGGACGGTCGGCGGTGGCCTCGACCTTCGTTGCCAGTCTGGAACTTGCCAAGGAAGGCAAAGTGAACATTCGCCAAAGCGACCCGTACGGTCCCATCTATCTGCGTCCGCGCGAAGAGGGGCCCAGTGAAAATAGGGCAAGCGAAAATAGGTCAAGTGAAGGCGGGCCAAGCGAAAGTGGCGAGGAGCAATAAGCCATGAGCGACGAAATCAATCGCGATCACCTGCGGCTGCTGGAGGCGGTGTTGTTCGCCTCGGCCGAGCCGATGACCGAACGGGTGCTGGGCAACCGCCTGCCCGAGGATGCGAACGTTAAGGCCCTGTTGGCGGAACTTCAGGACCAATACGCCGGGCGCGGCGTCAATCTGATCCACGCCGGGGGCTCTTGGGCGTTCCGCACCGCCGAAGACCTGGCGGCGCAGATGACGAAACAGATCGAGATCACCCGCAAGCTATCGCGCGCGGCGGTCGAGACCCTGGCGATCATCGCCTATCACCAACCGATCACCCGTGCGGAGATCGAAGAAATCCGTGGCGTGTCCCTCAGCAAGGGCACCATGGACACCCTGTTGGAAGAAGGCTGGATCAAGCCGCGCGGGCGTAAGGATTCGCCGGGGCGGCCGCTGACCTGGGGCACGACCGATGGGTTCCTGGATCATTTCGGCCTGGAAAACCTGCGCGATCTGCCGGGGATCAAGGAATTGAAGGCCATGGGCCTGCTCGAATCCGGCCCGGCGCTGAACGTCTATCGGTCCAGCGGCGAGCTGGGCGGGGGTGGGGAAGGCTCCGACGAGGACGGCGAAGAGGGGGATGCCCCGCCGCCGGGCGGTGCCGATATCGTCGAAGACGACAGCGAGGACGCCTTGGATCCCGACGACGGATTGCATCCTGTGGGATAATTCGCCAAACGGGCCGAAAAGCCTTGCATGAGCAGGTGATTGCCTTACATCTATCCCGGTCTACTCGTAGGACCAGGGGGGCTGGCCGGGGGCATTGCGGCATATCTTCGTATCTGCCATCATCCGACCTCCCACTTCGTAAGAACCACAAGAGAAAGCAGAAAATGGGTACATTCAGCATTTGGCATTGGCTGGTTGTCCTGGTCGTCGTCCTTGTTCTGTTCGGCGGCGGCGGCAAAATCTCGCGGCTCATGGGGGATTTCGGTAAAGGCCTGAAATCGTTCAAGAAAAGCATGAAAGAGGACGACGAGGCCCCGGCGGACGCAACGGTTGAGCGCAAGACGATCGACGCGGACAAGGCCGATACCACGGCATCGGCGGAAAAGGACAAAGCCGCCAGCTAACCACGTGGGCCCGTGCCTCTTGGAATTGGGGCCGGCCCGCTTCATCTGATTTAGGGTCCAACGGAGCACCGAGCCGCCATGTTCGATATCGGCTGGCAGGAACTGTTCATCGTCGCCATCCTTGCGATCATTGTGATCGGACCGAAGGATTTGCCGCGCGCGGTGCGTACGGTGATGCAGGCGATTCGAAAACTCCGCTCCATGGCTGGGGAATTCCAGGCCGGGTTGGACGAGGTCGCGCGCGAGGTGGAATTGGATGAAATCCGCCGCGAAGCCAACAAGATCGCGCATTACGACGTGACCAAAGAGATCAAGGACAACCTGGATCCGGACGGCGAGATCGAGAAAGCCGCCGACCTGGACAGCACCGTCCGCGACACCATGAACGAGACCAAGGCGGATGCGGCCAAGAGCGCCACGGCCGAGCCCAAGCCGGCGCAGGCCGATACGCCCGCGGTCGAAACCGCACAAGGCGAGCCCGCGAAGACCGAAGGCGCCGCGACCGACACGGTGAAGAGCTAAGATGGCCGACTCCGCCCGCGACGACGATCCGCAAGCCTACGGCGCCGATGAGGTCAAGATGCCCCTGTTGGAGCATCTGATCGAACTGCGGCAGCGCCTGATCTATAGCTTCGTCGCGCTGATCGTCTTGTTCTTCGCGGCCTACGGCGTGTCGGACCATATCTACGCCTTCCTGGTTCACCCCCTGGCCGACATCATGCATCAGTCGGGCGGGCAACGGCGGCTGATCTATACGGCCCTGCACGAAGCTTTCTTCACCTATCTGAAGGTCTCGTTCTTCGCCGCGCTGTTCGTTGCGTTCCCGTTCATCGCCATGCAGTTCTGGGCCTTTGTCGCGCCCGGCCTGTACAAGCACGAAAAGCGCGCCCTGGCGCCGTTTTTGGTGGCCACGCCGGTGCTGTTCTTCATGGGCGGCGCGCTGGTCTACTACCTGATTTTCCCGATGGCCTGGAAGTTCTTCCTGGGCTTCGAGACCACGGGCGTCGATGGCTCGCTGCCGATCCAGCTTGAAGCCAAGGTCGACCAATACCTGTCCTTGGTCATGCAGTTGATCTTTGCCTTCGGCCTGTGTTTCGAGTTGCCGGTGGTGATCACCCTGATGGCCCGGATCGGGATCGTTACCTCCAAGGGCCTGCGGGCCAAGCGCAAGTACGCCATTGTCGGGGCCTTCGTCGCCGCGGCGGTGCTGACCCCGCCCGACGTGATCAGCCAGGTCGGTTTGGCCCTGCCGACGATCCTGCTGTACGAAATTTCCATCCTGTCCGCGCGACTGGTGGAAAAGAAGCGGGGCGAGGATCCGGACGCCGAAGAAGACGATGACGACGAGGATGAGCCCACGCCAGCCGCTGCGGCAGACGCGGACGGTGATGAGCCGCCGCCGGGCACCGTTCCCTAAGGTTTTTTCCCGCATTCAATCGATCTGTTGAAACGCCCCGCCGACCCTGGACGGGGCGTGTTCGCCCGCCTATAAGTGCGCGACGGACTTGGTTCGCCCGGCGTTGGCGGCTGGTCCGCATTCCGTAACGAAAACCCCGAAGAGTGCGCGATGTTCGACATCAAATGGATCCGTGAAAACCCCGATGACTTTGATGCGGGGCTGGCACGCCGGGGGCTGCCGCCCGCCGCCCAGGACCTGTTGGAACTGGACAAGGTGCGCCGCGCTGCCGAAACCAAGGCCCAGGAAATCCAGACCGAGCGCAATGCCCTGTCGAAACAGATCGGCATGGCCAAGTCGAAGGGCGAGGACGTCTCGGAAATCCTCGCCAAGGTCGCGGAGTCCAAGGACGCGCAGGCCGCCGCCGAAGGCGAGGCGCGGGATGCCTCGGTGAAGCTGGACGAAGCCCTGGCCGGGTTCCCGAACCTGCCCGCCGCCGACGTGCCGGACGGCGCCGACGAAGACGACAACGTCGAAGTCCGCAAATGGGGCACGCCGCGCACCTTTGATTTTGAACCGAAGGACCATGTCGATCTGGGCGAAGGCCTGGGCATGATGGATTTCGAAAACGCCGCCAAGCTGTCGGGTGCGCGCTTCGTCGTACTTCGCGGTCAATTGGCGCGGCTGGAGAGGGCCCTCGCCAACTTCTTCCTGGATACCCACGTCGCCGAACACGGCCTGACCGAAGTTGCCCCGCCGACCCTGGTCAACGATGCCGCCGTCTATGGCACGGCGCAGTTGCCGAAATTCGCCGAGGACCTGTTCCGCACGGAAAACGGCTATTGGCTGATCCCCACGGCGGAAGTGCCGCTGACCAATCTGGTCGCGGGCGAAATCGTCGATGACGATACCCTGCCGTTCCGTTTCGCGGCGCTGACCGATTGCTACCGCTCCGAAGCCGGGGCGGCGGGCAAGGACACGCGCGGCATGATCCGCCAGCACCAGTTCAAGAAGGTCGAAATGGTCACGATTTCGGCGCCGGAAAACTCCGACGCCGAGTTGGAGCGCATGACCGGCTGCGCTGAGGCTGTATTGCAGAAGCTGGGCCTGCCGTATCGGGTGATCACCCTGTGCACGGGCGACATGGGCTTCGGTGCGCGCAAGACCTATGACATCGAAATCTGGCTACCGGCGCAGGACAAATACCGCGAGATTTCCAGCTGCTCCAACTGCGGAGATTTCCAAGCCCGGCGCATGAAGGCCCGGTGCCGCGTCAAGGGCGAAAAGGGGACGCGTTTCGTTCATACCCTCAACGGGTCCGGCGTCGCCGTCGGGCGCGCCATGGTCGGCATTCTGGAGAATTACCAGCAGGCCGATGGCTCGATCGAGGTGCCCGAGGTGCTGCGCCCCTACATGGGTGGCCTGGAGGTAATCGCAAAGGCATGACTGCGCGCCGTATCGACCTGTCCGACGCCCGAGTTCTGATCTCCAACGACGACGGCATTCACGCGCCCGGCATCAAGGTGCTGGAAGATGCCGTGCGCGCCGTGGCGCGCGAGGTCTGGGTTGTCGCCCCCGAG
>DJHY01000167.1:545-806 GCA_002433335.1 Rhodospirillaceae bacterium UBA6608 | reverse complement strand
GTGGCGCGCGAGGTCTGGGTCGTCGCCCCGGAAACCGAACAATCGGCGACCAGCCATTCCCTGACCCTGCGTCGCCCGCTGCGCATCCGCAAGGTGTCGGACCATCGCTATGCGGTCGACGGTACTCCGACGGATAGCGTGCTTTTGGGCGTCAACCGGGTGATGAAGGACCTGCGTCCGGACATCGTGATGTCCGGCGTCAATCGCGGCGGCAACCTGGGCGAGGACGTGCACTATTCCGGCACGGTCGCGGCGGCGATG
>DJHY01000167.1:0-233 GCA_002433335.1 Rhodospirillaceae bacterium UBA6608 | reverse complement strand
TCCGGCACGGTCGCGGCGGCGATGGAGGGCTCGTTGCTGGGCATTCCGTCCGTCGCCTTGTCCCAGGAATATGACGACAACCGCAACGTGATTTGGGAAACCTCGGTCCAATGGGTGCCGAAGGTTCTGGAAAAGCTGGCGGACTACGCCTTTCACCCGGGCGACCTGTTGAACATCAATCTGCCTGACTGCCGCCCGGACGAGGTCCAGGGCATGGAGGTCACGCGCCAGGG
>DJHY01000004.1 GCA_002433335.1 Rhodospirillaceae bacterium UBA6608 | reverse complement strand
TGGGCTCTATTCTATACGCCAAGGAAACACCGCCGTACGGTGGCGACACGATGTTCGCCAACATGTACCTCGCCTATGAGACGCTATCCGATACCATGAAGGAAATGCTGCGCGGTCTGCGCGGCTATCACAGCGCGCGGGAAAACTTCGCCAAGCGGGCCGCGGAATCCGATTTGCCGGAAAGTGCCTCCGGCGGCTTCAAGCATTCCGAAACGGTCGAACAGGAAGCCGTCCATCCGCTCATCCGCACCCATCCGGAATCAGGCCGCGACGCGCTGTACGTCAACCGCGTGTTCACCACGGGCATCGACGGCATGAAGCCGGAAGAAAGCGCGCCGATCCTGGAATACCTGTTCACCCACCTGTGCCGGCCGGAATTCACCTGCCGGTTTTCGTGGGAGCCTGGCTCACTCGCGTTCTGGGACAATCGCTGCACCCAGCATTCGGCGATCAACGACTATCACGGCTTCCGTCGGCATATGAACCGCGTGACGATCCTCGGCGACGAGCCGTTCCTGGCGGAGCGACCTGTCTCGACCCAGACGGCGGCCTGATCCGGAAGGCCGAACCTCAACTCTTCAGCCGAAGACCTTGACCGGTAGCCAGGTCGCCAAGGCGGGAAAGAACCAGACCAGGGCGAGACATAGCAGCTGAATGCCGACGAACGGCACGACGCCCTTGTAAATGTCCAAGGTCGGAATATGTTCGCGGGCGACGCTTTTGAAATAGAACAGCGAGAACCCGAACGGCGGCGTCATGAAGCTCGCCTGCAGGTTGACGGCGATCATCACCCCAAGCCAGATCGGATCGATCGACAGCGCGAATAGCGCCGGGGCGGTGAGCGGCACGACGATAAAGATGATCTCGAAAGTATCGAGGAAGAACCCCAAAACGAAGATCACCGCCATCACCGCAAGCATCGCACCGATCTGTCCGCCCGGCAGGCCGGTCAACAACTCCTTGACCAGTTCTTCACCCCCCAGGCGGGCGAAGACCAAGCTGAACAACGTCGCGCCGAAGAAGATCAGAAACACCATGACCGTCAGCTTGACCGCTGAATCAACGGCGGCACTGCCCAACCGGAAGAACGCGGCGGGCTTACGCACCAAGGCCACGACGACGCCGCCAACGGCAAGCACCGAGATCACCGACAAAACGCCGAGTGCGCCGAAGGCGATGCCCGCCAAGGCCAGCGCGACGAACACGCAAATCCAGAAGGCGAGCAGCTTGGGCGCGTGTGCCGGGTCCAGCTTCGGCTCCTCATTGGGGTCATCCCCCGCATCGGATTTAGACAACGCGATCTTTATCGCGGCTAGCAGAAGGGCGCCGACGGCGCCGACGGAGGCGGACTCGGTCGGCGTCGCCAATCCGATCAGGATCGACCCGAGCACCGCCACGATAAGGAACAACGCTGGGATGATCGCGACCGCAAGACTGGCGCGCTGTCCGGCAGTACCGGCCTCCGACGATTTCAGCGGTGGGCAGGCCGAGGGGCGGATCAATGCGACCGCGACCATGAACAGCACGTATAGCGACGACAGCAACAGACCCGGAATAAGTGCGCCCGCGAACAGGTCGCCGACGGAAAGCGGACGCGGCGCGAAATTGCCGAGCGCCATCTGCGTCTGGGTGTAAGACGCCTCCAGAATAACGGCGAGGAAGATCAGCACCACCGACGGCGGGATGATCGTGCCGAGAGTTCCCGAGCAACATACGATGCCGGAAATCAGGCGTTTGTCGTACCCTGCCTTCAACAATGTCGGCAGGGTGATCAAGCCCAGGGTAACGATGGTTGCCCCTACGACGCCTGTGCAGGCCGCCAGCAGCGTTCCGACCACGATGATCGCAATCCCCAATCCGCCCCGCACTCGGGACAAGAACTGCCCCATGCTCGTAATCAAGTCCGCCGCGATGCCCGAGCGCTCCAGGACCATCCCCATCAGGATGAAATACGGAACTGAGATCAGGGCTTCGTTTTTCAAAATCCCGTAGAATCGGGATGGCAGCGCATTCAGGTAGCTTGGGTCCAAGGCGCCGGTCGCTATGCCCGCGATCGCGAAAAGAACCGCGACACCGCCGATCGTAAATGCGACGGGGAAACCGATCATCAACGCGCCCGTCAAGGCAACGAGCATCGCAAGGCTTAGAACTTCGCCAGTAAGCACGGGGTCCATTATTCAGGTCTCCGGGCGGCGTCGGTATCGACGCTCCCTCTTAGGATCGCCCACTTACGGGCAAGGCTGATCAACGCCTGGAACGCGATGCAGAAAGCAAGGATCAGGATTGTCCCTTTTAGGAGGTACAGCGCCGGCATACCGCTTGGATGCGGCGAGCTTTCTCCCATCCGGTAGGACATCATCACGAAAGGGAATGAGAAAAAGCCGACCGCATATAAAAACGGCGCGAGGAACAAGAACGTCCCGACGATATCGATCAAGGCCCGCACTTTCACCGAGCACCGCTCGTAAAGCACGTCGACGCGCACCAAAGCGTCGTCTCGATAGGCATAGGCCGCCGCCAAGGCGATCGCCAGCGCATTGGCCCAGATATAGCTTTCATTCAGCCAGATGTACGTGATGCCCAGCGCATAGCGCATATAAAGCGTCGCGAAACAAACCAGCACGGAGATCAGCGCGACGACCTTGGCCACGGCACCGAGAGCGCCCGTAAACCGGTCGGCGGCCCGCAACAGACTATCCATGATCCATCCACATTTCGGAATTGAACAAAGGGAACAGCGCGATCGAATGCAATCCGCAGACCGCATCGATCGCGCCGCCGCCCGTGTTAGCCTGGGAAAGGATAGTTCATGGCGCGAGCCTGGGTGAAGGCCATCCCGCTGACTTCCGTGTGACCCTTCAAAAGCGCGCGGGCGCTGACGTAGGAGTCCCAGATCTTCTTGCCGAGGGCATCCAGTTTTTCGCGCTCGGTCTCCAGCACTTCACCGGATGCCTTGCCCAAGCCCATGATGACTTCGTCCGGCAGGCGGGTGAACTTAACTCCATGCTTGTCGACCATGGTCTTAAGAGCTTGCGAGTTGATCCATTTGTACTCGGCCATCATGTCTTCGTTCGCGGCCTGGCAGGCAACGTCGATGATCTGACGAAGCGACGGATCCAAGGCGTCGTATTTCGCCTTGTTGACCACCAGTTCCTGCACTGGGCCGGGTTCGTGGATACCGGGGTACATTACGAACGGCGCCGCTTGATAGAAGCCCAGAGCAAGGTCGTTGGCCGGGCCGGTGAATTCCGCGGCGTCGATCGTGCCGGTCTGCAGCCCGGTATAGATTTCCCCACCCGGAAGAACGAGCGCCTGGGCACCGAGCTTGCGAATGACGTCGCCGCCCAGACCCGGCATGCGCATCTTCAGGCCCTGCATGTCGCTCAACGATTTGATCGGTTTGCGGAACCAGCCGAAAATGTTGCTGCCGATATTGCCGATGGCATACGACCGCACACCGAACTGGGCCGATAATTCGTCCCACAAGGCTTGCCCGCCGCCGTAATAAAGCCAGGCATTATGTTCGGTATAGGTCATGCCGAAAGGAACGCCGAAGAAATAGGCGAAGGCGCGATGCTTGCCGAGGTTGAAGCCCGCGATGTCATGACCCATTTCGGCGGTTCCGGACTGGACCGCGTCGAAGCATTGATTCGGCGGCACCAGTTCACCGCCGGCGAAGACCTTAACGGTGATCTTGCCTTCGGTCATTTTCGTGATGCGTTTGGCCAGGTTTTCGGCCCCGGTCCCGAGCCCCGGCAGGCCCTTGGGCCACGCCGTCACCATGCGCCACTGCATGCGGCCTTGCGACAAAGCCGGTTTGGGGAATGCGGCGGCAGCCGCAGTCGCCGTTGCTACCGCTGTCGTCTCCAAAAATCTACGTCTGTTCATGAGCCTCTCCATTGTGTTCGTTGGCGACAACTACCCGCGTTCCGAATTGAAGCGGTTTCGTGCCGAGTGCATGCGCACCTCGACATCGGGCTAAGACGATGCGGACGAAAGTCAGCTTCCGGCTCTGCCCGCAGGCGCTGGTCCGCATCGATGATGCCGCCCGGCGTCATGGGCTTACTCGCTCCGGCGCGGCAGAATATTTGCTCAGCGGCATCATGCCGGCGCGAACCCGACGGAGCCGCGCCGCCGCATCAGGCTCGCGCGGATCGCGCAACTCGCCCCTGTTGGACGCCTTGGTCCTTCTTCGCTCCGCCAACGGACTGCTCGCCGAACATTCCCCTTCCCTGCCGCCAGCGGTGGAAGACGACCTGCGGCTGCTGTGTCGAACCGCGCTGATACTCGTCAGAGCAGGAGCCACATCGAGGACCGGCGACA
>DJHY01000091.1 GCA_002433335.1 Rhodospirillaceae bacterium UBA6608 | reverse complement strand
GTCGATCAGGTTGAATTCCTGAAAAATCATTCCGATGTCGCGGCGGACCAGGCGCAGGTCCTTGTTGCCGAGTGCGGTCACCTCCTGCCCGTTGAACCGAATGGTTCCGGACGTCGGATCGACCAGTCGGTTGATGCAACGGATCAGGGTCGACTTCCCGGCCCCGCTGGGGCCGATGATGGCGAAGAAATCGTCGCCTTCGACATCGAAGGAAATTCCCTTGAGGATTTCCGGTCCTTTGGCGCTGTAGCGCGCACGCAGGTCTCTAACTTCCAAGACGGCCATATCGTGTCTTCCTGGTCTCTTGATTGTTAATTGGTTTGGTCACACTGACACGGCAGAAAAAGACGGCGGTCGGCCCCAGACAGGGAGAAACCGGCGGAACCCGACCGCCGCAGGGGTAAGTGACCCCTATTTTTTCTTGCGCGCGTCCTTGGCGGCCTTCAGATCACGAATGATGTCGTAATCCTCGGACGACATGGCGACGAACTTGTTCGACTTGACGTTCTTCAGGAAGTTCTGGGCGCTGGCTTCCTTGTCGAGGCCCAGGAACGTCTCGCGGATGTTCTTCTTGATGTCCTCGCACAGCGGCTTGCGATAGACGAACGGATCCTGCGGGATCGGCTTGGACGACCACAGCACGTTGACGTCTTCCAGCTTGATCTCGCCCTTATTGACCACGTTGTCGAACCGGTGGGTCGCGACGAAAGCCGCATCGACCTTGCCCTTGGCAACGGCGACGGCGGACAGTTCGTGGCTGCCGGTATAGGCGACCTTGCCGAAGAACTTATCGATGTCCATGCCGACGACCTTTGAGAATACGACGCGCGGCATCAGGTTGCCCGACGTGCTGCCCGGATCGGTCAGGCCGACGGTGGCCCCCTTCAGGCTTTCGATGGTCGTGAACTTGGTGCCCTTCTTCGAAATCAGCGCCGCCTTGTAGCCCGGGCCCTCTTCCTGCAAATGGCCCTTCTTCTTGGCGTAGGTGGCGAAGACCTCGACGTTCGGGTCCTTGGAGTTGGCGATCACGTAGGTATACGGCCCCAACACCGCGACATCGACGAACTTGCTGAGCAAGCCCTCGACAACCGAGGCATAGGACGTTGGCATGAAGAACTGAATCTTCTTACCGGTCAGCTTGGCCATGCGGTCCGTCACCGGCTTGTACAGTTGCAGTTCCGCCACCGTTTCCTCGGTCGGGATGATGGCGAAGGTCAGTTCATCAGGATTTTCACATTCCGCCTTGGCCGTCGAAATACCGACGGCGGTGACGGTGGCGCTCAGGGCGACGACCGAGAGCAGACGGCCCGCGCGGCGCGCGAACGCCCGCCGGACCCGTTGATCGAATTGCATTGGATGTCTCCTATTAACGAGTGGTACTCCCAAGTCCGGCGCACCTTTGCGGCATCGCCGGATATCCCCGCTGCATTGGCGGCGACGTTTCTGATTTTGGGGTGACATACCGGCCCGCGCGGCAATGCCGCCGACACGGTCAACAGGGTCGTTCGGGACATCCGTCTGATGAACGGTAAATGCGCTTCCCGGTCCTGCATGAAGGCCCCCTTGCCTAGGTCGCCGGTCTTATTTTCGACCGGTCATATGCATGTTCCGTGAAATAAACCTATTGGGCAAATTCAAATATCGTATATGGTCTATTGGGAAAAACGATGATCTTTACACAGCTCAGATCCTTTCACGCCGTCGCCACGGAGAACGGTTTTACTGCCGCCTCCAAGGTGCTGAACGTGGGCCAACCGACGCTGACCAGCCAGGTCCGCGCCCTTGAAGACATGTTCAAGGTCGAGCTGTTCCACCGGCGTGGACGGGAAATCGAATTGACCGAAGCGGGCCAAGCGCTGCTGACCGTGACGCGGCGGATCATGGATTTGGAGGGCCAGGCGCAGGACCTGCTCAATGCCTTCGGCGGGTTCCATACGGGCACCCTGCACGTCGGCGCCGTCGGCCCGTATCACGCGACAGAAATGCTCAGCGCCTTCAGCGAAGCCTATCCGGGCATTCGCCTGGCGGTCACCGTCGGCAACTCGAGCGAGATGGTCGGCAGGCTGTTGGACTATTCGGCGGACGTCGCCGTCCTGGCCCATGTCGAGGACGATCCCCGCATCTTCGCCATGCCCTACAGCCGCCACAAGGTCGTCGCCTTCGCCCACAAGTCGCACCCGCTGGCCAAGCGCAAGGTCATTCGGATCGAGGATTTGGAAGGCGAACGCATGGTTCTGCGCGAAAGCGGCTCGACCACCCGGCGCGCGTTCGAAGCGGCCCTGGCCAAGCACGGCGTCACGATCAACCCGGTGATGGAGATCGGCAGCCGCGAAGCGGTCTGGCTGGCCGTCGCGCGGGGCATCGGCATCGGCGTGGTCTCGGACATCGAATTCATCCCCCGCCCCGACCTGCGCACGATCGAGATCGAAAACGCCGACATTCACACCACCGCCCATGTGAACTGTTTGATGGAGCGGCGGGAATCACGCCTGATCAGCGCGTTCTTCGAAGTCGCCGCCAAGACCCGCGAACTGCGGCAGAACGATCCGATCTAAGCGCTCACCCAATAAGAAACGGGCCGATCCCGAAGGACCGGCCCGCATCGATACTTCAGTCTGCCGGGGCTAAAGATCAGCCGGCGGCAGCCATCAGGTCGGCCACGCCCTTGGCGTCTTCCAGACCCAGCACCAGGTCTTCGATCCGCTTCGCCTTGTCGGCGCCCAGGATCGGCTCGGCCAGTCGGTGGAACTTGGTGACCAAGCGCTGTTCCTGCGCTTCCAGGTCGTCCGCCGGAATGCCGACGTCGAAGAACTGAACCAGCGAGCGGCCGTCGTCCAGGTCGATCACGACTTCGGCGGCGTGGCGACTGTCATGCACCTTGTTCTCCAGGTCGACCTTGCGGCGCAGGTCCATCAGGTCCTGACGGTTGGCCATTTCCTCGTTGAAGATATTGCGGTCGCCGGTGTCGATGCCGTTCAACGCCATGGCGATGCAATGGCGGATCGAGAACTTCATCTGTAGGCCCGTTTCCGGTTCCGGAATATCGCAGACCTTGCGGTGGCCGGCATCGACGAAGCTGCGCACGCGGGTCAC
This sequence comes from Rhodospirillaceae bacterium UBA6608, assembly GCA_002433335.1. The sequence goes on along the minus strand of DJHY01000091.1, from coordinate 3,496 downwards.
CTGATCGGCGGCGAAGTCGTGTTCCTGCTTCATCTTGCGGATCGCTTCGATGCTCGAATGCGTCAGGTAGCAAGCAGCGTGATACTTGAACAGGTTCTCTTCGACCGCATAGGGGGCCGAGGCATCGGGCCGGACCGGCAGCGCCGAGAAATCGGTCGACTGGGTGGTGCCGAAGCCCTGCGCGCATTCCAGCGCGTCGGCGCGGCTGGTGAAGCCACGGGCCGCCCAGCGGGCCGCCATCAGACCGTTCATCGCGGCCTTACCGGCGTGCAGCGGTTTGCACATGGTGCCGAACATGGATTTCAGACCCGCCGCCTGCGTCGCGGCGATGCCCAGGGCCATGGCCGACTTATCGGAGTCCAAGCCCAGCATGCGGGCGCAACCGGCCGCGGCGCCGAAGGTGCCGACGGTCGCCGTGGCGTGCCAGCCATGGTCATAGTGGGACATGCCCATCATCTCGCCGATCAGGCATTCGATTTCGTAGCCGACGATGAAGGCTTCGACCACGTCCTTGCCCGACAGGCCCTTCTGTTCGGCCAGGGCCAGGATCGCGGGCACGACCGGCACGGTCGGATGGCCGTGCAGGCGCTTGTTGACGTCGTCGTAGTCCAGGGCGTGCGACGCCGCGCCGTTGATCATGGCGGCGAAGCTGGGGCTGACCTTTTCCGAACGGCCGACCAGGCGCGAGGCACCGGCCTCGCCGGAATCCAGCGCGTCATCGGCCAGGATGCCGACCAGCGGATCGGTCGCACCCGCCAGGGTCACGCCGAACCAGTCGAGAATGGCATGCTTGGCCCAGCGGCGCGGACGGTCGCCCATTTCGGACGATTTGACGCTGGCGATCCAGGCGGCAAGGTCGCGCGTCGGCGTGGCGGTCGCCGCACCGGCGGCGGATTGTTGTGTATCGGGCATTTTCGTTTCCTCCTGCGATGGGACTTTTACGTTTGTTGTCGTTTACATGGCGTCGGTAAGAGAGTCGGAGATACGCATGGCCGTCTCGACGGCCAGCGGCGTCAGCTTTTCGGTGACGGAGTCCAGGTCCCAGCGCGGGGCGTAACCCGGAATATGCACCGCCGCGACGGCGCGGCCGCCCGGCGTCAGAACCGGGGCCGCGACCGAAACGTTGCCGACCTGCCCCTGCTGATCCGAGATGTGAAAGCCCTGACGGCGAGCCTCGGCCATTTGCGCGCGCAACGTCTCGCGATCGGTCACCGTATATTCCGTGACCTGGCGAATGTCCGAGGCATCGAACACGGCCTCCGATTCCTCTTCCGGCAGATTGGCCAGGATCACCATACCCGGCGACGAACAGAACGCCGGCACGCGCCGCCCCGCCAACATGGTGCCGTAGCTGGCCTTGGCCTGGGGGATGCGGACCGTATAGATCGCATCGGTGCCCGACAGTTCGCACAGGTTGATGGTGGTGTCGTAGACCTTGGACGCTTCGATCAGGATCGGCATGGCGATCTGGGCCAGCCGGTGCGAAACCATGAAGGTGTAATAGAAGTCGATCAACGCGATGCCCGGACGATAACGCCGGGTCTGCGGATCCTTTTCCAAATAGCCGAGCGTGACCAGCGTTTCCGAAAAGCGCTGCGCCGCGCTTTTGTCCAAGCCCGACAGTTTGCAGATTTCGGTCAGGCCCAGATCGCGCTGGCGCAGTTCGGTCTGGCCGCGGCGGAACGCCTTCAAAACCTGGAAACATTTGGCGACAGAAGCCACGAACGGCTTTCCCCGCCGGTCGGCGGGCGCATCCGGCGCAAAGGCCGCTTGGACGTCGTCGTCAGGTAGATCGAGCATGGGCAGGCGCTTGACAGTCCGATGTCGTTACGATGTAATAGCACTATTAGAAACTTTGTATCACATTGCGATACACCGCACAAGCGTGATACCCATAAAAAAGCGCAGCATGAAGTTGACGGCGGACGTCGGCTCCCCGGCCCCGCCCATCAGGAGGAAACGTTGACGAACACCGAGGCTGAGGCCTGGCAATGCCTGGCCGGTATCCGCGTTGTTGAATTGGGCAGCAGTGTCGCCGCCCCCTACGCAACCTGGATCCTCGCCGCCATGGGCGCCGAGGTCGTGAAAGTCGAACGCCCGGGACCGGGCGACGATTGCCGGTATTGGGGCAAGATGTTCCCCGACGGCATCGGCTCTTACTTCCACGCCCTGAACCGGGACAAGAAATCCATCACCGTCGATATGAAGGACGATGCCGAGCGCGACTGGCTGCGCGATTACTGCATCAACGAAGCCGACGTGGTGATCCAGAACATGCGCCCCGGCACGGTCGAGCGCCTGGGCCTGGACGCGGCGACGCTTCGCGCCGCCAACCCCAAGCTGATCTATTGCAACCTGGGTGCGTTCGGCAACCAGGGCCCGCTGAAGGACAAACCGGGCTACGATCCCCTGATGCAGGCCTATGGCGGCCTGATGACCATCACCGGCGAACCGGGTCGCCCGCCGATCCGCGTCGGCACCTCGATCATCGACATGGGCACCGGTATGTGGTGCGCCATCGGCATCCTGGGCGCGCTCAAGCGTCAGGCCGATACGGGCGAAGGCAGCACCGTCGATGCGTCCCTGTACGAAACCGCCGTCGGCTGGATGAACAACGCCGTCGCCTCGGCCGCGATCGATCCCCAGAACCCGCAACGCGAAGGGTCGGGTGCGCGCGGCATGGCCCCCTATCAGGCATATGAATGTTCGGACGGCCATCTGATTATCGCCGCCCCCAATGATCGCCTGTTCAATCGCCTGGCCGACGTTCTGGGTCACCCCGAATGGCCGCAGGACCCGCGCTTCGACACCAATCAGAACCGCTATGCCAATCTGGCGGAACTGAACGCGCTGATCGAGCCGGTCGTCCTCACCCGGACGCGCGCCGAATGGCAGCAGGCATTGGACGAGGTCGGCATTCCCAGCGCCCCAGTCCAGCAGACTTTGGAAATGATGGCCGACCCGCAAACCGTGGCGCTCGGCATCCTGCAATCGAAAGTCGGCGGCGGCCCGCTGATGGCCGGCCTGCCGTTGAGCTTCAACGGCATGCGCCCGCCGAACCGCGAGTCCGCGCCGACGATCGGCCAGCATAACGATACGGTCAAGGGAACCGCTCCCGGCCAGCAGAAGAAAGAAGGAACGAACAACTAATGCGGATGGATTACGAAACATTCACCTTGGAACGCGTCGACGATCACATTCTGGTCGTCATGATGGACCGTCCCGAGGTCCGTAATGCCAAGAACACCCAGATGGGCCTGGAGCAGAAGGAAATCTTCGAAGCTCTCTATCGTGACACCGAAGAGGTTCGCGTGGTGATCCTGACCGGGCGCGGCGACAAGGCGTTCTGCGCCGGCGGCGACCTGAAGGAACGCAACGGCATGACCAACCACCAGTGGCAGGTCCAGCACCGTATCTTCGAACAGGCCGTGATCGCCACGCGCATGTGCCCGGTGCCGATCATCGCCGCGGTCAACGGCGCTGCTTTCGCCGGGGG
>DJHY01000238.1:4251-4413 GCA_002433335.1 Rhodospirillaceae bacterium UBA6608 | reverse complement strand
CGATCCGGCCCCAGCCCCGTTCGACCATACCGGGAATGCAGGCCCGGCACAGACGGAAGGCGGCGTTCATGTTGACGTCCAGGACGCGGTCCCAGATTTCGTCGGTCATGTCCAAGAAGGCATGGCTGGGGCGGACGGCCGCGTTGTTGACCAGCACGTCGA
>DJHY01000238.1:1054-3950 GCA_002433335.1 Rhodospirillaceae bacterium UBA6608 | reverse complement strand
TTGTTGACCAGCACGTCGATCCCGCCGAAATGTTCGATGGCCTGTTTGGCCATGGCGTCGCAGGCGTCCTTGTCGCCGACGTCGGCCATGATGACCAGGGCCTCGGCACCCAAGGCGCGGGCTTTTTCCGCCACTTCGTCGCAGGAAGCTTTATCGCTGGAACCGTTGATGACGACGTTGTAGCCGTCTTCGGCCAGGGCCAATGCCGTGGCGCGGCCGATGTTCTTTCCCGACCCGGTAATCAGGGCCGCACGTTTACGTTCAGTAGTCATGGATGTGTCCTCATAGGATGTCGTTTTCCCGACCCTAAGCAAGGGCGGGAAGACTGGCAACCGTCACGGACGGAAAACTCAGGCGCGGGCCGAGAAAAGCGGCTTCAGGCTTTCGCTGACGTTCTGGCGCCCGACGAAGGAAACCAAATGCGTCACCTTGGCGCCGTCTTCGGACAGCGGCATCCGCAGGGACTTTAAAGGGTTCTCGACGCCTTCGTAGGAATTGAGAAAGACCACGGGGCGGCGCGCGTCGCGGACGGCGTTGTATTGCCGGGTCAGCAGGTCCGCAGACCAAGCGTCGGCCATGTCGGTCAGCTTCTTTCCGGTGTAGTCCCGCTGGTGGTACTGGGTATGGCCCGAGCCCCAATAGCGATAGACGTATTCCGGCGGTTCGCCGACGACATCCAATACCAGGATATAGGGCAGCGTCCGGGATGGCAGCTCATGCAGGTGAAAATCCGTCCAGCGCGGGGCAAATGCCTCGCCCTGTTGGCCGCGCCAATAGGTCAGGCAGTCGGAGATACAAGAATCCTCAACGGAATCCGGATCCTGAACATCCGAACGAACCACTGGCCGCATGTAGCCATCCAATATGATTGGCGGAAGTGTCTGCATCACACCGTATGTCTCGAGGTCCCGGCTTTCTGCTTTATGCGCCGGTTGTAATGTGAGGATATAATCCCCATTACGCTACAGTAACCCTGACTTAAGTCTATATTGTGGGCGATTTGCCGTTTATGCGGGTTGGCTTGGTGATTTGCGCCGCAAGGCTGGTAACCCTATGTTTTTCTCCGTAATGCGGGAGAAGACGACATGCTAGCGAAACGCCGGACTTTCCTTATTCCCCTGGCCGTGGCCGCCGCGGCCTGTATCGCGGCGAGCCCCGTTCAGGCGGGCCTCGCGCCGCATAAAGCGGTCTATGATCTGTTGCCTGGCGCTGTGTCGGGAAAGACGCCCTATGACGGCGTGGAGGGCCTTGTCACGCGCTCGGTCGAACGTACCTGCGACGGATGGATCGTCGCCGAGCATATGGTGATGCGGGTGCTCACCCGTGTCGGCGGCGTGATCGATCGGGAAATCCGATTCACCAGTTGGGAAGCGGCGGACGGGACCAAGTACCGGTTCGCGGCGACGATCAAAAGCAAGGCCGGCAACGAAGATAAAAAGCTGAAGGGGACGCTCAGCGTCGATCACGACGGCGGGGCCGGTACGGCGGTTTATAGCGCGCCGGAAGGCTACAAGGTCACCCTGCCGGAAGGCACCTACCTGCCGGTCGGGCAGATCAGGAAGCTTTTGGCGGATGCGGCCGCCGGGAAGAAGCAAACCCAGTTCCATACCTTTGACGGGACCGAGGAAACGGGGCCGGAGTTGATGTCCAGCGTCATCACCAAACGGCTGAAGCCAGGTGAAGGCAAAGGCATGCGGACGGCATGGGGCCCTATGGGCGGCGGCGCGGGATGGCGTGTGTCATCGGCGTTTTTCGACACGACAGGCGATCCGGCCAAGCAGCAGGCCCAGTCGACGCCCAGCTATCAGATGGACGTCGAAATCCTGGACAACGGCGTGCCGCGCCTGTTGGAAATGGACCTGGGCGGGTTCACCGTCGTTCAGTTGCTGAAGACGGTCGAACCGCTGCCCGAGCCTAAATGTAAGTAATTATCGGGGGATGCCCGTCACTTATTGCGCGCCTTGGCGACCAGTTCACGCAAGGTGTCGATGTCGATGGCGCCTGGAACAAGGTCGTCGCCGACGATAAACGCGGGCGTGCCGCGGATGCCGAAGGTTTCCGCCAATTGGTGGTTGTGGTTGATCTGGGCGTCGACGGCGGCGTCCTTCATGCCGGTGCGCAGTTTGTCGACGTCGTAACCGACATCTTTGGCGATCCGCAAAATTCGATCCTCGGGCAGGGCGCCGGAGGTCTTCATCAGCTCGGAATGAAAAGCCATGTACTTGCTCGGGTCCAAGGCCCAGGCGGCCAGGGCCGCGCGCGATGCGGTCAGTGAATCCGGCCCAAGGATGGGGAATTCCTTGAACACCCAGCGTAGGTTCTTGTCTTCCTTCAGCAACTGCGCGACCAGCGGGTAGACCCGTTTACAGTAGCCGCAGCGATAGTCGAAGAATTCGACCACGGTGACGTCGCCTTTGGGGTTGCCGACAAAGGGTGCGCCTTCGGCCTTGACCAGAGCTTCCTTATGGGCGTTCAGGGCCTGTTTGGTCCGCTCTTCCTGGGCTTTCTGTTCGCGCTCGCGATAGGCCTGGATGGCTTCGACCACGATTTCCGGATGGCTCAGAAGATATTCCCGCACGACATTCTCGATGCCGGCGCGTTGGGCGGCGTCGATAGCGGCGGCTTTGTCCTGCGCCTGGGCGGTGCCGAGGGCCGAAACCGAAAGAGCCAACGCCAGAAAGGCAGCGCGCAGGGCCGGAAAGCGGAATTTCATGATCGATCCTTTATTTGAATTTGGTGGCGGCATATTGGTCCAGACCGTTTGCGGGGGCAAGCCGCGCCGCGGCCTGTGATCCTCACGTTTGCGTCAGCGCCAATTATCGCATCAGGCGCAGGTTTGAGATCAGGGCGGCGGGGGGCGTGCGGCCGGATCGGCGGGGGGTCGGCACCGCCCGCA
>DJHY01000238.1:0-757 GCA_002433335.1 Rhodospirillaceae bacterium UBA6608 | reverse complement strand
GGATCGGCGGGGTGTCGGCACCGCCCGCGCCGCGACGAAGACGATCCGCGTGTGGCTGGACGACAATCCGGGCCAAGCGCGGTCGTGCAGGGTGATCAGGTCGATCCCTTCCTGCCAGCGGCGCCCCAGGCCTTCTTCGCCGCCGCGCACGGTGTAGCGCGCGGGCGCGGCGCCGTGCGGCATGTCCAAGGTTCCCCGGCGCAGGGCTTTTTCATTCCAGACCAGTTCCAGAATGCGGACGCCGTCGGGAAGATGGCGCAGGGTTTCATCGCGCTCGGGCAGGGGGCGTGAGGTATCGGCGAAGCCGACGGCGATGCGCACCGGGTGATAAGGCCCCTTGTGTGGCGACAGTTTCCAGGTCCAGGTCAGGTAAGGGGCGGCCAGAAGGTGCTGGTCGATGCGCCGTCCCAGGATCAGGTCGTCTTCCCCCGCGGTGATTTGGACCACCGGCAGGCCTTCGTCGGCGACCATGCGGGCACTACCGTTCGTCGGATCGCCGACGATCAACCACCGGTCGCCGGGATCCAGCCCGGCAAACAAGGGCGACGGGCCCAACGTGGCCATGATCGACTGGATTTCAGAGGGATCGCTCGGCGTGCCCGCAGGCCCGGTGACGCAGCCGAACAGACCGAGCGTCAACCCCGCCGCCAGAAAGGCGGACAGTCGGCGGGCGGCGGGACGACGGCGGACAGGCGCCACGCCTATTGACCCTTCCGCTGGTCGCGTTGTTGCTGGGTGGCGGTGATGATGTCCTTGG
>DJHY01000260.1 GCA_002433335.1 Rhodospirillaceae bacterium UBA6608 | reverse complement strand
GTCGGAGCAGCCGCGGCAGAGGTCGGCGCACCGGGGAACCCGGCGGGGGCCTGGCCCAAACGAACGGCGCTGGGCACTTCGCCGGAATCGAGCAGCGACAGATTGACGCTGGCGATCTGCGAGGCCGGTCGAGTCGACAGGTTATTCCACACAATGAACTGCTGCGATTCTTCCGGGCGCAGGGCCAGGACCGCTTCGTACATCTGGCGCGACTTGGTGATCTGGCCGGTGTTTTGATAAAGGATGCCCGCGCCGAGCAAGGCGTCCACATCCTTCGGATTGGCTTGCAAGGCCCGTTGGAAATGTCCTTCAGCGGCGACGAAATTGCCCTTGGCCAGTTCGGCGATGCCCAATTCGGCCTCGTCGTTCTGCTTCAGGGGGCTACCCGCCCAGAAGGTTTCCTTAAAAATATCCTTTTCCGCGAGCGCGCCACAGGCAGAAAGCCCGATGCTTGCCACCGCGACAAACGCAAACCGCGTCATAAGACCTCGACCGGTCATGATCCTCTCCCGCAGCTAAGACGGAACCGCCCAGGCGTTCACTCCCGAGAAAACGCCAAAAATCCCAGGCGGGCGGCTGCACGTCTGGATCAATTCAAGGATAGTGAAAACCATTGGGGTAAACAATTGGTAAAAAAGGAGGAATCATTCGGCCCGGCCGTCAGGGAAATTCCCCGACCAAGCGGAGCGCTACCAGCCCAATTCCATGAATCGCATGCCGCAGGCGGTATCTGGGTGATAGGGCGCAATCTCGACGAACCCAAGATCGGCATAAAGGGCCTGCGCCGCGGTCATATGACCCAAGGTATCCAGACGTAAGGCCGAATACCCAAGGTCTCGCGCCTGATTGATGGCTGCCACGGTCAATTGCCGCCCCAGGCCCAGGCCTTGCCAATGGGGGCGAACATAAAGGCGCTTCATCTCCGCCGCTCGGTTGTCCAAACAACGCAACCCGACCGCCCCTGCCGCCGAACCATCGACGCGCGCGAGAAACAACGCGCCGCGCGGCGGACCGTACTCGCCAGGCAGGCCATCAAGCTCGCTAACGAAATTTTTGAGGCAATGGGCGCGGGAAACATCTTCGCCGTATTCGGCGAACAGCTCCCGCGCCGCTACCAGATCGCAGCCGGAAACGACAGTCGTGATGACCGTTTCCGGCATCCGGGACCGAGGCCTTAGGCCAGGGCCTCGGCGATGGCCGCACCCAGTTCCTGGGTCGAGGCCGTGCCGCCCATGTCGCGGGTCTTGGGGCCGTTACCGGCGACGACCTGTTCGATCACGCGAACGATTTCGTCGGCGGCTTCCTTCTGCCCCAGGTGGTCGAGCATCATCGCCGCCGACCAGATCTGGCCGATCGGATTGGCGATGTTCTGCCCGGCGATGTCGGGAGCCGAGCCGTGGACCGGCTCGAACATCGAAGGATAGTCGCGTTCCGGGTTGATGTTGGCCGAGGGCGCGATGCCGATGGTGCCGGTGCAGGCCGGGCCCAGGTCGGACAGGATATCGCCGAACAGGTTGGAGCCGACGACCACGTCGAACCAATCGGGGTTCCGCACGAAATGGGCGGTCAGGATATCGATGTGGAATTGATCGGTTTCGATATCCGGATATTCCGAGGCAATCGCCGCGAACCGCTCATCCCAATAGGGCATGGAAATCGAGATGCCATTGGACTTGGTCGCCGAGGTGACCTTCTTGCGCTTGCGCGTGCGGGCCAGTTCAAACGCCGTGCGGATGATCCGGTCGCAGCCTTTCTTGGTGAAGACCGACAGCTGGGTCGCGAATTCTTCTTCGGTGCCGACATTGGCGCGGCCACCGATATCCGAATATTCGCCTTCGTTGTTTTCACGCACGACCAGGAAGTCGATATCGCCCGGCTTACGATTGGCGAGCGGGCACGGCATGCCTTCCATCAGCTTGACGGGGCGCAGCGACAGATATTGCTGGAACTGGCGACGGATCGGGATCAACAGCCCCCACAGGGAGACGTGGTCCTTCACACCGGGAAAGCCGACCGCGCCCAACAGGATCGAGTCGTGGCCCTTGATCGTCTCAAGGCCGTCTTCCGGCATCATCGCGCCTTCTTTGGCGTAGCGCTCGCAGCTCCAATCGAATTCGTCGAATTGGAACGACAGGTCGTGTTTACGGCCAACGGCTTCGAGGACCCGCAACGCTTCGGGCATCACTTCGTTGCCGATTCCGTCGCCGGGAATGACGGCAATGCGGTAGGCATTGGTGGACATGGATGGCTCCCTTTATCGATTTATCGCCTTGGCCGATTGTTCGCCCAGGGCGGCTGGTCATCGGTTTTAGCCCTCGTCCCGCGCCCCGGCAAGCACATGGACGAGCAACGCGCGATCAACATTCCCACCAGACAGGATCACGCCCGTCTTCTTACCGGCCATCCGGTCCCGTTCCTTCAACAAAGCGGCCAACGGCACCGCCCCCGCCCCTTCGGCAAGGTTATGGGTATCGGTGACGTAAGCCGCCATCGCCGCCAGGATTTCGTCTTCGGATACCTGCACGATCCGCTCGGCCCCGCGCAGAATCATCTCGACCGCCAAGGGGTCAGGGCTGCGCGTCGCCACCCCGTCGGCGATGGTGTCCGCCGTTTCCGTCGGCACGACCTTTCCCGCCGCGAACGACAGGGCATAGCAAGGGGCCTTTTCGGAAACCACGCCGACGATCCGTGTTTTCAGGCCGAGGGCGTCGCGGGCCGCGATCAGCCCGCAAATGCCCGATCCCATGCCGATCGGGACATAAACCGTATCTAGGTCCGACTGCGCTTCGAACAGCTCCAAGCCATAGCTTCCCACTCCTTGGACCAGCCAGGGATGGATCGGCGGAATGACGTGCAGGCCCCGTTCCGCCGCCAGGCCCAGGCCGTATTCCAAGGACGCCTGAAAATCCCGGCCATGGACGATTAGCTCCACACCCAGGGCCTCCATCGCCGCGTTCTTTTCCGGATTGTTCCCCTCGGGCACGAGGATCACCGCTTTGAGCCCCAAGCGCTGCGCCGCCAACCCGATGCTCTGCCCATGATTGCCCCGGGTCGCGGTCAATACACCCGCAACATCCGGATAGTCGGCTTTCAACCGCGTCAGGTAGACAAGACCACCACGGATTTTAAAGGCACCGATCGGCGTATGGTTTTCGTGTTTAACCCAGGTTTCACCCCCGGTCCGCCGGTTCAATAGGGGCCAGGTATGGGTCGGCGTCGGGGGCATGTGTTCCGCGACAATGGCGCGGGCGGCGAGCAAGTCGGTCTTGGTCAGGCCATCCATCAGGCGTCTCCAGACATTTCGAACAAATTGCACCCCATCAATTTCAAATTACCCCCAAACAATCTGTAATTTACTCAATACAATTGACAGACAATTGGGACAATCCATAAAATCGCATCATGACAATTTGGATGCCCGAGCTGCGTGGCCGTCAGGGGCCGAAATACCAAGCGATCGTCGATGCCATCGTCGATGCGGTGGAATCGGGCGACCTGGCGCCGGGCGCCAAGCTGCCGCCGCAACGCAATCTGGCTTATGACCTGGGCGTGACCCTGGGCACGGTGACCCGCGCTTATCAGGAGCTTGAGCGCAGCGGTCTGGCCCGGGGCGAGGTCGGACGCGGCACCTTCATCACGGATAAATGCGCAATGCCCCCCGGGCAACGCCCGGCGAATGGCAACAACGGCCAGCTGGATCAGAACATCGTGGCGCTGCGCACCAGCGTCGATACGGTCCCCTCCCCCTATAATGCGCTATACGGCACCGACTTCATGGGCTCCGAGGGGCTGGAGCTTGCCTCCAACTATCCGGTGACCAACGGGGTCGGCGCATTGACCCAACAGGCCGTCGCCCGGGTCAATCACGAAGCCGTCTGGGATGCGGTCTCCCGCTATCAGGCGCACAACGGCCTGGCTCCGCATCTGGATGCCGGGGCGCAATGGCTGAACAGCCTGGGCGTCGAAGCCCATCCCGGAGACATCCTGATCACACCGGGGGCCCAGGCCGCGACGCAGACGACCTTCATGGCGTTGACCAAACCGGGCGATCTGATCCTGGCGGAAATGCTCAGCTGGCCCGGCGTCAAGGCGACGGCGGCGCCGCTCGGCCTGCGCGTCGAAGGCTTGGCCATGGATGAACACGGGCTGATCCCCGAAGCCTTTGACCAAGCCTGCCGTGATCGCGCGCCGCGCCTGTTATATCTGCTGCCGACGTTGCAGAACCCGACCGCCTCGATCATGCCCGAGGACCGGCGGCGACAGATCGCCGAGGTCGCCCGCCGCCACGGCGTGGTCATCGTCGAGGACGACGTCTACGGCTTCCTTCTGGACCAGGGCCCGCCGCCTGTTCATACCATCGCGCCGGATATCACGGTCTATGTGACCAGCCTGTCCAAGGCGGTTTCGCCGGGCTTACGCGTCGGCTACGTGCTGGTGCCGCGCGGACGCATGGCGGCCTTCGTCGGCGCGTTACGCGCTTCGACCCTGATGGCTTCGCCCATCTCGGTCGAGATCGCCAGCGAGATGATCCGCGGCGGCGAAGCCCATGAGATGATCAATCGCCAACGGCGCGAAGTCGAAAGCCGTCAGCAGGAATTGATGCGCCGGCTGGGGCACCTGAACCTGAAGACCCACCCACGATCCCTGCATGCCTGGATGCCCGTGCCGGCCGGGTTCGACGGACCGGAATTCCGCACCCGGCTGTTGGAACGCGGTGTCTCGCTGACGCCGGGCAATGCCTTCATCATGGACGACCGCCATCGCCCGGATCGCCATTTCGTTCGTATCTGTTTGGGTGCCGAGCAAGATCGGCAACGCCTGGACCGTGCATTGGCGATCATCGCCGAAGTCGCCGCCGGCACCAGCCAAACGATCGAGCCGACCTACGTTTAATTAGAAGCGGGAAACGGGCCGACCGTATGCCCGTGGTTCAGCGGTCCATGACCATGGCCGTATCCGGGTGCTGTGCGAATGGCTTCGACCACATAGGCGCGGGCGCGGGCCACGGCATCGGGCAAGTCCATGCCCTGGGCAATCCCGGCGGCGCAGGCGCTGGCCAGGGTGCATCCGGTGCCATGGGTATGTTCCGTCTGGATACGCGGCGTTTCCCAGCCGAGCGTTTCCTCCGCCGTGACCAGCAGGTCGGTGACGGTATCGCTCTCCAAATGACCACCCTTCATCAGGACCGCCCTGGCCCCCATTTCCAGCAAGTCCTGTCCGGCGTCGAGCATGTCTTCGACCGTCCGCACCGGCAGGCCGGTCAAGGCATCGGCTTCGGGCAGGTTCGGCGTGACCAGGGTCGCCCCCGGCAACAGCCGCGTTTTCAGGGCATCGACCGCGTCTTCGGCCAACAGCGCATGCCCGCCCTTAGCGATCATCACGGTGTCCAGAACCAGGGGAATGTCCGCCGCCTTTTCCGCCAGGACGTCGGCGATGGCGTGAATGACCTCGGCCCGGTGCAGCATGCCGAGCTTGATGCAATCTGCACCGATATCGTCCAGCACCAGGGTCATCTGCTGCGCGACGAAGTCGGCCGGGACGGCATGGATACCGGAAACGCCTTGGGTATTCTGTGCGGTCAGGGCCGTGATCGCCGTCATGGCGTAGCCGCCCAGGGCCGTCACCGTCTTGATGTCGGCCTGAATTCCGGCACCTCCGCCGGAATCCGATCCGGCCACGATCAGCACCCGCCCCTTGCTTTGCATCGCGGTCAGGCCCGAACTTCCGTTTCCAGAACGGTGATCAGCTCATCGACCACGCGGGTGATCAGGATATCGTCCTCGCCCTCGGCCATGACACGGACCAGCGGCTCGGTGCCCGAAGGACGGACCAGCAAGCGGCCCTTGTCCTTCAGCATCGCATGGGCGTCGGCGATGGCATCCTGCACGATCGTCGCATCCAGCGGCGACGGGCCGGTGAAACGGACGTTCTTCAGCAACTGCGGCAAGGGTTCGAACGGACGGCAGACCTCGCTGGCCCGCTTGCCGGATTTCTTGATGACCGAGAGAACCTGCAACGCCGCGATCAGGCCGTCGCCCGTGGTCGAATAATCACCCAGCACGATATGGCCCGATTGTTCGCCGCCCAGGTTGAAGCCTTGGGCGCGCATATGTTCGACGACGTAGCGATCGCCGACTTGCGTCCGTTCCAAACTCAGGTCCAACCCGGTGAGGAAACGCTCGAGGCCCAGATTCGACATCACCGTGGCGACGACGCCGCCTCCCTGCAAGATGCCGCGCTCCATCCAATTGTGCGCGACCAATCCCAGGATCTGATCGCCATCGACCTGTTCGCCCTTTTCATCGACGATGATGACCCGGTCGGCATCGCCGTCCAGGGCGATACCCAGGTCCGCATCATGATCAAGGGTCAGGGAACGCAGGGCATCCGTATTGGTCGAGCCGCAATTCTTGTTGATATTGAAGCCGTCGGGATCGACGCCGACGGTCACGACCTCGGCCCCCAGTTCCCACAAGACCTCGGGCGCGACGCGGTAAGCGGCGCCGTTGGCGCAATCAAGCACGACCTTCAACCCATCCAGGGTGTGTTCCCGGGGGAAGGTCCGCTTAACGTAATCGTTGTAGCGGCCGCGCGCACTTTCCAAGCGCCAGGTCCGACCCAATTTATCGGGTTCGGCCAGATCGCCGGATTGATCGCCTGCCATACGGGCTTCGATCTCGACCTCGACATCGTCCGACAGCTTGTAGCCATCCGGTCCGAACAGCTTGATGCCGTTGTCGTAAAAGGGATTGTGCGAGGCCGAGAGCATGACCCCCAGATCGGCGCGCAGCGACTGCGTCAACATCGCGATCGCCGGGGTCGGGATCGGCCCGACCAGCAGCACGTCCATGCCGACGGAAACGAAGCCCGCGACCAACGCCGGCTCCAGCATATAGCCCGACAGGCGCGTATCCTTGCCGATCACCACCCGGTGACGATGGTCGCCGCGAATGAATTGCGCGCCCGCCGCCATGCCGACCTTCAATGCCGTCTCGGCGGTCATGGGGTCGGAGTTGGCGGTGCCGCGAATGCCGTCGGTGCCGAACAGTTTACGTGTCATGGGTCAGGTATATAGCAAAAGGTTGGTTAACAGGGCCCTTATGAGCCTAGCGGGCGGCTTCCGCAATAGCGCGATGGACCGCCAGGGCCTGGCGGTGTTCGGCCACGTCGTGAACGCGGAAAATCCGCACCCCCTGATCCCAGGCCGCCAAAGCGGTCGCGACTGAACCCGCGACCCGTTCGACCGGCGGCACGTCACGGTCAACCTTGGCGATATAGGTCTTGCGGGAAACACCCAGGACCACGGGAAACCCGGTTTGCCCCAAGGCATCCAAATGCCCCAGAAGTTGAAGGTTATGATCGACCGTCTTGCCGAAGCCGATGCCCGGATCGAGGGCGATATCGGCGGCATCGATCCCCGCCGCCATGCAGGCGCGCGCGCGGTCGAGCAGATGATCGCGAACGTCCGCGACCACGTCGTCATAGGTCGGATTGTTCTGCATGGTTCCCGGGTCGCCCTGCATATGCATCAGGATCACGGGCAGACCCAGGCGGGCGGCGGTTTGCAGCGAGCCCTCGCCGCGCAGGGCCGAAACGTCGTTGATGATCTTGGCGCCCGCATCGGCGGCGGCGGCCATGACCTCGGCCCGCCGGGTGTCGATGGAAATCACCGCCCCTTCGGCGGCAAGGGCTTCGATCACCGGAACGACGCGGCGGATTTCCTCATCCACTGGAACCGGGTCGGAGCCTGGGCGGGTCGACTCCCCGCCGACGTCCAGGATGTCCGCACCCTCGGCGATAAGTTCCCGGCCTCGGCGCAGGGCGTCGGCGACAGCAAAGGCCTTGCCGCCGTCAGAAAAACTATCGGGGGTAACGTTGATGACCGCCATCAGGCGCGGCCGGTCGAGGGAAAGGCCCGCAAACGACCCCGGAAACGACGAGGGCGCCGCAAGCGGCCCCCCCTCGCCCGCCGAAACGGTCGTCGTCACGATTCTGGTTGCGGTTCCGGACCGAAGCCGCCGCCCGACTTGCCGTGAGGCTTGCGGCCCTTGCCCGCATCGGGGACAGACGCCCGACGGCCCGTGCCTTCGGGCGGGGTCGTGCCGTCATTGTCCTCGCGGGTGATCGGCTCGCCGCGCATGGCCTTCTGAACTTCGTCCCCGGTCAGGGTTTCGTATTCCAGCAGGGCCTCGGCCAGACGGTGCAAATCGTCCTTATGCTCGGTCAGGATCTTGCGCGCCTTTTCCTCGGCCTCATCGACCAAGCGACGAACCTCTTCGTCGATCAGCGCCGCGGTGGCATCGGAAACGTTCTTCTGGCGCGCCACGGAATGGCCGAGGAAGACCTCTTCCTCGTTATCCGCATAGCGCAGACGGCCCAGCTTGTCGGAGAAACCGAACTCGGTCACCATCCGCCGCGCCATGCCGGTCGCCTGTTGGATGTCGTTACCGGCACCCGTGGTGATGTTTTCCTTGCCGAAGATGATCTCTTCCGCGACCCGGCCGCCGAAGGCCATGGCCAATTTGGATTCCAGCTGAATTTGCGACTGGCTCAGCACGTCGCGTTCCGGCAGCGACATGGTTACGCCCAGGGCTCGGCCACGGGGAATGATCGTCACTTTGTGGATCGGATCGTGCTTCGGCACCATGATTCCGACGATGGCGTGACCGGCTTCGTGATAGGCGGTCAGCTTTTTCTCTTCCTCGGTCATGACCATGGAACGACGCTCGGCACCCATCAGGACCTTGTCCTTGGCGCTTTCGAAATCGTTCATGGTGACGACGCGGTGCCCGGCGCGGGCGGCCAACAGAGCCGCTTCGTTCACCAGGTTGGACAGATCGGCGCCTGAGAAACCAGGGGTGCCGCGGGCGATGACCTTGGCGTCCACATCCGGGGCCAGCGGCACCTTCTTCATGTG
>DJHY01000099.1:28222-28391 GCA_002433335.1 Rhodospirillaceae bacterium UBA6608 | reverse complement strand
GCCGATATGCGGGTTGAGGGCGGTGACCAGCATCAGCGAATTGTTGAGGTGGCGCTGAATGACCTCGGTGTTCGGCTCGATCCCCTTCAACAGGCGGTCCGTGAAGCTGACCATGGCGTCGGACAGCAGGCGGATCGATTCCAGATGGGTCGCGACGATCACCGGCTTG
>DJHY01000099.1:27795-27923 GCA_002433335.1 Rhodospirillaceae bacterium UBA6608 | reverse complement strand
TGGGTCGCGACGATCACCGGCTTGTAGACGTTGAGCTGCAGGTGCCCGTGGCTGGAGGCGAAAGTGACGGTCACGTGGTTGCCCATGACGCGGGCGGCGACCTGGGTCAGGGCCTCGGCCTGGGTCGG
>DJHY01000099.1:16286-27483 GCA_002433335.1 Rhodospirillaceae bacterium UBA6608 | reverse complement strand
CTGGGTCGGGTTGACCTTGCCCGGCATGATGGAAGACCCCGGCTCGTTGGCGGGCAGGATCAGTTCCGCCAGACCTGAGCGCGGGCCGGAGGCCAACAACCGGATGTCGTCGGCGATCTTGTGGTTGGTGACGGCGATGGTGTTCAGCTTGCCCGACAGGTTGACCAGGGCGTCATGCGCGGCCAGGGCATAGAACTTGTCAGGGCAGGGGCGGAAGGGAAGACCGGTAAGGTCCGCCGCCGCCTCGCAGAAGGCCGCGTCGAAGCCCTGGGGCGCGTTGATGCCCGATCCGACGGCAGTGCCGCCCTGGGCCAGTTCGTAGATTTGCGCCAACGACTTGTGCAGGCGCTCAATGTTCTGGCGGGTCTGATGAGCATAGGCCCCGAATTCGGAACCCAGGCGCAGCGGCGTCGCATCCTGAAGGTGGGTGCGGCCGATCTTGATCACGTCGTGGAAGGCCTTGGCCTTTTCCAACAGCACCGCTTCCATCCCTTCCAAGGCTGGCAGCAGGCGGTTATGGCATTCGATCGCCAAGGCGATGTGCATGGCCGTCGGCATCGAATCGTTGGACGACTGCGACATGTTGACGTGGTCGTTCGGATGGACGGGATTTTTGGAGCCGAGGACGCCGCCCAAGATCTCGATCGCCCGGTTGGCGATGACCTCGTTCAAATTCATGTTGGTTTGGGTGCCCGATCCGGTCTGCCAGACGGGCAGGGGGAAATGATCGTCCCACTTGCCTTTGGCGACCTCGCCTGCGGCCTGATCGATGGCGTTGCCCAGTTTGGGGTCGAGCTTGCCAAGCTTCATGTTGGCCCGCGCGGCGGATTGCTTTTGCCGGGCGAAAGCGCGGATCAGGGCCCGCGGCATGGTGCCTTCGCCGATCGGGAAGTTTTCCAGGGCGCGTTGGGTCTGCGCCCCCCAATAGCGGTCGGCGGGAACCTGTACCTCGCCGATGGTGTCTTTCTCGATGCGGTGGGTGGATGCTGAATCAGGCATGGCGGCGTCTCGTCCCATTATTTCGTGTCGAATATCCATACGCCGTCCCAGGCTCCGGGCGGCGCTTTTTTTCGAAGATGGGCGATGCGCTCCAGATATACAAGCGAAGGACGATCTTCGGGCATTTCAGCTAGGACGGCGCCAAACGCCGCCTCGGCCCGGTCCCAATCCTGTTCACGGTAGGCGGCAAGCCCGTTTTGAAAGGCTGTTCGAACCTTCTCGTTGTCGGTTTCGTCATGCGGGGTTAGCTCGAAAACCCGCGCCGGTTGGCTCTTTCCCTTCACCCGGATCAGGTCGATTTCCCGGGTGGAGAGGGGCTCCCCGGCCAAGTCGCGGGTCCGTTCCGCGATCAGGATGCGGGTGCCATAGGCCTTGTTGGCGGATTCCAGCCGTGCCCCCAGATTGACCGGATCGCCGATCACGGTGTAACTGCGCGCGGCCTTGGACCCCACTGTGCCGACGACCATGGGGCCGGACGAAATGCCGATCCGGATGTCGATGGGAAAACCCGCCAGGGCGTCGCCGCAGACCCGGCCCAGGTCGGCGCGCAGATCGTCCAGCCGTGCGACGGCATCCAGCGCCGCCTCGCAGGCCAAGCGTGCTTGGTCCGTGTCAGCGGTGAACGGCGGCCCCCAATAGGCCATCACGGCATCGCCCATGAATTTGTCGATCACGCCCTGATGGTTGCCCACGGCTTCTGTCATATGGCCGAAAAAGACATTCACCAGATTGACCAGATCGTCCGGCGGCAGGGATTCCGAGATCGCGGTAAAGCCCTGCAGATCGGCGAACAGCACGGTCATCTCCCGGCGCTCGCCGCCCGGTTCCACGAACTCAGGATTATCGACCAGATCGGCGACGATGCGCGGATCCATGTATTTGCCGAAGGTATCTTTGATCCGTTCCTTCAGGCGCAAACCGCCGACCATGGTGTTGAAGGCCACGGTCAGCTCGCCGATTTCGTCTTCGGTGCGTTTCTCCAGGGCGACGTCCAGGTCCCCGGCCTCGACCGCGCGGGTGCCGCCGACCAGATTGCGGACCGAGCGCACCAGCCCGGATGTGACCATGACCGAGAACAACAGGCCGAGCAGCACCGCCAGTCCGGTCAGGACGGAATTGAGGATTAAAATAACCCGCTCGTCCTTTTCCGCCTGCGCCACCGCGCGGTCGGACATTTTGGTTACATGGTCGCGCAGGCCGTCGAGGTGATCGTCAATGGCGCTTTGATGCTCGGACAGCATCGGAAACGCTTTGCGAAAGGCAGCCCGGTCGCCGGACATCAGCATTTCCACCAACACGATCCCGTGCGAGGTGAACTTGCCGACCTGTTTACGGATGGTGTCGAGGTCCCTATCCAGCATCTGGACGACCTGTTGCCGGGTGACGTGGGATTTGGCTTCTTGGTCCAACAGCCGCCGCGCCGCCGAAAATTCCTCGGCGACTTCGTTGGTCAGACGCATGAACCGTTTGCGGATGGGCAGGATATCGGCGAGGTCGTCGCTTTCGCCGCTGTCTTCGCTGAAGGCCAGCAACTGGTCCATCAGGAGGCCTTGTTCCAGAACCCGCACGTTGACGCGGGCCATGGCTTCCGATGTGGGAACTTGAAGCGTCGCCACCGTATGCAGGTGGCGACGCAGGTCCGAGATGTAACTGACGGAAACGGCGGCGACGACGATCATCAGCGCCAGGATCACGGCGGCGATGGAGAAGATTTTCTGTCCAACGCTCAACCGCATGGGGCTAGGCCTCCGTTTCCGGAACCCGGTTAGGTCGGGCCGGGGTTACGCCGCCTTCGGTCGTTTGAATTCGGCGAAGAAGTCGTTGCCCTTGTCGTCGACGACGATGAAGGCGGGGAAGTCCTTGATCTCGATCTTCCAGATCGCTTCCATGCCCAACTCGGGATATTCGAGCAACTCGACCTTGGTGATGCAATCCTTGGCCAGACGCGCCGCCGGACCGCCGATGGAGCCCAGGTAGAAGCCGCCGTGCTTTTTACAGGCGTCGGTGACCTGCTGCGAGCGGTTACCCTTGGCCAGCATCAGCATGGAGCCGCCCGCGGCCTGGAACTTGTCGACGTAGGAATCCATGCGGCCCGCCGTGGTCGGCCCGAACGAGCCCGAGGCATAGCCTTCCGGCGTTTTGGCCGGACCGGCATAATAGACGCCATGATCCTTGAAGTACTGGGGCAGGCCTTCGCCCGCATCAAGCCGTTCCTGCAGCTTGGCGTGGGCGATGTCGCGGGCCACGATCAACGAGCCGGACAGCATCACCCGGGTCTTCACCGGATATTTGCTCAGCTCCTTCAGGACATCCGCCATCGGCCGGTTCAGGTCGATGGACACGACCTCGCCGCCCAGGTCTTCGTGGGTCACTTCCGGCAGGTACTTGGCGGGGTTGGCTTCCAGTTCCTCCAGGAACACGCCGTCCTTGGTGATCTTGCCCTTGGCCTGACGGTCGGCCGAGCAGGACACGCCGATTCCGACCGGGCAGCTGGCGCCGTGGCGCGGCAGGCGGATGACGCGGACGTCGTGGCAGAAATACTTGCCGCCGAACTGCGCACCGATGCCCATGGCGCGGGTCATTTCGAGGATTTTTTCTTCCCATTCGACGTCGCGGAAGGCCTGGCCGAATTCGTTGCCCTGGGTCGGCAGTTCGTCCAGGTACTTGGTCGAAGCCAACTTGACGCTTTTAAGCGTCAGCTCCGCCGAGGTCCCGCCGATGGCGATCGCCAGGTGATAGGGCGGGCAGGCGGCGGTGCCGAGGGTGCGGATTTTCTCGTCGATGAAATCGGTCAAGCGGGCCGGGTTCAACAGGGCCTTGGTTTCCTGGAACAGGAAAGTCTTGTTGGCCGAACCGCCGCCCTTGGCGATGAACAGGAATTTGTAGGCGTCGCCCGGTTCGGCATAGAGCTCGATCTGCGCCGGCAGGTTGTTGCCGGTGTTCTTCTCGTCGAACATGTTCATCGGCGAAACCTGCGAATAGCGCAGGTTGGTTTCGGTGAAGGTCCGCATCACGCCTTCGGCGATGGCGGCTTCGTCGTCGAAACCGGTAAAGACGTTTTGACCCTTTTTGCCCATGACGATCGCCGTGCCCGTGTCCTGGCACATGGGCAGCACGCCGCCCGCCGCGATGTTGGCGTTCTTCAACAGGTCCAGGGCGACGAAGCGGTCGTTGTCCGAGGCTTCGGGGTCGTCGAGGATTTTCTTCAGCTGGGCCAGGTGCGCCGGGCGCAACAGGTGGGAAATGTCGTGAAAGGCCTGCTTCGTCAACTCGGTGATGGCCTCTGGTTCCACGGTCAAGATGGTTCGACCGCCCACTTCCTGGGTGGTGACGCCACCATCGATGATTTTCTTATAGGTGGTTTGATCCGGACCCAGGGGAAACATCGTGTGATGTTCAAAGGTCATCGTAGCAGTCCTCGGCATTTGGTGGGGGGAAGGGGGCTCAAGCGTCGGGCGGCGCGCTGCGCCGTCCGTTTAAAACATCGGTCGTTGGTCCGGTTGCCTCATGGCGCCGGTTACTTCTTGCGAAATTTATCCAGGGCGATGACTTCGCCCATTTTTTCCTCGCCGTCCGCGGCGATGTCGTCCGCCGTCTCGGAATTCGACGCATCCAGCGGGATTTCCTGTTCGTCGTAGACGTCGTCGTCGTCCATGTCGTCATCGTCGGACGAGATCATTTTCAACTGAAGGCCGAAATTGACCGACGGGTCCGAGAATGCGGTGATCGCCCGGAACGGAATGCGCAGGCGCTCGCCCTTGCCCTTGAAGTACAGGGTGACCTCGAACGCGTCCTGGTCGACGTGCAGGTTTTCGTACTGATGTTGGATGACGATGGTCATCTCTTCCGGATGCTGGTCGTGCAGATAGGGCGGCACGACCACGCCGGGGTCTTCCATGCGGAAGGTGATGTAATAATGGTGTTCGCCCGGCAAACCTTCGCGCGCGGCGTGGGCCAGGGCGTTGCGGATCACGGTGCGCAGCGCATCCTCGATCCAGATGTCGTATCTCAGCGGGCTGTCTTCCATGCCCCCTTATTAGCAGGGTTCTGGACCCTGAGTCTTGGCCTAAGTGGGTGAAAGTTTCACGTATATGTACGGATGGGCGGACAAGGCTTGCACCCGCTTAATAACCCATTGGAATTTTGGCCTGAAATGAAGTGGGCGGCTTCTGTTGCCAGGTGCCGCCCGAACCCCGTTGTCGTTATGGCGTGTTAGGCCGCGACAGCAAGTGCTTCCGTGTTGTCGTTGGCACTTATAAAAATAGCCCGGTAACGGTGGTACCATGCCGAGCGCAAACTTAGCCTTTACTACACGCGTCGATCCTATTTCGCCCCCATCACAAACCGCGTCGACTGGTTGAACCGGAATTCCGAATGGTTCAACGCGGCTTATGGTGGAGGCGCCGGGTACCGCCCCCGGGTCCGCAGTGCTTATTCCGTTAAGCGTTTAGCGCCATAGCCGGACGAACCGGCAGGCCTAATATGGGGATATCAGACCGATTGCGCAAGTCGCCGCAGTGTTTCCATGGTTGCGGCCGGAACGGGGATGCCGTCGGCCCGCCGGGCCGCCAGGTTGCGCATTTCAATTTCGCCCGGCAACAGCACTTCGCCGCCCGCATGGAACGGCGCCGTAGTTTTGATTCGGTCGCGGAAATCGGCCATGCGCCGGTCGTATTCCGCCGCCCCCAACAGGCGCGCCGGGTCCAGGGCGATGAAGAAATGGGATGTGCCCTGGGGGCCGTCTTCGTCCCACATCTGCCGGGTCTGGTTCAGGTATTCGCCGCCGGACAGCAGCCCCGACAGGATATCGACCATCAGGGCCATGCCGTAGCCCTTGTGCCCGCCCATGAATTGGATGAAGCCGTCGAGCCCCGCCGCCGGGTCGGTGGTCGGGTTGCCGTCCTTGTCCAGCGCCCAGCCGAGAGGCATGGGTTCGCCCGCGTCGCGCAGTTTGCGCATCTTGCCGCGCGCGGCGACGCTTTGCGCCATGTCCAAAATGAACGGCATCGCGGCCCCGATGGGATCGCCCGTCGGGTCGCTGAGCGACCCGGGGGCGGCGCAGCCGAACGGGTTGTTGCCGACCTTCATGTCGCGCCCGCCGAAGGGGGCCAGGGCCGGGGAAGCCCCGGTCCCGGAAATCAGGATCATCCCCGCCTGGGCGGCCAGGAAACCGTAGCTGGCGGTGCCGCCGAAATGGCCCGAGCGGCGCACGGCGACAAAGGCGATGCCTGTCGCCTTGGCTTTTTCGATGGCCAGGTCCAACGCGCGTTGGGCCGGAACCTGCCCCTGGCCGTTGGCCCCGTCGACCACGGCCAGGGCCGGGGCCTTGTCCTCGACGGTGACGGGCGCCCGCGGATCGACGACCCCGGCTTCGATTCGTTTCAGATATTGCTCGACCCGGTGGACGCCATGGGTCGAGACGCCCATCAGGTCCATCAGGATCAGGTGGCGGGCGGTGACGGCGGCGTCGGCGGCGCTCAGGCCCGCGTTTTCATAGGCGCGGGCGGCCAGCGCCGACAATTCGGCTTCGGTGACGGTTTCGGTGTTGGACATGGAGGTCTCCCAAGATAGGCGATTCGGTTTTTTGCGATCCTGGGCGCGACGGCGGGGGTCGTCAATCCTTGGCCTTTCCAGGGCTTACGCGATGTCTGTATTTCCAGGGCGGGGATGAGTACCATCGCCGCCATGCAACAGTACCTTGATCTCCTGCGCCGGGTGCGCACCGAAGGCATCATGCGCGGCGACCGCACGGGCACGGGCACGCAAAGCGTGTTCGGCCATCAGATGCGGTTCGATCTGGCGGCGGGGTTCCCCTGCCTGACGACCAAGAAGCTGCACCTGAAATCGATCATTCACGAACTGCTGTGGTTCCTGGCGGGCGATACCAACATCAAGTACCTGAAGGACCACGGCGTCTCGATCTGGGACGAATGGGCGGATGAGAACGGCGAGTTGGGCCCGGTCTACGGCCATCAATGGCGCTCCTGGCCGACCCCCGACGGCGGAACCATCGACCAGATTTCGAATATCCTGAAGTCGATCCGCAACAATCCCAATTCGCGGCGGCATATCGTCTCGGCCTGGAACGTGGCCGAAGTCGACAGCATGGCGCTGCCGCCGTGCCACTGCCTGTTCCAGTTCTATGTCGCCGACGGCAAGTTGTCGTGCCAGCTGTATCAGCGGTCCTGCGATATCTTCTTAGGCGTGCCGTTCAACATTGCATCCTATGCCTTGCTGACCATGATGGTGGCGCAGGTCACGGGCCTGAAAGCGGGGGATTTCGTCCATACCCTGGGGGATGCGCATCTCTACGTGAACCACCTGGACCAAGCCGATGAACAACTGACCCGCGATCCGCGGCCCCTGCCGGAAATGTGGATCAACCCCGAGGTCACGGACCTGTTCGCCTTCCGGTTCGAGGATTTCGAGCTGCGCGGCTACGATCCGCTGCCTCATATCAAGGCCCCGATTGCGGTTTAGGGACGGATAGGGATGTTTGCCGATTGCCCCGTGACCCTTGTCGTCGCCATGGCCGAGAACCGCTGCATCGGGCGGGACAACATGCTGCCCTGGCATATCCCGACGGATCTGAAACGGTTCAAGGCCGTGACCATGGGGCATCCCATGATCATGGGGCGCAAGACGTTCCTGTCCATCGGGCGGGTGCTGCCGGGGCGGCCCAACATCATCGTCACCCGTGACCGGGATTTCCGGGCCGAGGGTGCCGAAATCGTCCATTCCCTGGAAGACGCCCTGGCCGCGGCCAAGGCCCATGGCACGGGCGAGATCATGGTCATCGGCGGGGCCGATATCTTCGGCCAGGCCCTGCCCATCGCCGACAAGCTGGATATCTGCCACGTCCACGCCGAGGTGCCGGGCGATACCTTCTTTCCGGAGATCGATCCGGACCAATGGACCGAGGCTTCGCGGGAAGACCACAATCCGGACCAATCGGATGGCCCGTCTTACAGCTTCGTGGTGTATAATAAGGGGTGATGGGGGTTTTTGAGTTCCGCGGAGGAGCAGGCCCATGCCCAAGTTTTCAATGAAACAGGATTTGAACGTCGCCGCCGACCAGGTCTGGAACCTGATCGGGCGTTTTAACGCCTTGCCCGATTGGCATCCGGGGGTCGAGGCGGCTGAGTTGAAGAACGCCGGTCAGGTTCGCAAGCTGGCCCTGGCGGGCGGCGGCACGATCATCGAAAAGCTGGAAAAGGTCGACGACAAGACGCGCACCTATTCCTACACCATCGAGGACAGCCCCCTGCCGGTGAAGAACTACCGCGCCGAACTGACCGTCCATGACGATGGCGAGGGCGCGTCGTCGGTCGAATGGACGGCCGAGTTCGAAGCTGCGGGCGTGCCGGAGAACGACGCCATGAAGGCGATCCAGGATGTCTATCAAAGCGGCCTGGACAACCTTCAGAAGATGTTCGGCGCCTGATGCGATATCTGGTGGAGCGGCCTGCCGTTCGTCGTTAGACTTTCGCCTTCCAACATTCCGGCGTTCCCGCGCGGGGATGGCCCGCGCGGCGGCGCCCAGCGGGAGGCGGACATGGTGGAGAGGGACGGGCAGGCTACCGGGCGACGGGCGATCATTCTGATCCCGGGCCTGGAAGAAGCAGAAAAGTCGGAAAAACGGGACTTGTTGGTCGCCAATCTGGTGACCATCGAGGGGCGCCGCCTGCGCGTTGACGGAACGGTGCAGGTCGGAGCGGAGGCAGGCGTTCGCCTTCGGGCCGAGCCACTGCGGGGCGATGTCGATGCCGTTGCCCGGGAATTGGACGTGTTCGAAGCCTATTGGACGGACATGACCGTTAAATCCCAGGAACAAGGGCTGAAGCACAAACTGCGCCTGGGTTTCAGCCTCCTGTTCTTTTGGGTGTTCAGCTATCGGTTTTGGGGGGCGTTTTCGATCTCTCGCTGGATGACCCTGGGCATGCTCGCCAGCGGCGGCCTGATGTGCTTGTGGTTCCTGTCGCTTGCCGTGTTGGCGGCCAATGCCTTGTCGGTGCAGGACCTGGTGCCCGCCGAACTGCAATCCAGTCCGACCGTGACCAAGGGCGTGACCTGGGCCAAGGAAACCCTGGGCAGTGTGGCCTCGACCGAATTTTGGGGGGTGATAACCCTGCTTCTGGCCATGGTTCCGGTCGAGACGGGGATCAAGATCGCGGCCTTCACCAAGCATTACCTGCAGGACGTGCCGGACGAAACCGGGGTCGGCCTGCGGGCGCGGATCCGCAGTCGGGTCACGGCGGTGATCGAAGAGGTGTCGAAATCCGAGGAATATGACGAGATCTTCGTGACCGGGCACAGCTTCGGCACGGTTATCGCGACCGACATTCTGGCCGATTGGCCGCACGAGGCCGACAGGGCCCGGGTGACCTTTGTCACCTGGGGCTCGCCGATGGCGATGTTGCAGTTCCGCTCGGTCTGGCTGCGTGACCAGTTGGCGGCGATTGCACGTCCGGGCGCGGTCGCGCGGTGGTGCGACTTTTGGTCGCCGACGGATTGGCTGTGTAGCCGTGTTCCGGTCGAACAAGGCGGAGCGGTTGAGTTGTCGAGCCGGCGGCTGGCGTTCGAAGCGCCGTTTCACCAGCGCCTGACGGGCGAGACCCACAAGCTCTACTACAAGGAACAGGCGGTGTTGGAATTCCTGGCCGCCCCCTTGCCGCTCGTGGCGGAAGAGGGCGTCGCCGAAGCCTGAGCCCGCCGCCGTTTGAAGCCGTTACTGGAAAACGATCGTCGGGCCGCTTTTGGCGCCTTCGCCGGTGGCTTTCTCGATCCGGGTCCAGACCTCGCGGGCGATTTCGCGATATTTCTTCGCGTGTTCGCCTTCCGGCACCGAAACGACGATCGGCGTGCCGCCGTCTGCGTTGGTGCGGATGTCCAGATGCAGCGGGACCTCGCCCAGGAAGTCGACGCCCAGGCGGTCGGCTTCCTGACGGGCGCCGCCGTGGCCGAAGATTTCCGTCCGTTCGCCGCAGTTCGGGCAGGCGAAATAGCTCATGTTTTCGACAATGCCGAACACCGGCACGTCGACCTTGCGGAACATGTTCAGGCCCTTGCGGGCGTCCAGCAGGGCAATGTCCTGCGGGGTCGAGACGATCACCGCCCCGGTCAACGGCACGCGCTGCGCCATGGTTAATTGGGCGTCGCCGGTGCCCGGCGGCATGTCGACCACCAGAACGTCCAATTCGCCCCAATTGACGTCGCGCATCATTTGCTCCAGCGCCGATTGAACCATCGGGCCGCGCCAGATCATCGGCGTTTCCTCGTCGACCATGAAGCCCATGGACATGACCTTCACGCCGTAATTTTCCATGGGGTCCAGGGTCTTGCCGTCCTTCGACGACGGCTGGCCGGTGATGCCCATCATGCGCGGCATCGACGGGCCGTAGATATCGGCGTCGAGCAGGCCGACCTTCTTACCTTCGGCAGCCAGGCCCAGGGCCAGGTTGACGGCGGTGGTCGATTTGCCGACCCCGCCCTTGCCCGAGGCGACGGCGATGATCGAGCGCACGCCCGGCAGCATGTCGGCCCCGGCCTGCGGCGCTGGGCCGCGGTCCTGAGCGGGACCATGCCCGCCCGGGCGGCCCTGGCTTTGCGGCGGGGGCGGGGCGGCGTTGCCGCCCTTGCGCTCGGCCGTCAGCACGGCGGTCACGGTCAGAACGCCATCCAGGGCATGGACCGTTTTTTCCGCCTGTTTGCGGACTTCTTCCATTTCGCCGGCGCGGGCCGGATCGATTTCGATGGCAAAGGCGACATGGCCGTCCTTTTCCTGAAGGCCCTGGATCATCCGGGCCTCGACCAGATTCTTGCCCGTGACTGGGTCGGTCACGGTGGCCAATGCCTCCAGAATCGTTTGCTGGTTTGTCTGCGCCATCCTTGAAATCTCCGGGTTATAAGCCGATATTCGCCGTGCGTCCGGGTTAATGCCCCATCGACGGGTGTTGATGCAAGTCCGCGCTGAGGTGTGGACGGGTATCTTCGGGCGCGGGAAGATAAAGCAAATGGCGTTCCGGACCCGGATTACAAGGGCCGGAAGGCGCGAAACGGACCGCCCATAGGGGCGGCATGTAACGGAAGAACAGAGAGGTAATCCCGGAAAATGGCCTGGAGACCACAAGGCGGAGGCCCCTGGGGGGGCGGCGGAGGCGGCGGTGGCCCTTGGGGCGGCGGCGGCGGAAACGGCGGC
>DJHY01000099.1:7701-15985 GCA_002433335.1 Rhodospirillaceae bacterium UBA6608 | reverse complement strand
CGGCGGCGGCGGAAACGGCGGCGGCGGTGGACCCCGTGGCGGCGGCCCGAACCCACCCGACATCGAGGAACTGCTGCGTAAAAGCCAGGACAGCATGAAAAAATTCATGCCGGGCGGCGCCGGTGGTGCGAAAGGCGTGGTCGTCGGCCTGCTGATCGCCGTGGCGCTGTGGCTGGGGCTGACGGTTCCGTACCGTATTCAGCCGGGCGAACAGGGCGTCGAGCTTATGTTCGGTGAATTCGTCAAGCGCACCGGGCCGGGTCTGAACTTCTGGTTCCCCACCCCGATCGGCGAAGTCATCAAGGTCAACGTTGAAAACACCAACACCATCAACGTCGGCTTCCGTGGCGGCAATACCATCGGCCGGACCACCAGCTCGCGCGATGTGACGTTGGAAAGCATGATGCTGACCGGCGACCAGAACATCGCCGACATCGATTTCATCGTGCAGTGGCGTATCAAGAACGCCGCCGACTTCCTGTTCAACATCCGCGACCCGGAAGGCACCATCAAGGTCGCCGCCGAAAGCGCGATGCGTGAAATCGTCGGTCGCACGACGCTGGAAGAAGCCATCACCAAAAATCGTGGCGGCGTCGAACAGCAAACCCGCGATCTGCTGCAGAAAATCCTGGACGATTACGGCGCCGGGATCGCGATCGCCGAACTGAAGATGCAGAAGGCGGACCCGCCGAAGGAAGTCATCGATGCCTTCAACGACGTGCAGCGCGCCCGGCAGGACCAGGAGCGCTCGGTCAACGAAGCCGTGGCCTACCGCAACAACGTGGTGCCGCGGGCCAAGGGTGACGCCGACAAGCTGATCGCCGAGGCGACGGCCTACAAGGAACAGATGATCAAGGACGCGCAGGGTGAAGCCGAACGCTTCCTGTCCGTCTACAACGCCTATCTGACCAACAAGCAAGTGACCAAGCGTCGCCTGTATCTGGAACGCATGCAGGACATCCTGTCGACCGCCGACAAGATCATCCTCGACGAAG
Organism: Rhodospirillaceae bacterium UBA6608; assembly: GCA_002433335.1. Next base: position 14,990 of record DJHY01000099.1, on the reverse strand, counting down.
GCAAGAACGGCTCCAAAGTCGTTCCTTATCTGCCGCTCAACGACCTGCGTAAGTCCCAGGGAGGCGCCAAATGAAACGCTCGGCTCTACTCATCCTCGCGGTGATCGTCGGTGTTGCCGGCATCTGCGCCTTCAGCGCCATGTACACCGTGCGTCAGGATCAGCAGGCGCTGGTTCTGCAATTCGGTAATCCGGTCGGTGTCGAACGCACCCCGGGTCTGAAGTTCAAAATGCCGTTCATCCAGAACGTCGAATACTACGATCGGCGCATTCTGGATCTCGATCCGCCGGTTCAGGAAGTCATCCTGGCCGACCAAAAGCGCATCAACGTCGATGCCTTCGCGCGGTATCAGATCGTCGATCCGCTGGAGTTCCGCAAACGCGCCGGCACCGACGCCAACTTCCGCAACGTGTTCGGCGGCCGTCTGAACGCAGGCATCCGCGCCGAAATCGGCAAGATCCTGCTGCCCGACATGCTGACTGAAAAGCGGTCCGAGGTCATGGACCGCATCGCCAACCTGCTGCGGGCCCAGGCCCCTGAATTCGGGGTCAAGGTCATCGACGTCCGCATCGGGCGTACGGACCTGCCGGAAGCGACCTCGCAGGCGGTGTTCAACCGCATGCGCTCCGACCGTATCGCCGAGGCCGCGGAACTGCGCGCCAAAGGCGAAGAGCAGAAGACGCGTATTCAGGCCGAGGCCGACCGCGACAAGGTCGTGATCCTGGCCGAAGCCCGCCGCAAGTCGGAAATCCTGCGTGGTGAAGGCGATGGCGAACGGACCCGCATCCTGAATGCCGCCTACGGCAAGGATGCCGAGTTCTTCGACTTCTATCGTTCCCTGGATGCCTTGAGTGCCGCGGTCAACCCCGGCACGTCCATGGTTCTCAGCCCGGATTCCGAGCTGTTCCAGTTCTTCAACGCGCTTAAGGACGGCACGTCCCGCGCCCGCTGACGCGGGCCGGGGCCGTCCCGGTATTCGGCGGGGCGGCTTGGCTGGAACGGTCGGCATGAAAGACCTTTATACGGCATTGGGTCTCGTCCTCGTGATCGAGGGCGTGACCTATGCCCTTTTCCCCGAAGGCATGCAGCGGGCGATGACCGCGATGCGGGAAATGGCCCCTGGTGCATTGCGCATGGCGGGGCTGTTCGCCGCGGTGTTGGGTGTTGTCATCGTCTGGCTGATCCGAGGTTAGATTGAGGGCGCGACCGGAAATCGAATTTTGCCGGAACCTGGTCGCAACTGCCCAAAACATACCGGGGTGAGGCCATTGTACGGCCATATTCCCAGGCAAAATCAAAGGCTACCCCAAGGGCGGCATTTCAAACGCCCTTATTCGCTCACTGTTTAATATTCGCGGGGTCCGTGTCATGATCCCCACGCCGTGGTTCCCACGCCGTGCCCCCCATGCCTAGAATTCCCAATGGCATGGTCCCGCATGTGACGGAAAGACAAGGTGTTCAGATGAAAGAGATTCGTCTAACCAAACAGGACGCGCCGATCGCCGCAGCCGACGACCGCGCACCCCTGCGGATGGCGCGTATCAGCGCGATGATCACGGCGGTCGTGTTTGCCGCCATGGTAATGATGACGGCGGCGGCCCATGCCCGCCCCGCCCCGGAAGGTTTCGCCGATCTGGCGGAAAAGCTTCTGCCCTCGGTGGTCAATATTTCGACCACGCAGACCATCGAAAGCCGCGGTTTCGAAATGCCGCAGCTGCCGCCTGGATCGCCGTTCGAGGACTTCTTCAAGGAATTCTTCGACCGTGGCCAGCCCAACGGCAAGCCGCAGGCGCGTAAGGCGACTTCGCTGGGTTCCGGCTTCATCATCGACGACAACCACGTGGTGACCAACAACCACGTGATCCAGGACGCCGATGAGATCGAGGTCATTCTGCAGGACGACACCCGCCTCAAGGCGGAACTGGTCGGCCGCGATCAGAAGACCGACATCGCGGTGCTGAAGGTCGACCTCAAAGGTCAGAAGTATCACGCCCTCAGCCTCGGCGATTCCGAGAAATCCCGCGTCGGCGACTGGGTCGTCGCGATCGGTAACCCGTTCGGCCTGGGCGGTACGGTCACGGCCGGTATCATCTCGGCCCGCGGTCGAGATATCTCCGCCGGCCCGTACGACAACTTCATTCAGACCGATGCCTCCATCAACCGGGGCAACTCGGGCGGCCCGCTGTTCAACATGACCGGCGAAGTCATCGGCATCAACACGGCCATCTTCTCGCCGTCCGGCGGCAGCGTCGGCATCGGCTTCGCCGTGCCCATGTCCACCGCCAAGCCGGTTATCGCCCAGCTGATCAAAAGCGGTCAGGTCAAGCGCGGCTGGTTGGGTGTGCATATCCAGCAGGTCACGCCGGAAGTCGCCGAAAGCCTGGGCCTGAAGGAGCCGACCGGTGCGCTCGTCGCCCAGGTCGTTGACGAAGGTCCCGCCGCCAAGGGCAAGATCCAGCGTGGCGACGTGATCCTGAAGTTCAACAACCGCAAGGTTCACGAAATGCGCAAACTGCCGCGCATCGTCGCCGACACCGCTGTGGGCGTCGAAGTGCCGGTCGAAGTCTGGCGCGAGAACAAGAAGGTCGATCTGAAGGTCAAGGTCGGTGAACTGCAGGAAGAGCAGACCCAGGTCGCGGCCCGCACCGAAAAGGGTGCCGACGGTCCGGTCAAATCCAAGGTCGTCGACGATCTGGGCCTGACCCTGTCCGCCATCACCGGCAGCGCCATCCAGGAATTCAAGCTGGGTGACGACGCCAAGGGTGTTCTGGTGACCGATGTCAACGGCACCGGCCCGGCGGCGGAAAAGGGCGTGCGTCCCGGCGATTTGATCGTCGAGGTCGGGCAGGAAGAAGTCGCCTCGCCCGAGGACGTGGTCCGCAAGGTCAAGGAAGCCCGCGACGCCGGACGGAAATCCGTGCTGTTGCTGGTTCAGGGACAGAACGGCCTGCGCTTCGTGGCGATCCGCCTCGGCAACGGCTGATCCTATCCGACACGACTGAAATGGAGACGGCGCCCTTGGGGCGCCGTTTTCATGTCTGGAATGGGTGGTGATTTCAACCGGTGACGAAGTCGTCCCGGCGATAGCCCTGGGCATAGAGCAGGCCGCTCAGGTCGGCGTGGTCCAGCTTGACCCGCGCCGCGTCGCGCAGGATCGGCTTGCCGCGATAGGCGCAGCCCAGACCCGCCGCCTGGATCATTTCCAAGTCGTTGGCTCCGTCGCCGATGGCCGCCGTGTCGGCCAGGGCCAGGCCCCGTTCCGTCGCCAGCTTGACCAGGGCCTCGTATTTGGCCGAGCGGCCCAGGATCGGCTCCACCACCTTGCCGGTCAGCTTGCCGTTTTCGATTTCGAACTCGTTCGCCATGTTGGTGTGGAAGCCCACCCGATCGGCAATGCGCGAGGTGAAATAGGTGAACCCGCCGGAAACCAGCGCCGTCATCGCGCCCGCCGCCGCCATGGTGCGGACCAGGGTTTCCGCGCCGGGTGACAATTCGACCTCGTCATAGGCCGTCTTCAGCGCCGTTTCGGACAGGTCGGCCAGCATGGCGACGCGCTCGCGCAGGGCGCCGGCGAAATCCAGTTCGCCGCGCATGGCGCGGTCGGTGATATCGGCGATGATCTCTTCCTTGCCCGCGATCCGTGCAATGTCGGTCAGGGTCTCTGACGTGACGATGGTCGAATCCATGTCGGCGAGCAGCAGCATCTTGCGCCGGCCTTCGGCGGCTTGGGCGACGACGTCGATGGTTTTGCCGGCGACGACCTGTCGTGCGGCGGCGTCGGCTTGGTCCGGAACCAGGCCCTCGAAGCCTAGATCGCAGGCCTGTCCCTCGCATAACCAATCGGGACGACCGGTTTCCGCGCCGAGCGCCTTGAGCCGCGTCGCCGCCTCGGCGACAATGCCCGCATCCAGTTCGCCGCCCTTGGCGGCAATCAGCGTAACGACAAATTCCATGTTAGATCCGATCCGGCGACGGTTGAGCGATGGGGGAGGGAAAGTGACCGATTTTCAAGACCCTGAAAACCCCCCGCAGTGTGAAAATTCCGCGCCCGTGGTGATCGTTACCGGGCCGACGGCGGGTGGCAAGTCGGGTCTGGCCCTGGCCTTGGCGCAGCGCTTGAACGGGGTCATCGTCAATGCAGACAGCATGCAGGTCTATCGCGACCTGCGCGTTCTGACGGCCCGTCCGAGCGAGGCAGAGGAATCCCTCGCCCCGCATCGCCTGTTCGGGGTGCTGGGCGCCGAGGAGCGATGCTCGGTCGGGCGCTGGTTGGAGTTGGCGGTCGAGGCGATAGCCGCGACCCGCGCCGAGGGGCGCCTGCCGATCGTCGTCGGCGGTACCGGCATGTATCTGAAAGCGCTGACCCAGGGGCTGGCCCCCGTGCCCGAGGTTCCGGAAGCGGTCACGGCGGAATCGACGGCGCTATATGAAAACCTCGGCGGCGAAGCGTTTTGTGATCGCTTGGCCGCACTCGATCCTGAGGCGGCGCAAACACTCCCGCCGGGCGACCGGCAGCGCCTGATCCGCGCCCATGCCGTGGCGGTCGCCACCGGGCAGACCCTGGCCGCGTGGCAGGCGGCGCATCCCGAAGACGGACCCGTGGCCGGGCCGTTCTTTACGATATTGGTGTTGCCGCCGCGTTCGGCGCTTTATGCCTCTTGCGACGGGCGGTTCACCGAGATGCTTGACCAAGGGGCCGTGGAAGAGGTCGAAGCCCTGATGGCGCGGGGGCTGGACCCGTCCTTGCCCGGCATGCGCGCCGTCGGTGTGCGGGAGCTTGCCGCCGCCATGGCCTGCGAGATGACTTGGGGCGAGGCTGCGGAGAAATCCCGCCAAGCGACCCGCAATTACGCCAAGCGCCAGATGACCTGGTTCCGCCATCAATTGCATCCCGACTTGGTTCTGGAGCGTGGCGGACCGGAGGCAATGGTCCAGGTTCTGGACCATCCGCGGTTTGCCGCGCTTGTCAGGAACGTGTAAGCCCGAAAGAGGATGCTAAAGGCGTCGGTGGCGGGGTGCCTCATTCTCGCCACCTCGGTCATTCAGCCTTGCAGCCGAACATTCCGGGTTGGTCGTCCATTGTCGGGCCGCCGGTGTTTTTCGTAATTGCCGATCAGCGGTCGTGAAACGTGTCTGAAAAATCTCCTCATATCCTTGTCGTCGAAGACGACCCGATGGTTCGGTCGTTCCTGTGCGCGATCCTGGAGAACGAGAATTTTCAGGTGACCGAAGCCAATACCGGGGCAGCGATGTTCGAGGCCCTGGAGGGCCGGAATTTCGACGTCATCGTATTGGACATCATGTTGCCCGACGGCAATGGGGTTGAGTTCGCCCGGACCCTGCGGCGAACATCGAACCTGCCGATCATTTTCGCGACGGCGGTGTCGGATACGGATACCCGCCGCCACGCCATCGGGCTGATGCAGGTCGACTATGTGACCAAGCCGTTCGATGCCAAGGAACTGTTGCTGCGCATTCGGAACATTCTGACCATGGCGCCGGTCATGGAAGACCCGAATGCCCGCGATCTGCCCAAGCCTATTCCCGTGGACGCGACGCCCTGGTACCGGGCCCCCTTGATCTGGGGGCCAGCGCTGGCGTTTCTGGTGATCGTCGTCGGTGGGTTGTTCCTGATCCCGGGTGAACAAGACACCGCGACTTTGCAGCAGGAATTACATGCCCGGCAGGAAGCCGAGGCCGCCGGCGGGGCCGCCACAGGGGGCGGGGCGGGAACGGCCACACCGCAATCCGGCGTGGTTCTGAGCGACGCCGAAGCGCCTGGCGAGGCGGGTGGGGCGATCCCCGGCGCTACTGGTACGGCCGGCGCTGCCGCGGGGACCGATCCCAACCTGTCCCCGGCCGAAATCGCCGAGCAAAAAATCAACGAAGCCTGCGGCGAACTTCCGGTCAGTGAGTTCTGGAACAACAATTCGGTCAAACGCATCCTGCGCTATGTCCGTTTCGTACATCGCGGCGATTGGGGCGAATACCTGCAAACCTGGGTTGAGCGTTTGAAGAACGTGCAGGACCTGCAGGCGACAGGGAAGCCGATCGAACTGCAGAAAAAGAACATCGTGCTGTCGGGCAAGGACCTGGAGCGCTATGTCGAATTGATGGAACGTCGGGTTCGCTTCGTGCGCTGCGCGGGCCAGATCATCCAGACGACCAAGTAGGTTGCGGTAGGGCAAGAACGGACGCGAAATTTTATTTCGTCATTAAGCCAAAAAACTTGCCGTTTATTGCATTTTAACTGTTGACCCCCCATAACCCCTTCATTAAGTTCCGGGGCTCCCCGGCGAACCCCGATTCGCTGGGCTTTTTGCGGCGGGCGTCGACCATCAGTCGTTTCGCCGTACGGACTTTTCACGACAGCCGAAGCGGCCCTGGGTCGCCTAGGAAAACCCATGTGGGTAGGGCGCTTTCATGATCGGCATGGGGCGCGACAGCCGGACGGACATAGGTCCGTCGCGGCGTAAGAGGACAGAGTACGAGGACCTTTAAAGATGGCCAGGAAGAAAATGCAGGGCGCCGAGATCGTGATCGAAGCGCTGAAGGAGCAAGGCGTCACCGAAATCTTCGGATATCCGGGCGGCGCGGTACTGCCCCTGTATGACGCCATTTTCAAGCAGAACCACATCCGTCACATCCTGGTTCGCCAGGAAGGCGGCGCCGTGCACGCGGCGGAAGGTTATGCCCGTTCGACCGGTAAGGTCGGGGTGGTTCTCGTTACCTCCGGTCCCGGTGCGACCAACGCCGTTACGGGCCTGACCGATGCCTTGATGGATTCCATTCCGATCGTCTGCCTGACCGGGCAGGTGCCGACGCATCTGATCGGCAACGACGCGTTCCAGGAATGCGATACCACCGGTATCACCCGCCCGTGCACCAAGCACAATTATCTGGTCAAGGACGTCAAGGACCTGGCCGCCACCGTGCATGAGGCGTTCCACGTGGCGCGCTCCGGCCGCCCGGGCCCGGTCGTGATCGACCTGCCCAAGGACGTGATCATGGCCCTGGGCCAGTACGAGCAGGCCGGTCCGGCCGCCGCCGAGAAATACAATCCCAAGGTCAAGGGCGAACCCGCCGCCATTCAGGAAGCGGTGCGTTTGCTGGCCGGGGCGAAGAAGCCGATCATCTATGCCGGGGGCGGGGTCATCAACTCCGGTCCGAAGGCGTCGAAGCTGCTGAACGATCTGGTCAAGATGTCGGGCGCACCCTGCACCCTGACGCTGATGGGCCTGGGCGCCTATCCGGCCAGCGACAAGCAGTTCGTCGGCATGCTGGGCATG
>DJHY01000099.1:0-7386 GCA_002433335.1 Rhodospirillaceae bacterium UBA6608 | reverse complement strand
GGCATGCTGGGCATGCACGGCACCTATGAAGCCAACATGGCGATGCACGGCTGCGATGTGATGATCTGCGTCGGCGCGCGGTTCGACGACCGTATCACCGGCCGCCTGGATGCGTTTTCGCCCAAATCCAAGAAAGTGCACATCGACATCGACCCGTCGTCGATCAACAAGAACGTACCGGTCGACGTGCCGATCGTCGGCGACGTCGGGCGCGTGCTGGCCGATATGATCCGCGTGTGGAAGGCGCAGAAGCCGAAACAGGATCAGGCCGCGTTGAAGAAATGGTGGGGCCAGATCGACCAATGGCGGGCGCGCAAGTGCCTGGCGTTCGAACAGAAGGGCGACATCATCAAGCCGCAGCACGCCATCCGGCGTCTGTTCGAGTTGACCCAGGGCCGCGAGACCTTCATCACCACCGAGGTCGGCCAGCATCAGATGTGGGCCGCTCAGTATTATAACTTCGACAAGCCCAATCATTGGATGACGTCGGGCGGTCTTGGCACCATGGGATACGGCCTGCCGGCCGCGATGGGCGTGCAGGTCGCGCATCCGGACGCGCTGGTGATCGACATCGCGGGCGAAGCCTCGACCCTGATGAATATTCAGGAAATGTCGTCGATCGCGCAGTACCGCCTGCCGGTCAAGATCTTCATCCTGAACAACGAATACATGGGTATGGTCCGCCAGTGGCAGGAGCTGCTGCACGGCGGGCGTTATTCCGAAAGCTACATGGAAAGTCTACCCGACTTCGTGAAGTTGGCCGAAAGCTTCCATGCCGTCGGCTTGCGTGCGACCAAGGCCAGCCAACTGGACGACGTGATCAAGGAAATGATCGAAATCGACCGTCCGGTGATCGCCGATATCGCCGTGGACAAGGCGGAAAACGTCTTCCCCATGATCCCCTCGGGCGCGGCCCATTTCGAGATGCTTCTCGGCCCCAATGATCAGGCCGAGAAGCCGATTTCGGAAGAAGGCATGGTGCTGGTTTAAACCCGTCCGCAGTTCCCGGTTGATCGCGTTTGTTGACAACCGGGCCCGCAGGGCTAAAACAAGGGCCGCCGCCGTCCGCGCGGCGGCGTTTTCTGGGAGTTCCAAGAGCGTGAATGCACCTTCGAAGGAAGTGAACCGGCACACCATTGCCGTCCTGGTCGATAACGAACCGGGCGTGCTGGCCCGCGTCATCGGGTTGTTCTCCGGTCGCGGCTATAACATCGAAAGCCTGACCGTGGCCGAAACCGACCACGCCGCCGGGCTGTCGCGCATTACCGTCGTCACCTCGGGCACGCCGATGATCATCGAACAGATCAAGGCGCAGCTGGGCCGCCTCGTGCCCGTGCACAAGGTCGCGGACCTGACGCTCGAGGGTGCGCATGTGGAACGGGAACTGGCCTTGATCAAGGTCGTGGGCAAGGGTGAGAAGCGCGTCGAAAGCCTGCGCATCGCCGATATCTTCCGCGCCCGCGCCGTCGACAGCTCCAACAACTCCTTCGTTTTCGAAATCGTCGGCGCCGCCGGCAAGATCGACGCCTTTATCGAACTGATGCAGCCCCTGGGCCTGACCGAGGTCTCGCGCACGGGGGCCGTTGCCATTTCGCGTGGCAACAAGCCCATCTGACAACCAACACTTAAATGAACGACTGATCGGAGAATTTACGAAATGCGTGTCTATTACGATCGCGACGCCGACGTGAACCTGGTGAAGACCAAAAAGGTCGTCATCGTCGGTTATGGTAGCCAGGGCCACGCCCATGCGCTGAACCTGCGGGATTCGGGCGTCAAGGAAGTCGCCGTGGCCCTGCGCCCCGGTTCCGCCAGCGCCAAGACCGCCGAAGCCGACGGCTTCAAGGTGATGGCCGCCGCCGAGGCCGCTGCCTGGGCCGACGTGGTCATGATCCTGACCCCGGACGAAGGCCAGGCCGACCTGTACAACGACCACCTGAAGGATAACATGCGCGAAGGTACCGCGCTGGCCTTCGCGCACGGCCTGAACGTGCACTTCGGCCTGATCGAGCCGCGCCCGGACATGGACGTGTTCATGGTCGCGCCGAAGGGCCCGGGCCACACCGTTCGTTCCGAATATCTGCGTGGCGCCGGTGTGCCGTCGCTGGTCGCCGTTCACCAGAACGGTTCGGGCAACGCCCTGGAAGTCGCCCTGTCCTATGCTTCGGGCCTGGGTGCGGGCCGCGCCGGGATGATCGAAACCACCCTGCGCGAAGAATGCGAAACCGACCTGTTCGGTGAGCAGGCCGTGCTGTGTGGCGGTCTGTCGTCGCTGATCCGCGCCGGTTTCGAAACCCTGGTCGAAGCCGGTTACGCGCCGGAAATGGCCTATTTCGAATGCTGCCACGAAGTGAAGCTGATCGTCGACCTGATCTACGAAGGCGGCCTGGCCGACATGCGCTACTCCGTCTCCAACACGGCGGAATGGGGCGATTACGTCTCCGGCCCGCGCGTCATCGACGACAGCGTCAAGGCCCGCATGAAGGACGTCCTGACCGACATCCAGACCGGCAAGTTCGTCAAGGACTGGATGCTGGAATGCAAGGCCGGCCAGCCGCAGTTCAAGGCCGAACGCCGCCTGTGGGGCGAGCACCAGATCGAGGAAGTGGGCGCCAAGCTGCGTGGCCTGATGCCCTGGCTGTCCGAGAACAAGCTGGTTGCGACCACCAAGAAGTAAGTCGATCCCTCGGATCGAAACGAAAGGGCGCTCCGGTTGGAGCGCCCTTTTTTTGATTCTGAGGGGCAGACGACACCCTCGCGGGCAACTCAGATTAAAGGTTGGCCGAGATATTCGGGGCTTTAATCCAAATCTTGGTGTAACAGCATCGTCCTAAACGCTATCCGCCGGGCTTGGCATGTTTGCCGACAACTCAATCGCTTCATTGGGGTCCTAAAAGGTTGTCCCTCTGATGGGCGATTGTTTGCCTCGCCAAATTTAGCGGACCCTAGCTCTGCTCAGCTTGGGCACTCGGTTACGTCTTAACCCTAATTTTCCCTTCAGAGACACCTCAAAGCCGGAAGCAGCGGCTCTGCTACGAGTTAGGGATGTGAAACAAGGCTTCGCATGAAGCCTCCTTCCACCGCGTCTTATCGCGGATGAGTTCTTGTAACAAACTCTCGGTTTGGTAGCAATGGAAAAGAACGCATCAAGAACGCTTGACGTGCTTCTTCTCGTGCATTGCTCTTGGTTTAGAGAGAAAAGCATTCAGGCCTTGTCCAACGCCATCTCCAACGCCCGCCCGGCGACCACCATGTGGGGGCTCAGGTACATGAAGGCGTTCATGACGTTGGTCAGGTCGGTCGCGTCGTCCAGCGGCGGCGGGCCCGGGTTGCGGGCGCGGGCATTGGCCAGGACTTGGCCGATCAGCGGGGCGCAGCGCGCGGCGAGGTCATGGGTCGCGGCGTCGATCCGGTCCATGGCGGCGTCGATCGCCCCCGTCGCGGCCATGAAGTAATCCGGCCACAGGGCGGCGTGCATATACAGCGTCGGCGGCACGTCGACCCGCTGTCCGCCGATCTCAATCGGCCGGTGCGTCCGGCAGATGGCCAGGACGGCGGCCTTTTGGCCCTCGTCCAATTGGTCCAGGCGGCGCGGCGGCGGTAGGTCGGGCATTGGTGCCGGCGGTGTGAAGGCCGCCTCGGAACACGGCGCTTGCGGCGGCGGCGGGCCGTCGCCGGTCACCAGGCCGCGCACCGCGCCGACGATGGCGAAATTGACCGAATTCATGCGGTTGTAGCTGATCAGCATGTCGCGGATCGACCGGCGCTCGGCATCATCCAGTTGGAACGCAGGCAGGTCGACCGCCGGTTGGTCGTCGACGATCTTCCAGACCTCGCGGCTCGGCCATCCGGCGGCAATGTCCGGGCCGACGGCGGACCATATCCAATCCAACAGGCCCGGATAGATCGCGGAAAAGCGAAAGAACAGCGCCGGGGACCCGGCCCCGGCGGCGGCCATGGCCTGGCGGTAGATGGCCAGGGTGGCGGGGCTTGCCTCGGCGACGGGAACTTGTGGAAAGGCGGTCATGGGCGGTCCAGTTCTGCGGTGGGCGTCAGGCGTCCAGGGCGTCGGCCAGGGCTTCGCCGATCACCACCATATGCGGAATGACGTAGGCGAAGGTGTCGAGCACCCGGATCAGGTCGGTCGTATCGGCAAGCGGCAGGGGGCCCGGCTGGCGTGCCTTGGCCTTGGCCAACATCTGGCCGATCAGCGGGCGGCAGTCTTGGGCCAGGGCATGGGTCGCGGCATCGATCCCGGGCATGGCGGCATCCAGGCGCTCGGCGACGGCCTGCATGAAAACCGGCCAATGGGCGAAATGGCGGTACATGGTCGGCGTCACGTCGATGGCGGCCCCGGCGATCTTGGTATCCGGGATGGTCCGGCAGATCTTGGCGATCGCCTCGGCCAGGCCGTCCGCAAGGCCGTCCATGGGCAGGGGCGGCGGCAGGTCCGGCGGCGGGGCCGGGGGCGTCGCGGGCGCTTCGGCGAAGGGGGTGGCGGGCGGCGGCAGGTCGTCCCCGGCGATCAAGGCCCGGGCCGCGCCGACGGCGACCAGATTGATCGGGTTCATGCGGTTGTAGCTGGTCAGCATATGGCCGACGGTGGCGCGGGAATCAGCGTCGATCCCGGCCGCTGCCAGCTCGCCCCCGATGAACGCGGGCAGGTTCAGGCGCGGCTGTTCGGCGACGATCCGCCAGACCGCGACGCCGGGCCATCCGGCCTCCACATCCGGGCCGACGGCGGCCCAGAACCAATCCAGCAATCCCGGATAGGTCGCCATATGGCGAAAGATCAGCGCCGGGGACCCGGACCCGGCGGCGGTCATCAATTTGCGATAGATGGCGAGGGTCGGGCCGTCGGCATCGGCGAACAGGACTTCGGGGAATTTCGACATGGCGCGAGGTTAGCCATCAGAAATGCTCCCGTCACTTGACAAACGGGTGTCCGGCGTCATTTATTCTCTCTTAAGCCTGTCTTCGTACGATGGTTGTCGTGGGAATGAACCGACAGGCGGCTGGAAAAGACAGATGCAGACGCAGGACATGAACATCGAACAGCGGATTACCGGGGCCGACATGGCCGACCGGGCGCTGTCGCCTGCGCGCACCCTCCTTCCGCTCGGCCTACTCGGCCTAGACCTTCTAGGGCTACGACTTATTCGCCCCTGAGCGAGTAGTGCGGACACCAGGGATTTCGTTTCCGGCGATTTGAACCAGAAAAACGAGTCCATCCCGGCATAGGGACCGCGAACGCTCAGGGGATGAACGAGCCAGCGACCCTTTTAGGCGGGCCGGACCCATGCCACAGATCGCCCCAGACGGATGAAACGGCGATCCCCGGGCGGCCCAAGAAGATTTCGGAAGGACCCTACCAATGACCACCGTGAACGAGACCGAACAAACCGAACGCGACCCAAACCGGGTCATCATCTTCGACACCACCTTGCGCGACGGCGAACAGTCGCCCGGCGCCTCCATGAACCTGGAGGAAAAGCTGCGCATCGCCAAAGTGTTGGAAGACATGGGCGTGGACGTGATCGAAGCCGGTTTCCCGATTGCTTCGGAAGGTGATTTCGAAGCGGTTTCGGAAGTCGCCAAGACGATCAAGAATTCGACCATCGCCGGTCTGGCCCGCGCCGCCCGCGGCGATATCGAACGCGCCGCCGAGGCCGTCCGCCATGCCGAACGCGGCCGTATCCATACCTTCATCGCCACCAGCCCCCTGCACATGCAGTACAAATTGCAGATGGAGCCGGAACAGGTGTTGGAGCGCATCAAGGAAAGCGTGTCCACCGCCCGCAACCTGATCGACGACGTCGAATGGTCGGCCGAGGACGGATCGCGCTCCGAGCACGATTTCCTGTGCCGCTGCGTCGAAACGGCGATTGCCGCCGGGGCCCGGACCATCAACGTCCCCGACACGGTCGGCTACGCCGTGCCCGAGGAATACGCCGCCCTGATCGCGATGTTGATCGAGCGCGTGCCCAACTCCGATCAGGCGGTCTTCTCGGTCCATTGCCACAACGACTTGGGCTTGGCGGTCGCCAACTCCCTGGCCGCGGTCAAGGCCGGGGCCCGTCAGGTCGAATGCACCATCAACGGTTTGGGCGAGCGCGCCGGTAACTGTTCGATGGAAGAAGTCGTCATGGCCCTGCGCACCCGCCAGGACGCCATGCCCTTCACGACCGGGATCGACACCACGCACATCACCCGCGCGTCGCGCATGGTCTCGTCGGTTACCGGCTTCCCGGTGCAGCCGAACAAGGCCATCGTCGGGGCCAATGCCTTCGCCCATGAATCGGGCATCCACCAGGACGGCATGCTGAAGAACGCCCAGACCTACGAGATCATGACGCCGGAAAGCGTCGGTTTGAACAAGTCGAAGATCGTCTTGGGCAAGCACTCGGGCCGCAACGCCTTCCGCACCAAGCTGGAGGAAATGGGCTACAAGTTGGGCGACAACGCCTTGAACGACGCCTTCAAGCGGTTCAAGGACTTGGCCGATTTGAAAAAGGACGTGTTCGACGAAGACCTGGTCGCCTTGGTCGACGAGGACACCCGCGTCAACGACCGGATCAAGTTGGTCAGCCTGGAAATTCAGTGCGGTACCGCCCACCGTCCGCCGAAAGCGGCGATGGAATTGGAAATCGACGGCAAGGTCGAGGCCTGCAACGGCACCGGCGACGGCCCGGTCGACGCGGCCTTCAACTGCATCAAGACCCTGGTTCCCCATGGGGCGCGGTTGCAGTTGTACCAAGTTCACGCCGTGACCCAGGGCACCGACGCCCAGGCCGAAGTGACCGTCCGTCTGGACGATAACGGCGAGCGGACCGCCCAGGGCGCCGCCGCCGATACCGATACCATGGTGGCTTCGGTCAAGGCCTATGTGACGGCTTTGAACAAGCTGTTCGCCAAGCGCGAGAAAAAAGCGCCCGAGGCGATTTCCGCCTGACCAGCGGCCAGGGCCCCCGCGCCCGGCCCCTGATTTTCGATCGCACCCCGCCGGGCAAAGGCTCGGCGGGGCGGCTTTCCCCCGAAAAAAGCCTTAATGCGGTCGCAGATTGGCCCTTTAAACGGCCGAATCTTTCCGTTAAAAGACCCAAGATGGTGCAGGGCGTTTCAATCCCTGTGCCCATATATCGTGGCCCGGTACCCCTAGCCGGGTCGAGACCGAGGGATACATTCATCGGGCCCCACCGGCTTTCTCCAAGGCGCGCCCCGGGGTTCCCATGACACAGAGACAAAGGCTGAACGCTTAATGTTCTCGCGACTTTTCGGGTTTCTTTCCGCCGACATGGCGATCGACCTGGGTACGGCCAACACGCTGGTCTACGTAAAAGGCAAAGGCATCGTCCTGAACGAGCCGTCTGTTGTCGCCATCGCCGG
>DJHY01000314.1 GCA_002433335.1 Rhodospirillaceae bacterium UBA6608 | reverse complement strand
GCAGCACGCCGAACCCCAGCGCCATCAGGGCCAGGTTCCCCCCGCCGATCACGCCGTGGTAATGGGCCGGGGTGCGGGTGTCGGCGCCATCGACGAACAGGCCCAGGAACCCGCCCAGGAAAAACACGCCTAAGGACAGGAACAGGGCACGGCGGGCAAGGGCCGCCCGTGCCGGGTCGGCGTCGCTTGTCGAAGATGCGCCGCCGAACAGGATCGCCGCCGCCATAACAACCGGGGCCGGGGCCAGCAGGTATTGCAAGTTGGTGAAGGCGACCGTCTGTTCGGGGCTGAACGCCGGGAAGATCGCGTAAAGGGCCGGTCCGATCAGGGCGAACAGGAACAGCGCCCCGATGGCGCCGAAGAACAGCCCGCTTTTCGGCTGCCGCCCGGCCAAGCCGGACAGCGCGTACCAGGCGGTCAGCATCAAGCCTGTGTTGACGAACTGCAGCACATGGCCGCCGCCCCAGAACAGGCGTTCGTTCAATTCCACCGTCGCCGGCTCACCCGAGGCCAGATTGAAGGTCACGGCCAGGCAGGCGAAGGCCGCGACATAGATGCCGGAGACCAGGACCACGGCCTTGCCTTCGGGGCCCGGCGGGTTGACGCGGCGGATCAGGGCCGCGACCAGACGCAGGATCACGAACATCACGCCCATGAACAGGAACACCAGGCCCAGGTAATAAAGAGGGTCGAGAATCGCCGGGACGTAGTTGTTCAGCGACGGGATGGTGTCATGCTTCAGGGCCGGGGCCATCAACAGGATTTCCGCCGCCGCGACCATCCACACGGCGGATCGGCCGGTCGACCGGCCGCGGGTGCGCCCGTCATCCAGGTGATAGGTCGCCGCCGCCGCCAACGCGCCCAGGATGCAAAGGAACCAGACCACGAAGGAATAAACGACGTGGATCACCAAACCTTTTTCGAAGAATCGCAGCGGCCAGGGAATGATCTGTTCCGTGCCCGGCACGCGGGAAACGGCCAGGAACAGGGCGAACGCCCCGGCGATGGCCAGGGCGGCCAGGCCCAGCAGCAACCAGGCGCGGATTTCCCAGCGGGCATCGGGGCCCAATCGGGCGGCGGTCAGGGCGGATGCGGTTTGCGCTTGTTCGGTCATCTGGGATTCGCTGCTTACGATCCGGTGTAGGGATACAGATGAACGGCCATCACATAGACGACCACGCCGGAAATGCCGACATACATCCACAGCGGCCAAACCCAGCGGGCGAGGGCGCGGTGGCGCTCGAACTGCCCGGTCAGGGCGCGCCAGAAAGTCATGGGAACCAACGGCGTGATGGCGATCGCGCCGATCACGTGGACGATCAGGATCGTGAAGTAGATCGGGCGGATCATGCCTTCGCCGCCGAACTTGGCGAAACCGGAATTGAGCTTGTAGATCACGTAGACGACCAGGAACGCCGCGGAAGCCGCCGCCGCGCAAAGCATCATCGCACGGTGCTTATCCTTGGCCCCTTGCTTGATGAAGATGTAACCGACCGTCATGAAAACGACGGACAGAGCATTGAACCCGGCGATCAGGTGGGGGAGGTCCTGAATGGTCATGATGGCGCGGCCCGCTTACCGGGTGACCATGTGAAACCAGAACAAAGCGTATAGCGACACGGCGACGACGCCGAGCAACGCTCCCATCTGCCAATTCTTCATCATCCTGCGTTCCTTGTCTGTGGCCTTGCCTGTTGGCCTTGCTTCCTTGCACCGCCGTTCCGGGCGGTTGGGATGGAGCGCCGCGGCCCTTTGGGACGGCGCGCATCATCCAGATCGAACCTCAGGGGCGGAAAATCAAGGCTATTGGCCCATTTGTCCAGGGTAAAAAAGCCTTTGCAACGCCGCTGCGGGATGGTAGCTAAGACACCGCGTCTCCCCGGCGGTGCGGCATCATTGCGCGCGGTCGGGTGCAGGCATAACGGGTTAAGAAACAAGGGCATAACGGATTAAACGCTTTTCGTGTGTAAATCCAAACGCCCGGTAATTTCGGATGAGGACCATGACCTTGAGATTGCACGCCCTGTTCACGGGAGCCGTACTGACCGTTCTTTCCTTCTGCGCCGGCACGGCCCAGGCGGCGGAAGGCATGGCGAAACCTTGGCAGATGACCTTCCAGGACGCGGCTTCGCCGGTCGCGGAAAAGATCCATTCCTTCCATGACCTTCTGTTCTGGATCATCACGGCGATCACCCTGTTCGTCCTGGCTTTGCTGATCTACGTGATCGTCAAATTCAACGAAAAGGCCAACCCGGTCCCGTCCAAGACGACCCACAACACCTTCATCGAGGTGGTGTGGACGGTCGTCCCGATCATTATCCTGATCGTTGTCGCGGTGCCGTCGTTCAAGCTGCTCTTCTATATGGATAAGCACGAGAACCCGGACATGACCCTGAAGGTCACCGGCCATCAGTGGTATTGGTCTTATGAGTATCCCGACAACGGCGCGTTCAAGTTCGACAGCCAGATGGTCGCCACGGAAGACCTGAAGCCCGGTCAGCCGCGCCTTCTGACCGTCGACAACATCGTTGTCCTGCCGGTCGACACCAACGTCCGCATTCTGCAGACCTCCGACGACGTGATCCACAACTGGGCCATGCCTGCGCTGGGCCTGAAGATGGATACGGTTCCGGGCCGCACCAACGAAAACTGGGTCCGTATCACCAAGACGGGCGACTACTACGGTCAGTGCTCGGAGCTTTGCGGTGTCGGGCATGCCTATATGCCGATCCACATCAAAGCGGTGTCCAAGGAAGAGTTCGCGGCTTGGGTGAAGTCGGCCCAGGCGAAATACGCCGACTCGATGCCGGCTCCGGCCATGGGGGACGCGCCGGTCAAATTGGCCCAAGCCAAGAACTGATTTGGCAGGGCTGTAGGAATTCATAAGGAAAGATTCGGCCTGCTGCGGCGGCCGGAAATCAACGGAGCGAAATGAGGTTAACCCATGGCCAGTGAAGCGACCGCCCACGCCGGGCACGACGATCACAACCACGCCCCCAAGGGCATCGGCCGGTGGCTGTATTCCACCAACCACAAGGACATCGGTACCCTGTACATGGTTGCCGCGATCTTCGCCGCGATCCTGGGCGGTGTGGCGTCCTGGCTGATCCGTCTGGAGTTGGCGGAACCGGGCATCCAGTTCATCGCCGACGCGCACTTCTATAACGTGCTGGTCACGGCGCACGGCTTCCTGATGATCTTCTTCTTCGTCATGCCCGCGCTGATCGGCGGTTTCGGCAACTGGTTCGTGCCGCTGATGATCGGCGCGCCGGACATGGCCTTCCCGCGCATGAACAACGTGTCG
>DJHY01000133.1 GCA_002433335.1 Rhodospirillaceae bacterium UBA6608 | reverse complement strand
TGGTGGTCGACAGCGGGGCCCAGGCCCGGCAAATCGACATGGACGTGTTACAGGCGGAAACGGCGGATATCTATTGGGACCGCAACGAACGCTATGACACGGTCTTGGACATCTCCTTCACCCGTCCGGGCCTGGATGCGCTATGCCGGGTGCTCGAAGGCTGGATCCGCCATTTCCTCAAGGCCGAGGTTTCGATCCAGCCGGTCCAGGAAATCAACGACGACAAATGGGTCTGGCACTTGGGGCTCGATGCCGAGGCTTCGGCCCTGCTCGACGATCTATATCAGGGACAAGACGTGGATGACGCCCGCATGGCGCGGCTGCTCAGCCTGTTCCGCCTGGATTTCAAGGACCCCAACCAGATGGCTGCCGACGTGCGCGGACGGCCGGTCTATCTGGCCCTGGCGATGACGCCGGACCAGCGCGTGCGGCTGAAGCCGCAGAACCTGCTGGTCAATCTGCCGCTGGCCCCGGAATCCTGACTTCGGGTATTTCAGAGGGTATTTCAGGCGCTTAGCGCCGCTCTTTGAAAAAATCCCTCAACAAAGCCGCCGCCTCGGTCTCGTTCAGGCCGCCGACGACTTCGGGCGCGTGGTGGCAGGTCGGTTGCGAAAAGAACCGGGGGCCGTGCTCGACCCCGCCGCCTTTCGGGTCGTACGCCCCGAAATAAAGCCGCCGGATGCGGGCATGGCTGATCGCCGCCGCGCACATCGCGCAGGGCTCTAGCGTCACGTAAAGATCGCAATCGCTTAGGCGCGGCCCGCCCATGGCCTGGGCCGCGCGGCGCAGGGCCAGGACCTCCGCATGGGCGGTGGGGTCGTGGGTGGCCTCGGTCTCATTCCCGGCGCGGGCCAGGACGGCCCCGGTGCGGGAATCGACCACGACAGCACCCACGGGCACCTCGCCCCGCCCGGCGGCGGCGCGGGCCTCGTCCATGGCTTGGTCCATGAAGGACTGGGATCCGGCGGGCGTTTCGTTCATCGCGCAAACATACCCTGGCTCAAGACTCCGTCAATGCTTGCCGCCGGGTCAAATGGCTCCTAATGTCCGGCCATGTCTGATGAAACCCCCGAACGTATCGCCAAGGTCATGGCCCGCGCCGGTCTGTGTTCGCGCCGCGAGGCCGAACGCTGGATCGAAGCCGGACGCGTCCAGGTCGATGGTGTGAAGCTGACCAGCGCCGCCCATACGGTGACCGCGTCCAGCCTGATCCTGGTCGACGGCAAGCCCCTGCCGGGGAAAGAGCAGTCGCGCGTATGGCGCTATCATAAACCGGTCGGTCTGGTGACCACCCATAAGGACCCGGAAGGCCGCCCGACCGTGTTCGACCGTCTGCCCAAGGACCTGCCGCGGGTGATTTCGGTCGGACGTTTGGATTTGAATTCCGAGGGCCTGCTGCTGTTGACCAACGACGGCACCTTGGCCCGGCGCATGGAACTGCCCAGCAACGGCTGGAACCGCCGCTATCGCGTGCGCGTGCATGGTGCCGTCGATCCGGCGGCCCTGGCCAAGCTGGCCAAGGGGGTGACCGTTTCCGGCGTGCGCTATGCGGGCATCAAGGCGCAGATCGATGAGACCGCCTCGGACGGTACGGCACGCAAGGGTGGGGCCAATGTCTGGCTGACCGTGAGCCTGACCGAAGGCAAGAACCGCGAAATCCGCAAGGTCATGGAACACCTGGGCCTGTCGGTGAACCGCCTGATCCGTACTGCCTACGGCCCGTTCCAATTGGGCAACCTGGGCCGGGGCGAAGTGTCCGAGATCAAGGGCAAGGTCCTGAAGGAACAGCTGGGCAAGGTGCTGTGATGCGGCCTGCTCAGTCGAGAAACGATCCATGAGAATCGTTGGCGGAAAATTCCGGGGCAAGATTTTGAAGGCCCCGGAAGGCACGGACCTGCGCCCGACGTCGGACCGGGCGCGGGAATCGATCTTCAACATCCTGGCCCATGGCAAGGCCGCCGTCGACTTGGACGGCATCACCGTTGCCGATTTCTATTGCGGCACAGGGGCCTTGGGGTTGGAGGCGATGTCGCGGGGGGCCGCCTTCGGCGTGTTCGCCGACCGCAACCCGGCCCATCTGAAAATCGCCCGCGACAACGCGGCGGCCATGGGGCTGTGGCGCGAATGCCTGATGCTGGGGCTGGATTGTTCGAACCTGGCGGTGCCGCCGCGCGCGGTCAAACAACCGGCGAACCTGGTGTTCATGGACCCGCCCTATGGTCACGGCCTGGCGGATCCGACCCTGCGCGGCCTCTTGAACAAGAACTGGCTGGCCCCGGGGGCGATCGTGGTCGTCGAAATCAGCGCCGAGGAAAACTTGCGCGGCACGCGCGGGTTCACCCTGTTGGACGAGCGCAGCTACGGCGCCGCCAAGGTCTATTTCCTGAAGAAATCCGAATAGGCGGCGATCCGCAGACGCAGGTCGCGGTCGCGTTCCAGCTCCGGTGCGGGGGCCAGATTCCACAACCAGCTTTCATCCGGCTCGGGCAGCTTGATATCGCCCAGGGCGGGTTCGCTGGCGTCTACTTCGCCGTCTTCGACCCATTCGCGGCGCACCTCGGTAATCAGGCAGACCCGGCCCGGCAAGGCCTGCAAGGCGCGCAGATGGCGGCGCTGGATTTCCGCGCCGTAGGCCGCGGCCTTTTTTTCCGGCAGATGGCGCATGGGGATCAACGGCAACTGCCCCAACAGGTTCAGGGACACCACCAGATCGGCGTCGCCGTCGGGGATGGTCGGCTGCGGCGGCTCGGCGGGCAATTCGCCCTGGGCCATGTCTTCGGCCAGTTCGGTCAAATCGGCCTCGACCAGCCGCAGGTTGGGGTATTGCGCGGCCCAGGTCCGGACCGCCGGGGGGTGGAAGATATCGATCAGGACGACCTCGGCGAAGTCGTCGGCCAGATCGCCCAGGGGCACATCCAGCAACCCACCCGAACCCAGGATCGTGACCTTGTCGAAACCGGATGCATTCGCCGCTGACCACAAGACGAAGCGCTTGGTCCGGTCCAGGTGTTCTTTCCAGGCATGGCGCAGGCGATCATGGCGGGCGGCGGGGGCGATCTGTTCGCGCAGATACCCCAGCCGCTTGACCGTTTCCGGCGCGGGGGTCGTCAGATGCCTCACCCATTCACGGAGCATTGAGCCGCCCGTTGTTTGATTTTGGATGGTGGTAGTTTAGCGCCTGCCGAACAGCTTTTCGATATCGGCCAGTTTCAATTCCACATAGGTCGGTCGCCCGTGGCTGCATTGGCCGGAATGGGGCGTTGCCTCCATCTCGCGCAGCAGGCGGTTCATCTCGTCGGCGTTCAGCCGCCGTCCGGCGCGGATCGACCCGTGACAAGCCATGGTCGCGCAAACGTCGCCGATCCGCTCCGACAGGGCGATGGTCTCGCCGTATTCGGCCAGGTCGTCGGCCAGGTCGCGGACCAGCCCCTGCACGTCGGTTTCGCCCAATAGGGCCGGGGTTTCGCGCACGACGACCGCGCCGGGGCCGAAGCCTTCGATCACCAGTCCCATGTCGGCCAGCTCGTCGGCGCGGGTCAGCAGGCGTTCGACCTCGGGTTCGTCCAGTTCCACGACCTCGGGGATCAGCAAAATCTGTCCCTTCACCCCGCCTTCGGCCAGGGCCGATTTGATCTTTTCCTGGGTCAGGCGCTCGTGCGCGGCGTGCTGGTCGACGATCACCAGGCCGTCGCCCGTTTGCGCGATCACATAGGTGCCATGGACCTGCGCCCGGGCAACACCCAGGGGGTAGTCGTCCACCGTCGGCTGGCCCTGCGCCGCCCCGGCAGGAACGATGCCGTCCATGGGGTCGGCGGCCATCGGGGCCTGGGGCGCGCGATCCAGATCGGGCAGGGGGGCGTAAAGGTCCGACAGGCCCGCGGGCGATACATGGCCCGGTCCCTGTTGCGGGGCATAGCCATAGCCGCCCCCGCCGCCCCGCCCGAACGGCAGGGCGCCGCCCGGTGCCGATGCGGGCCGGAACGCGCCCAGGGCCGCCCCGGCCACGGTGGTCGAGGCGCGATGCCCGGCCTCGGCCAGGGCGTGTTTCAGGGCGCTGACGATCAGCCCCCGGACCACGCCTGCATCGCGGAATCGGACCTCGGTCTTGGCGGGATGGACGTTGACGTCCACGGAATCGGTCGGAACGTCCAGGAACAGGGCCAGTAACGGGTGCCGGTCCGAGGCCAGGAATTCGCGGTAGGCCCCGCGCACCGCCCCAAGCAGCAAGCGGTCGCGGACCGGCCTGCCGTTGACGAACAGGAATTGCAGCGCCGCGTTGCCTCGGTTCAGGGTCGGGACCCCGGCATGACCAGTCAGGCGGATTCCCTCACGCTCGGCATTGATGGTCATGGCATTGTCGGCGAACTGGCGGCCCATGATTCCGGACAGGCGTTCCAGCCGCGCCGCCGACCAATCTTCGCCCAGGCGCGGCGACACCGCGTTCAGGCGGATCAGGTCACGCGCCCCGTCGGACAGGGTGAAGCCGATTTCCGGATGGGCCATGGCCAGCCGGTTGAGGGTTTCGACCACGTGGTTCTGTTCCGTGCGGGCGGCCTTCATGAATTTGAGCCGCGCCGGGGTGGCGTAGAACAAGTCCCGAACCTCGACCCGCGTGCCGGGCGGGTGGGCGGCCGGCTGGCTGCTGACGCGGCGTCCACCCTCGACCGCCACGGCCCAGGCCTGATCGGCCCCCGCCGGGCGCGAGGTGATGGTCAGGCGCGCCACGGCGGCCATCGAGGGCAAGGCCTCGCCCCTGAAACCCAGGGTCGAGATCGCCATCAGATCGTCGTCCGGCAGTTTCGACGTCGCGTGGCGTTCCAGGGCCAGGTCGATTTCTTCGGGTGTCATGCCGCGCCCGTCGTCGGTCACGGTGATCGCCGTCTGCCCGCCGTCGCGGATCACCACGTCGATACGTTTGGCCCCGGCGTCGATGGCATTTTCGACCAATTCCTTCACGGCGGACGCGGGCCGCTCCACCACTTCGCCGGCGGCGATGCGGTTGACCAGGGTTTCCGGCAGGCGGCGAATGACCGGCATGGCGTTCATGCCTCGCCTCCGCCATCCCGAACGTCCCGAATGCGGTTGATCAGAGCGCGGGTCGATGCATCCAGGTTTGCGGGCTCGGTGCCGCCCGATAGGGCTTCGGCCAAGGGGGCCGCCAGTTCCTTGCCCAACTCGACCCCGAATTGGTCAAAGGAATTGACGTTCCAGATCACGCCTTGAACGAAGGTCTTGTGCTCGTATAACGCCAGTAGCATCCCCAATCCGCGCGGGTCCAATTGGTCGAGCAGGATCGTCGTGGTTGGTCGGTTGCCGGGAAAAACCTTATGGGGCGGCAGGCCCGGCGCTGTGGCGCGGCCCAGGGCCAGGGCGGCGGGCTGGGCCAGGAAGTTGGCCAGCAGCTTGTCGCGATGGCCGCCTTCGGCATCGTTACCTTTGACGGCGGCAATGAAATCGCCGCTGACCAAATCCGTGCCCTGATGCAGCAATTGATAGAAGGCATGCTGCCCGTTTGTTCCTGCCTGTCCCATGATGACGGGGGCGGTGGCGCAGTCGACGAGTGAGCCGTCACGCGTCACGGACTTGCCGTTGCTTTCCATTTCCAACTGCTGAAGAAAGATCGGCAGGTCTTCCAGCAATTGATCGTAGGGCAACACCGCATGGGCGGCGGCCCCTTCGAAATTGCGGTTCCAGATGCCGATCAGGGCCAGCAGGATCGGCAGGTTGCGCTCCGGCGGGGTTTCCAGGAAATGGCGGTCGACTTCCCGCGCCCCGCCGAGAAAGGCGCGGAAGGCATCCATGCCCAGGCTCAGGACGACCGGCAGGCCGATCGCCGACCACACGGAAAAGCGCCCGCCGACCCAGTCCCAGAAACCGAACAGGGCGTCTTCCCGAATGCCGAATTCGACCGCGCTCGGAACGTTCGTGGTCACGGCGCAGAAATGATCGGCCACCGCGTCCGGGCCCAGGGCCAGGGACAGCCAACGTTTGGCCGATGCCGCGTTGGTCATGGTTTCCTGGGTGGTGAAGGTCTTGGACGAGATGACGAACAGCGTTGCTGCGGGATCGCAGGTCGCCAGGGTTTCCGTCAGGTCGGTGACGTCGACGTTCGAAACGAAATGAGCTTTCAATCCGCCGGGCCGGGCGTAACCCGCCAGGGCGCGGCAGGCCAGACGCGGCCCCTGGTCGGAGCCGCCGATGCCGATGTTGACCACGTCGGTGAAGACTTTCCCGGTCGCGCCCGTGCGGCGGCCAGACGCGATTTCGGCGGCGAAGGCATCCATGCGGTCGAGTACGGCTTGAACGTCGCCGTGGACGGCCTTGCCGCCCGTGGCGAAGCCGTCTTCGGAGCGTGCGCGTAGCGCCATATGAAGGGCGGCGCGGCCTTCGGTCTTGT
>DJHY01000097.1 GCA_002433335.1 Rhodospirillaceae bacterium UBA6608 | reverse complement strand
CGGCCTGTTCAAAATGCTGGTCTATTTCAACAGCGGCCTGGCGGCAGGCATCGTCCTGGGCGCCAAGGTCCCGATCGTCCTGACCTCGCGCGCCGATCCGCCCGAAGCCCGCTTCGCCGCCACGGCGATCGCCGCGATCAAGGCGTCGGAACCCGACGCCTAGTTCCCGTTACTTCTTAAATTCATCCAGCATACGCAGCATGGAGTTCGGGGCGAAGGAGCACTTCGTCCCGGCGCTGATCTTGCGATTGGCGCCCCTGATCAGCAGGAACCGCGTCACCAACGGCTCGCCCAATTCCTGGTTCAGCCGCCCGCCCAGGTCCCGACCGATGCGGTCCAAGTCCCATTTCTTGAATTCGGACTTGGCCGCCAGGGCATCCGAAAACGCCACGTTCATCATGCTGTAGATCAGCGGCGATTGGGCGCAGATCTTTCCGATGTCCTTTCGGTCCGCCAAAACGATCGCGGGTAGAACCATCGGCGTGACGGCACGTTGTTCGCCGAAATTGCGCGGGATCGGGACATGCCGGAAGAAAACGACCGGCGGATACTCTTCCGCATCGGGGCCGTCTTTCTTTGGGTCGAACGGCGGCAACGGCATGACGACGGGTGCCCGCGGCTGAACGGGTTCGCCCGCGGGCGCGGCAGCGGGTGGCTGCGCCATTCCCGGCTGCGTCATTCCGGGCTGCGTCATGCCCGGTTGCGCCGCGCCCGGTTGAACATTGCCGGATTGTCCGGGAGGAAGCGGCCCCAATCCCGGCTGCTGTCCTGCCGCCTGGGGACTCTCACCCGGCGGGATGGCCGCAGGCGCCGTCGTCGGCGCACCATCGGCGGGCGGCGATGCGTCGTCGCCCATGAACAATTCCAATGGGATGAACATGCCCAGCGCCAAGACCGCCACCAGCGCCGTGGTAATGGCCAGATACTTCGGGTTCTTGAACAGGAGATACGCCCCCCGTTTCACACCCCGGCCGCGTTCCTTGCTCCGCCGTTCGGACTTCCCGGCTCGCTTGCGCTCCAGAAAGGCCTCGGCCTTGGCGATACGCTGCTCCTTGATCGAGCGCAGCAAACCGACCGCGGCTTCGGTCGGCAAACCGTCCGCGCCATCGAACAGGCTTTCGATCTGATTGGTCAACTGGGCGATTTCCAGCTCATCGTTCTTGCGGGTGTAGAGCTGCCGGATCACCACCAACAAACAATTGCGCAACGCCGCCGCATTTGGGGCGCTGGCGATGACGGCGATCAAACCGTCTTCGGGGTGCTCGAACACCCGGTCCCAATCGGTAACGCCGTCGGGTGTTTGTGGAAAGGCCGGTTTGCTCATTCCTGATCCTTGAACCCTCGTCAAAGCAGCCGCAGTGCGCTTGGTCACAGGACCACACGTGGGTATTCGAAATCCGCTAAAAAAGTCCTCCCCGCACGATTTGTCAGCGCAGAGGCGTGACCGTCGGCGTGGGCGGTTCCTGTTCCGGTTCGCCCAAAATCTTCGCGACATCCTGCTTCATCAGGATACGCGACCAGGTGCGAATTTCATAAATCTCCGTGACCGGGACGACCCAGTCAGCCGGGTTGTCGACCGGCGGGGTGATCAGACGAAAGGCCTTGCGCTTGCCTTCGCCGCCGCCGTCGATGGGCACCAGCCGCGCCTTTTTCGCCGAGCGCTCCGCCCCCGCCGCGCCGCGCAGGCAGGCCGCCAATAGCCCCGCATCCGTATCCTGATGCAGATCCAGCCAGGTAAACGAGTGCTTGGCGGCGTAGCGCGTCAGATCGGGATTGCGCCCCATTTCAGCCCGCAAAGTGGCAAACGCCCCATCGGCCCAGATCAATTGTTCCTTGGCGCTGTCGTCGCGGCAGCGGCGCAATTGGCGGATTTGCCGCTCACGGGCGGCGATATACCAATAGGCGGCTTTCAGATAATCGCCGCCGTCCTGGAACTTTCGGGCCGAGGCATAAATCCACAGCGGCGGGAAATGCTGGGCCTGAGGTTCGAACCAGCGGCGGTAATCGTCGATCAGCTTGGCCGGAACCTTGCCGATCCATTGCTCGCCCTCGATCCAGGCTCCGGTCTCCCGCGCTTTGTCGATCTGGAAGGTATAGACGTCCAGCGGATCGGCGGGCGGCTTGTTCGGCGGATCGGACACGCGCCGCGCCGTCGACAGTTGCAGGCAACCGGCGAGCAACAGGGCGGCCACAACCGGCACGCCAAGGGTGCGCATCCAAAACATGCCGCGATGCTAAGGGGTTACGGGGACCTTGTCACGGCCCCCATTCGCCCTACTCCGCCGCCCCCTAGGTCAACAAGGTTTCGCCCGGCTTGACCCGGGTGAAGGCGACCGGCTCGGTCGACATCTGGATCACGCCGTGGCCGTCCAGGGTGACGCGGGTGAAGCGGGAATTTGCCACGTCGCGCACGTCCGGATAATCGGCCCGGTAATGCGCCCCGCGGGAATCGTCGCGCGCCACGGCAGCGGCGGTCACGGCTTTCGACACCAGGATCAGGTTCTTCAGGTTCAGCCAGTCGTGCCAGGTCAGGTTATAGGCCAGGTCCGTGCCGGTGACGCCGCAGCGGTCCAAGTCGTGATCGAGAATTTCCAATCCCGCCTCGGCCCGTTTCAGGCTGGCGGCGTCGCGGATGATGCCGGCGTCTTCCCACATCAGGTCGTACAGGCGCTTGCGCACGCCGTCGATCCCGCCCCCGGTGCTTTCCACCGATTGGGTAAGCGGCCGCCCGGCGCGCATCACCGCATCCTCCAGAACCGTCGGGTCCGGCTCGACGAAGCGGCCATGATCTGGCGTCCATTCGGCGATGGTGTCCCCGGCGATGCCGCCGAACACGGTCGAATTGGCGACGCCGTTACCGCCCAGACGGTTGGCCCCGTGCACCCCACCCGTATCCTCGCCCGCCGCAAACAGGCCGGTCAGGGCCGTCGAGCAATCGACGTTGAATTCGACCCCGCCCATCATGTAGTGGGCCGTGGGAACAACCTCGACCAGGCCCTCGGCCAGATCGAAGCCGCAATCGGCGCAGCGTTCGACCATGCCCTTGAAGTTCTTGCGCACCTGGGGCGTGTCCAGATGGCGCATGGTGATGTACAGGCCACCGTTGGGGGCGATGTTGCCCGCGCGCATTTCGGTGAACATGGCGCGGGACACGATGTCGCGGGTCGCGCGCTCGTTGCGCTCGTCATACTTATGCATGAAGCGTTCTTCGTCGCCGCCCAGAAGGTAGCCGCCGAAACCGCGCAGGCCTTCCTCGATGATCGTGCCGGTCATGCGGGTGTCCGACCCGGCGATCAGGCCGGTCGGGTGGAACTGCACCATCTCCATGTCGCGCAGCGGCAGACCCAGGCGCAAGGCCATGGCCATGCCGTCGCAGGACTTGTCGCCCGACGGCGTGTGGTATTTGTACATGGTCGGCCCGCCGCCGGTCGCCAGCAGCACGGCCTTGGCCTGAACAAAGCGGAACTGCCCGGTCCGCATATCGATGAACAGCACACCGGAAATGCGCGAGCCGTCGTCGGAGCGGACCAATTCAATGGCGCGGTGATCTTCCAGCTTGTCGACGTCGCGGGCCCAGGTCTGTTCCATCAGACGATTGATGATCTCGATCCCGGTCAGGTCGCCCTTGTGCACGGTACGATCGAAGGTCTGCCCGGCGAAGGCTTTCTGGTGGACCGTGCCGTCCGGGTTGCGGTCGAAATAGCAGCCCAGCTCGTTCTCAAGCTCGCGGATGCGGACCTGCGCCTCGGTCACCAGGGTCCAGGCGAGTTCCTGGTTGTTGAGCCACTTGCCGCCCTCGACCGTATCCATGAAATGGCGTTCGGCGCTGTCGCCGGAGGCCAGTGCGACGTTGTAGCCACCCTGCACCATACGGGTGCAGCCGGTCTTGCCCAGCAGGCCCTTGACCGCGACGGTGACCTTCAAGTGCGGCGCCAAGTCCTTGGCGTGCAGGGCCGCGAACAGCCCGGCGCCGCCGGAGCCCAGGATCAGAACGTCGGTCTGCTGTTTATCGATTTCGGGCTTCACGGATTAACCCCCATACTGGCCAGCGCTTCGGCGCGGCGTTCTTCTGCCGTTTTCTTGACCCCGTCGTAGAGCGATCCGCCATGGGCATCCATGGCCACCAGCAACGGGCCGAAATGCTTGATCTTGAATTCCCATAGGCATTCGGGGTTCAGGTCTTCCAGATCGACATCCGTGATCTGTTCGATCCAGGTCGTCTCCAGCGCCGCCGTGCCGCCGATGATCGCCAGGTATACGCCGCCGAATTCCTGGAATGCCTTACGACTCTCTTCGCCCAGGCCGCCCTTGCCGATGATCATGCGCACGCCGTATTCCTGCATCAGCGGGCGGGAGAACCGCTCCATCCGCTGACTGGTCGTGGTCCCGATACAGACGGACTCGTACCCCGCCGGACAGAAGTTCGACTTCGGCACCTTCTTCACGTTGGGCGCGGTATGGATCACCGCATGGCCGTTCAAATCGAACCGCGTCTTGCGGCCCTTGTCGAACATATGAATCTGCGTCGCATCGCGGATGCCGTACAGCCAATCTTCCAAGATCACCGTATCGCCCGCCTTCAGTTCGCGGATCTGTTCCTCGGTGCAGGGCATGTGGATGACGTGTTCGGTCATGGTCTTCGCTCCCTTCCTCAGAAACCGATCTCGACGCCCTTGGGCGTGAAGGTCGCCCGCGCGCGGCGGGCCGAATGGCACATGATGTTGACCGCGACCGGGTTCATGGTGATGTGGGTCGCCGCCGTCTCGACATGCACGGCGAAGGCGGTTGAGTCCCCGCCCAGGCCCTGCGGCCCGATACCCAGCATATTGACCGCGTCGCTCAGTTCCTTTTCCAGCTTGGCCCCCTCGGGATCGGGGCAGGTGCTGCCCAGGGGCCGCGCCCCGGCTTTCTTGGCCAGCTTGGTGCATAGGTCCGAAGTCCCGCCAACGCCGACGCCGACGATGGTCGGCGGGCAGACCTTGCCCCCTGCTTCCATCACCTTGTCGATGACGAAGGTCTTGATCCCGGCCACACCGTCGGCGGGGATGCACATCTTCAAAAAGCTGCCGTTCTCCGAGCCCGATCCCTTGGGGATCATTTCCATCTCGAACACTTCGTCTTTGTCGGTGAAGTCGATGTTGATGACCGGCACGCGGATGCCGCAGGACGTCTGCTCGTTGATACGGGTGATCGGATGGACGACCGACGAGCGCAGGGGGTGTTCCGTGGTCGCCCGCTCGCAGCCCTTGCGGATCGCCTGCTTCATGGCGTGGCCGTCGAATTCGACGTTGCTGCCGATCTCGACATTGTAGATCGGAATGCCCGTGTCCTGGCACAGCAGGTTGGTCGTATCTTCCGCGACGTCGATGTTTTGGATCATCGTCGCCAGGATCGACTTGGCGGTCGGGTCGGTTTCCGTCGCGTCCAGGCGCTTGAAGCCTTCCTTGATATCCGGCGGCAGGACCTTCAGCGCCTGGATATATAGATGCTTGGCCGCTTCCTCGACGGCTTGAAGATCGAGCTTCATCGTTTCTTCTCCCTCAAACGTGTCTCAGCCCGCGTTCAGCAGGAACAACAGCCCCGCCGCCACGGACAGGCCGCCGGTCACGGCGACCACCGATTTCTGCCAGTCCCGCCAAGCCAGGAATTCGATGGCCAGGATGCGCAGGCCGCCGGTCATATGCGCGGCAAGCAGGATCACCAGCCCCGTTTCCAACAGCTTGACCACCGGGGCCTCGGTCCAGGACAGGAAGGCGTCCATATCCGCCGAGCGCTCGACCGCCAGACCCAGCACATAGAAATGCGCGGGCAGGAACAACAGCAGGGCGACGCCCGACAGGCGATGCAGGACGAAGGCCCAATAATTGGCGTGGTTGCGATGCGTCTTCATGATCTCAGGCCCCCAATCCATAGAGGCCGATCACGGCGCGGAACCCCATGACCAGGATCAGCGCGCAAACCGCGGCCATCACCCAATGGGTCGCGCGGCGGCCCAGCGGCGTGTATTCGCGCAGGATATTGCGCAGGCCCGCCGGGGCATGCAGGGCGACCGCGATGATGAAGACCGAATAGAACATCAGCCAGGGGATGCTGCCGCCGACGCGGCCGGCGATTTCCTTGGCCGTCACTCCGCCCTGCACGGCCAGGACGATCACGGCCAGATGAACGATCACGCAAATCGCCAGCACGGCGGCGCTGGCCCGCTGAACCAGCCATTCCAGGGTTTCGGCGCGTTGTGGGGTCATGATCAGATATCCCCCTTCAACGCGGCCTTCACCGTCGCGCGCTTCAACCCGGCGATCGACGCGGTCGGGTTCAGGTGCTTGGGACAAAGCTCGAAACAGCTTTGATGCGAATGGCAGGATTGGCACCCGCCGACCCCGGCCACGGCCTTCAACCGTTCGGTCTGTCCGCCGTCGCGGGCGTCATTGACCAGGGTCCAGGACCGGTTGAGCGCCGCCGGGCCCAGATAGTCGCCAAGCCAAGCCACCGTGTCGCAGGCCGAATAGCAGACGCCGCAGTTGATGCATTCGATCCCGGCGCTGGCTTCCTTGCGCTTGGCGTCGTCGGGCGAGACCTGGGCGAATTCGTCGTGACGCGTTTCGGTCGGCACGAAATGGGCCTTGGCCTTGGTCCATTTCTCGAAA
>DJHY01000206.1 GCA_002433335.1 Rhodospirillaceae bacterium UBA6608 | reverse complement strand
TACCAATTCCGCCACGACCGCATTTTTCCTTGCCGCAAGCGCGTCACTTGCGAAATACATGGCGGCAGATAGCAAATCGGCGCATCCATAGCAAGCGGAAGCACCATCAGGAGTTCCCTTTTCCATGCCTCAGGCTTCGCAGACCCAATCTCCGCCGCACGAAACCGCGGATCAACCGATCGAATGGCGCATCTCCGACTTTCCGGTCGCCTATGAAGAGGCTGTCGCCGTCATGGAAGACCGCGTGGCGCAGATCCGCGCCGGAACCGCGCCGGAAATGGTCTGGCTGCTGGAACATCCGCCCCTTTACACCGCCGGGACCAGCGCCGATCCGTCGGAGCTGACCGACCCGGACCGATTCCCCGTGCACCACACCGGGCGCGGCGGGCGCTACACCTACCACGGCCCCGGCCAACGGGTCGGCTACGTGATGCTGGATTTGAAGAAACGCGGCGAAGACGTGCGCGCCTTCGTCTGCGACCTGGAGAATTGGATCATCCAGGCCCTGGCGCAGTTCAACATCATCGGCGAACGCCGCGACGGGCGGGTCGGCATCTGGGTATCGCGCGGCGCGCCCGGATCGAAGCTGTACCGCGAAGACAAGATCGCGGCCATCGGCGTGCGCCTGCGCAAATGGGTGACGTTCCACGGCGTGGCCCTGAACATCGAGCCGGACCTGAGCCATTTCGACGGCATCGTGCCTTGCGGCATCGCCGAACACGGGGTTACGTCGCTGGTCGACCTGGGCGTGACGGCATCAACGCCCGAGGTCGATGTGGTCCTGCGCCAGACGTTCGAGGACGTCTTTGGGCGCTGATCCCTCCAGCCGGTGATTACGCCCCTGCCATGGCCCGGGCATCGGCAGTGCGCGCCGACAGGCGCAACACCGCGTAGCCGACAATCCCCGACAACAGCGAGCCGGACAAAACGCCGATCCGCACCGCTGCCTGGTCGTC
Organism: Rhodospirillaceae bacterium UBA6608; assembly: GCA_002433335.1. The sequence continues at coordinate 5,894 of DJHY01000206.1, read as the reverse complement.
GGGACTGAGGGCCAGATTGCCGATGAACAAGCTCATCGTGAAGCCGATCCCGGCCAGCAAGGCCACGCCCCACATCTGAACCCAACGCACGCCGGTCGGCAGCGCGCCCAGGCCCAGCACCACGGCCAGGGCCACGGCGACCATCATGCCGATCTGTTTGCCCAGGAACAGGCCCCCGGCGACACCGGCGGAAATCGGCTCCAACAAGGCGGCGAGATTGACCCCAGCCAGCGAAACACCGGCATTGGCGAAAGCGAACAACGGCATGATGCAGAACGCGACCCAAGGCACCAGGGCATGCTCAACCGCGTGCAGAGGGCCATGTTCTTCGCCGTTCTTGCCGGTGATCGGCAGGCAGAAGGCAACGACGACGCCGGCCAGGGTCGCATGCACGCCGGATTTCAACACCGCCACCCAAAGCGCCAAGCCGAGCAGCATGTAGGGCGTCAGGGCGCGAATGCCCATGCGGTTCAACAGCATCAGGGCCGCCGTCAAACCAGCGGCGATGGCCAGGGCTTCGGTCGACAGGTCGGAGGTATGAAACACCGCGATGATGATGATCGCGCCCAAATCGTCGATGATCGCAACAGCCATCAGGAAGACTTTGAGCGTGACCGGAACCGACTTGCCCAGAAGGGCCAGAACGCCCAGGGCGAAAGCGATATCGGTCGCGGCGGGAATGGCCCAGCCCTCGATCGCGGCCGGGTTCCCGGCATTGATGACCGCGTAGATCACGGCGGGAACGGCCATACCGCCAATGGCGGCGAAGACCGGCAAAATGGCCGAACGCAGGGACGACAGGCTGCCGTCCACCATCTCGCGTTTGATTTCGCAGCCGACCAGCAGGAAGAACAGCGCCATCAGGAAATCGTTGATCCATAACAGCGGGGGCTTGGACAGCCCCAAGGCGCCGAACGAGATCGTGACCGGCACGTCCAGGAAGGCTTGGTATCCGCCGGACCATCCGGAATTCATGACCGCCATGGCGGCAAGCGCCGCAGTGATGAGAATCAGGCCCGGCGCGGCTTCATGTTGGAAGATCCGTACCAAGCGATCGACGACTGCGGGAGCGGACACAAACACCTCCAAAGAACGTTAAACAACGATAAACATAGTCAAAGATGGTCTACCCCTTGAAGCTGTCAAGTCCCAGGGCTATGTTTTTGACCGATCTGCATCGTTTTTCGCGTTATCAGTGGTGGTATCGCATGTTGAACAGCCCTCTTTTGACCCTTCACGAAGTCGCCGACCTGCTTAAGGTCAAGGAAGCGACCATTCGTGCCTGGATCCAGGCGAACGACCTGCGCGCGATTAAGTTCGGGCGGGAATGGCGGGTTGCGCAAAAGGACCTGGAATCCTACCTCAACGCCCACGCCAACAAACCGGCGGATCTCCCGTCGATCTAACGCCGGTTAGGCCGAGGCGCCGTCGTCGGGCGGCAGAACACCTTCGAGAATTCCACGCGCGATTTCACGCTGACCGGTAATCACCGCATTGGCCCCTAGCCCGGTCAAGTGATCGACCTCGGCATCCGTATAGGCCTGGGCGAGGATGACCAGCCCCGGGTTCGCGTTGCGGGCCTGCTCGACGACCTGCCCGGCCTCGAAGGCATCGGGGATGGCGACGATCAGATGCGTGGCTTCCGACAGGTTGCAAGCCGCCAGAACGGCCCCGGTCGCGGCGTTACCGACGATCACCTCGGTCCCGGCCTCGCGTAGGCTTTCGACCGGCTTATCCGCGTCTTCGACCACCAACAGCGCCCTGCCCGCGTCGCGCAAGGCCTGCCCCACCCGGCTACCGACGCGGCCGTAGCCGACCAATACGACATGCCCAGTCAGCTCAGTCGGCGTCAGCTCCGCCGGCGTTGGCTCCGCTTCCGGCTCGGGCGGCGGCGGGGTCCGCTCTGCCGCGGTTTTCTCCGGCGCGGGTTGTTCCGGTTCCACTGGCTCGCGAGCAAAGGCCCGGCGCTTCTCCAGCCACGGGCGCATCCGTTCAACGGCCCAGAACGCCGCCGGATTTAGGATGATCGACATCAAAGCCCCAGCCAGGATCAAATCCCGCGCCTGGATCGGCAGCACCCCCAGACGCACGCCCAATTCGGCCAGGATGAACGAGAATTCCCCGATCTGCGCCAGACTGGCGGCAATGGTCAGCGCCGTCGCCACCGGATGGCGGAACACCAAGACGATGATGAACGCCGCCAGGGATTTGCCGATCAGGATGATGAACAGGGTCGCCGCGATGGGCAGCGGGTCTTCGAGCAAGCTCATCGGGTTGAACAACATCCCGACGGCGACGAAGAACAGAACCGAGAACGCATCGCGCAGCGGCAGGGTTTCCTGCGCGGCCTGACTGCTCAGGTCGGATTCACTTAGGATCATCCCGGCGAAGAACGCCCCCAGGGCAAAGGACACGCCGAACAATTCCGCCGCCCCGAAAGCGATGACCAGGGCAATGGCGAGCACCGACAGGCGAAACAGCTCGCGCGACCCCGTATGGGCCGTCAGGTGCAAAATCCACGGCACCAGCCGCCGCCCGACCACCAGCATCAGGACCACGAACAGGACGACCTTGGCGATGGTCATCGCCAGCACACCGCCCAGCCCCAGATCGACGTCGAAATAGGCGGATACCGGATCCTGCCCAGTCGCGACCGCTTCGCCCGTCGACAATCCGGCCAGGGCGGGCAACAACACCAGGGCCAGAACCATCGCCATATCCTCGACGATCAACCAGCCGACGGCGATTTTGCCGCGTTCGGTGCTGGTCAAACGGCGCTCCTGCAGGGCGCGCAGCAACACGACCGTGCTGGCCACCGACAGGGCCAGACCGAATACGATCCCCGCCCCCATGGACCAGCCCATGGCCGCGCCGACCCCCGCACCCAGGGCCGTGGCCACGGCGATCTGCACCAGCGCCCCCGGAATGGCGATGGCGCGGACCGACAACAGGTCTTTGAGCGAGAAATGCAGACCGACCCCGAACATCAGCAGGATCACGCCGAGTTCGGCCAATTCGGCGGCCAAGGCTTGATTGGCGACGAAACCGGGGGTGTAGGGGCCGACGGCGATCCCCGCAACAAGGTATCCGACCAATGGTGGCAGGCGCAGGCGGTTGGCGACCGCACCCAGCACGAAGGCGAGCCCAATCCCCGCGGCTAACAGGGAAATCAAGGGCATGTCGTGCGGCATTACCGATCCAAGGCTAGGAATTTCAGGAATTCGCGACCGTTTCGGTCCGCGAATGGTATGCGCCTATGATCGTTGACTTGCCCCCCGCCGGGCAAGTGCTATCGGGTCCGAAATGTCATTCCGGGCCGAATATTCCGGAAAAACGCAACCGCGCCGTCAGGCCGCCTTGCTGTCTTTGTCCGCAAGCTGCAACCCGGCCAGGGCCAGGGGCTTCAACCCTGCCCCACCGGCGGCCAGATGCGCCGCCATTTCGCGCCGCATGGCGGCGGTCCAGAAATCCCGGATGTGCTGGGCGATGTCCGGCACGGCTTCTTCCTCGGGATAGGCTTGGAAGAAGTCCGCGACCTGATTAGCCATGCGGACGAGGTCCTTGATGTTGTCGCTCATTCCGCGGGCTCCGCCATGCGCTGGTAATGGGTTTCGTGAATATCAGCCAATTCCTGTTGCCAATCAGACGGCTGGTTGGACCGCGCCACCTGCACCGCCGTCACCTTGTATTCCGGGCAGTTGGTCGCCCAATCGGAAAACTCGGTGGTGATGACGTTGGCCCCGGAAACCGGGTGGTGGAACGTGGTGTAGACCACGCCTTGCGGCATCCGCTCGGAAATCTTGACCGGCAGCGTGACCGCCCCCATGCGGCTTTGGATCGAGATCAACTCCCCGTCGGCCAGCCCCCGTTCCTCGGCATCGAAGGGATGCATTTCCAGCTCGTCCATTTCGTGCCATCGGCTGTTCTCGGTCCGCCGGGTCTGCGCCCCGACGTTATACTGGCTAAGAATACGCCCCGTGGTCAGGATCAGTGGGAAGCTGCGCGAGGTCCGCTCTTCGGTCGGGACGTATTCGGTCAGCATGAACCGGCCCTTGCCGCGCACGAAGCCGTTCATATGCATGGTCGGCGTGCCGTTGGGCGCAGCATCGTTGACCGGCCATTGCAGGGAACCTTCGTTGTCCAGACGGTCGAAGCTGACCCCGGCGAAGGTCGGCGTCAGGCGTGCGATCTCGTCCATGATTTCGGCCGCCGAGTTGTAGTGCATGTCGTAGCCCATGGCCCGGGCGACACGGCAGACGACCTCCCATTCCGCCATCCCGTTCTGTTCGGCCATGGCCGGCCGGACCCGGTTGATGCGCCGTTCGGCGTTGGTGAAGGTGCCGTCCTTTTCCAGGAACGAGGTGCCCGGCAGAAAAACATGGGCATAAGCCGCCGTTTCGTTCAGAAACAAGTCCTGAACCACCAGGCATTCCAGGGATTCCAAGGCTTCCTGAACGTGGCGGGTGTTGGGGTCGGACTGGGCGATGTCCTCGCCCTGCACGAACATGCCGCGATAGCTGCCGTCCACGGCGGCGGCGAACATATTGGGAATGCGCAGGCCCGGATCAGACGACAGCGGCACGCCCCAATCGGCCTCGAACGCGCCACGCACGGCGTCGTCCGAGACATGGCGATAGCCCGGGAACTCGTGCGGGAACGAGCCCATGTCGCAGGAACCCTGCACGTTGTTCTGTCCGCGCAACGGGTTCACCCCGACGCCTTCGCGCCCGATGTTACCGGTCGCCATGGCAAGGTTCGCCATGGCCATCACCGTGGTCGAGCCCTGGCTATGCTCGGTCACGCCCAGGCCGTAGAAAATGGCCGCATTTCCGCCGGTGGCGTAAAGCCGCGCTGCGCCGCGAACCTCTTGCGGATCGACGCCGGTATACTGGGCCAGGGCTTCCGGCGAATTGCGGTCTTCGGCGACGAAGGCCCGCCAACGCTCGAAATCCTTGTCCTCGCAGCGTTCCTTGACGAAGGCTTCGTCGACCAGCCCTTCGGTCACGACCACATGGGCCAGGGAATTCAGCAGCGCCACATTTCCGCCGGGCCGCAGTTGCAGGTGATGCATCGCCTGAATATGGGGCGAGCGCACCAGATCGATGCGGCGCGGATCGGCGACGATCAACTTGGCCCCTTCGCGCAGACGCTTCTTCATGCGCGACGCGAACACCGGATGCCCGTCCGTGGGGTTTGCCCCAATGACCAGGATGACATCCGCCTGTTCGACCGATTTGAAGTTCTGCGTTCCGGCCGAGGTGCCGAAGGTCGTCTTGAGCCCATAGCCGGTGGGCGAATGGCAGACGCGCGCACAGGTATCGACGTTGTTGTTGCCGAAGGCGGCGCGGATCATCTTCTGCACCACATAGACTTCTTCGTTGGTGCAGCGGGACGAGGTAATCCCCCCGATCGCGCCCTTGCCGTATTTGGCCTGGATCGCCTTGAACCGGTTGGCAGCGAAATCGATCGCCGTGTCCCAATCCACCGGCTGCCACGGATCGGTGATCTTTTCGCGGATCATCGGCGTGGTCACGCGGTCCTTATGGGTGGCGTAGCCCCAGGCAAACCGTCCCTTGACGCAGGAATGGCCTTCGTTGGCGCCGCCTTCCGTATCGGGCACCATGCGGACAACCTTGTCGCCCTGCATTTCGGCGTTGAACGAGCAACCGACCCCGCAATAGGCGCAGGTCGTCTTGACCGTGCGGGTCGGGGTGCCGTGCTCCAGCACCGAATTCTCGGTCAGGGTCGCCGTCGGGCAGGCCTGAACGCATGCCCCGCAGGACACGCATTCGGAGCCCAGAAAATCATCGCCGAAACTGCCGGGCGAAACGCGGGATTCAAAACCGCGTCCCTCGATCGTCAGCGCGAATGTGCCCTGCACCTCCTCGCAGGCG
>DJHY01000134.1 GCA_002433335.1 Rhodospirillaceae bacterium UBA6608 | reverse complement strand
TTTCGTAGATCTCGTCCTTGACCGCGATGGCGCCCATCGGCTGACAGCCGTTGGTGATGGCCTTGGCCATGGTCATCAGGTCCGGCGTCACGCCGAAGGCCTGGGCCGCGAACGGCGCGCCCGTGCGGCCGAAGCCGGTGATGACTTCATCGAACACCAGCAGGATGCCATGGGCATCGCAGATTTCGCGCAGGCGTTCCAGATAACCCTTGGGCGGAACCAGACAGCCGGTCGACCCGGCGATCGGCTCGACGAAGCAGGCGGCGATGGTCGATCCGCCCAGGTTCTCGCAAATGCGCTGCAGGTCGTCGGCCAACTCCGCGCCCTTTTCCGGCTGGCCCTGGGTGAAGGGGGCCGACGGGTCCCAGGTGTGGCGCATGTGAACGACACCCGGCATCACGCCCGAGAAGGTTTCGCGATTCTTGACCATCCCGGCCAGCGAGGTGCCGCCAATGTTGACGCCGTGGTAGGCGCGCTCGCGGCTGACGAAGCGGGTGCGCTGCCCCTGACCCTTGGCGCGGTGATAGGCCATGGCGATCTTCAGCGCCGAGTCGATGGCTTCCGAGCCGGAGTTAGCGAAGAAGATATGGTTCATCGGCTCCGGCGTGATCCGGGCGACGCGCTGCGCCAGATCGAAGGCGCCGGGGTGGCCCATCTGGAACGGCGGGGTGTAATCGTTTTCCAGAAGCTGTTCGTAAACGGCTTCGGCGATTTCCTTGCGGCCATGCCCCAGCGGGCAGCAGAACAGACCCGACGAGCCGTCGAGGATCTTGCCGCCCTTGTGATCGTAATAATGGATGCCTTCGCCACGCACGACGAGACGGGGGCTTTTCTTGAAGTCCCGGTTGCCGGTGAAGGGCATCCAGTTCTCTTCAAGGGAATTGGTGTTGTATTCCATGGTCGTTCCTCCAAAAGGCGTGGCCGAAAGGCACGGCAAAATCCTCCCCGGCCGGGGAAATCGATCGATCTCGCAGGCGATCCCCCCCAAGCATCGATGCCGTCAGGGTTGTCAGGTGATTGGCACCATCGTAATCTTGGCCCTTGGCACCATGTTAGAGCCAGCGCGGGCGATTTCTTGGACCACTTTTCGCTAAATTGCAGACGAATAGGCGGACATGCGCGACGGCATATTTCATCTGGACCGACGGCCCAATATTTCGATCCAGGGGCAGATACGGGAAATGCTGGTTTCGGCCATTCTCGGCCGCCAATTGCCGCCGGGCGACCCACTGCCGTCGTCACGAAAACTGGCCAAAAGCCTGGGCGTTTCGCGCAATACCGTGGTCCTGGCCTATCAGGGGTTGGTCGACGACGGCTACCTTGAATCGCGCGAACGATCGGGCTTCTACGTCGCCGACGATATTCTGGACGGGCGCGCCGACGAACCCGCCGCCCCACCGGTTCAACCCAGCGACGCACGACCCGACGCCGGGCCCGACTGGAACAACCGGTTCCGGGTGCATCCGTCGCACCAATCGAACGTGGAAAAGCCGGGCAACTGGCTGACCTACCCCTACCCCTTCATCTATGGGCAGGTCGATCAATCCCTGTTCCCGATCGCGCAATGGCGCGATTGTTCGCGCCAGGCTTTGGGCCGCAAGGGCATGGATGCCTGGACCGGCGACGCCTTGGCCGCCGACGATCCGATGCTGATCGAACAAATTCAAACGCGCCTGCTGCCGCGCCGGGGCATCCTGGCCCGCGAGGACGAAGTCCTGGTCACCCTGGGGGCGCAGAACGCGCTTTATATCCTGGCCGCCTTGTTGGTCGCGCCGGACACCCGCGTCGCCATCGAGGACCCGGGTTATCCCGACGTGCGCAACATCTTCGGCCTGAAGACCGATCATGTGGAACCGATTCCCGTCGATCAGCACGGCCTGCCCGCCGACGAGCGGCTGAACGGCTGCGATCTGGCCTTCGTCACGCCCTCGCACCAAGCCCCGACCACGGTGACCATGCCCAAATCCCGACGGCAGGAACTTCTGGCCCGCGCCGAGGATCAGGACTTCGTGATCATCGAAGACGATTACGAATGGGAAACCAATTATGTGTCGGAACCGACCCCCGCGCTGAAATCCATGGATGCGGCGGGACGCGTGATCTATGTCGGCTCCCTCTCCAAGACGCTGTTTCCGGGCCTGCGCCTGGGCTATCTGGTCGGTCCGGCGCCGCTGATCCGCGAAGCCCGCGCCCTGCGCCGCCTGATGCTGCGCCACGCGCCCAACAACAACCAGCGCACGGCGGCCCTGTTCCTGGCGCTCGGCCATCACGACAGCCTGGTCCATAAGCTTCAGAAGGCCTACCGGGAACGGTGGAAGATCATGGGCGACGCCCTGGCCGAGCACCTGCCCGGCTGGTCCCAGGCCCCGACCTTCGGCGGAACCAGCTATTGGGTCAGCGGGCCTGACGGCTTCGATGCCGGACGGCTGGCCGACCGCGCCTTGGACGACGGCCTGATCATCGAGCCGGGCCGCGTCAACTTCGCCCGCAAGAACGCGCCCAAGAACCATTTCCGGCTGGGTTTCTCCTCGATCGCGACTGAACGGATCGAGCCGGGCATCCGCCTGTTGGCCGATATCGTCAAACGCGGAACCTGACCACCGCCCATTGGTCCCAAAATGATGCAAAATTGTCATAAATGAGACAATTTAAGCTCATTACCGCGTTCTGGTGCGTCGAATTGCCCGAAACTGGCCCTACTGCATAGTCCCATCAGGCCCTACCAAAGACCTATGGATTGCAGGCTCCCGGGCCCTGCGCGTCTTTACGTTTCGAGACGTTACGCGACCGGGGCAAGCCAGCGCGATGAATGCTATAACTCTGGCAACAACAACCAATGCCGGGCGCACTGCGGCGAATGCCGTGCCCGGCGAAACGCTTACGGGAGGATCCCAAGCAATGACGAAAATGAACACCGAAGAGGCCTTCGTTAAGGTTCTTCAGATGCACGGCATCGAGCATGCCTTCGGCATCATCGGGTCGGCCATGATGCCGATCTCGGACCTGTTCCCCAAGGCGGGCATCACCTTCTGGGACTGCGCCCATGAATGCAACGCCGGGATGATGGCCGACGGCTTCACCCGTTCGTCGGGCAAGATGGCGATGTGCGTCGCCCAGAACGGCCCCGGCATCACCAACTTCGTGACCCCGGTCAAGACCGCCTATTGGAACCACACCCCGATGCTGCTGGTCACCCCGCAGGCCGCCAACAAGACCATCGGTCAGGGCGGCTTCCAGGAAATCCCGCAGATGAAGTTGTTCGAAGACATGGTCTGCTATCAGGAAGAAGTCCGCGACCCGACCCGCATCGCCGAGGTTCTGAACCGCGTGATCACCGAAGCTTGGCGTGGTTCCGCCCCGGCGCAGATCAACGTGCCGCGTGATTTCTGGACCCAGATCGTCGACATCGAACTGCCGCAGGTCATCGAAATCGAACGCCCCTCGGGCGGCAAGAGCGCCATCGCCGACGCCGCCAAGCTGCTGTCCTCGGCCAAGTTCCCGGTCATCCTGAACGGCGCCGGCGTGGTTCTGGCGGGCGGCATCGACGCCTCCAAGGCCCTTGCCGAGCGTCTGTCCGCTCCGGTCTGCTGCGGCTATCAGCACAACGACGCCTTCCCGGGCTCGCACCCGCTGTTCGCCGGTCCGCTGGGCTACAACGGCTCCAAGGCGGGCATGGAACTGATCGCCAAGGCCGACGTCGTTCTGGCCCTGGGCACGCGCCTCAACCCGTTCTCGACCCTGCCGGGCTACGGCATCGATTACTGGCCGAAGAACGCCAAGATCATCCAGGTCGACATCAACGCCAGCCGTATCGGCCTGACCAAAAAGGTCGACGTCGCCATCCAGGGCGATGCCAAGCAGGTCGCCGAACAGATCCTGGCCAGCCTGTCCGCCGAAGCGGGCAACGCGGGCCGCAAGGAACGCGAAGACCTGATCTCGACCACCAAATCGCGCTGGGCCCAGGAACTGACCTCCATGGACCACGAAGACGACGATCCGGGCACCACCTGGAACGAGCGTGCGCGCAACAAGCACCCGGAGCGGATGTCGCCCCGCAAAGCCTGGCGCGCCATTCAGGCCGCCCTGCCGCGCGAAGCCATCATCTCGTCGGACATCGGCAACAACTGCGCCATCGGCAACGCCTATCCGACCTTTGAGCAGGGCCGCAAGTATCTGGCCCCGGGCCTGTTCGGCCCCTGCGGTTACGGCTTCCCGTCGATCACGGGCGCCAAGATCGCCAATCCGGACACCCCGGTCGTGGGCTTTGCCGGTGACGGCGCCTTCGGCATCTCGATGAACGAAATGACCGCCTGCGGCCGTGACGAATGGCCGGCGATCACGATGATCATCTTCCGCAACTACCAGTGGGGTGCTGAAAAGCGCAACACGACCCTGTGGTACCAGGACAACTTCGTCGGCACGGAACTGGACCTTGACGTGACCTACGCCGGGATCGCCGAAGCCTGCGGCCTCAAGGGCGTGCAGGTCACGACCATGCAGGAACTGACCGAAGCCCTGGACGCGGCCGTGAAGGATCAGATGGAAAACAAGGTCACGACCTTCATCGAAGTGATCCTGAACCAGGAACTGGGCGAGCCGTTCCGCCGCGACGCCATGAAGGCCCCGGTCGAAGTCGCCGGCATCAGCGCCGCCGACATGCGCCCGCAGAAGGGTGCCGTCTAAGCCCTGAGCGAAAGCCTACCGCCTACGCATAAGATCGCCGGGGAAAGGGTGAACCTTTCCCCGGCGTCTTTATTTCCGGATACTGCGGACATCCCGGACAGCCAAGCCGAACACCCCTGATCGAAGCGATAGTCCTACCTTGCCCGATCCTGATCCTGATCTCACAGCTATGGCGGCGACGACGCAAACCGTCTACGAACGCAACGCCCGACGGTTCGACACAGAACGCGCGAAGGGGCTGCACGAACGGGTGTGGCTGGACCGTTTTCTGAGCCTGCTACCGCCAGAGGGGAATGTTCTGGATCTGGGTTGCGGCAGCGGCGATCCCGTCGCCCGCTACATGACCGCGCAAGGCTTCGACGTTGTCGGTGTCGATGCTTCGACGGCGATGCTCGACATCGCGCGGGAGCGGTTTCCCTCAGGCGATTGGCGCCTGGCCGACATGCGGACGCTTTCCCTGCCGGAAACGTTCGATGGGATCATCGGCTGGAACAGTTTTTTCCACCTGCGCCAGGACGAACAACGCGCCGTCCTACCCAAGCTTGCGGCACACCTTAGACCCGGCGGCGCGTTGATGCTGACCGTGGGCCCGCAAGCAGGAGAAGTCGCCGGCACCGTCGGCGACGATCCCGTCTATCATTCCAGCTTGGCGCCTGACGAATACAGACAGGTCCTCGCAGGCCTAGGCATCGGCATTGTCCGCTTCACGTTCGAAGACCCGGAATGCCATCAACAGTCCGTGCTTCTGGCCCAGGCCAAGTCCGCGTGAAGCCCGAATTTTTCCTCAAGAGACCGAACGAATTAGGATAGGTTATCGGAATGCTCAGCACCGTCCCCTTCGAAGTCCCCCAATATCTTCTCGATCTGGCCAAAGGCCGGGACCGCGTGCCCATGGCCGTGGCCGGGGCCGATAACATGGTGGTCATGGAAAGCGCCCGTCAGGCGACCGAGGCGGGCTTGATCGATCCGGTTCTGGTCGGCGATCAGGACGAGATCGAAAGCCTGGCCCAGACCATGGGTTGGGACATTTCGGATTACCGCGTCGTCAACGTGACGGAAGAGGACGAGGGCGCCGCCGCCCGCGCCGCCGTGGCCCTGGCCCGCGACGGCGAGGTCCGGGCCCTGATGAAGGGGCATATCCATACCGACGCCTTGATGGCCGCAGTGGTCGCCCGTGACGGCGGCCTGCGTGTCGGCCGTCGCCTGTCCCACGTCTTTCATATGACCGTGCCGGGCAGCGACCGGGTGCTGATGATCACCGACGGCGCGGTCAACGTACACCCCAATGAAAACACCCTGATGGACATTGTCCGCAACGCGGTCGACCTGGCCCATGCGTTGGGCAATCCGGAACCCAAGGTCGCCATGCTCTCCGGCACGGAAAGCCCGATCCCGGCGATGCCGTCGAGCATTCAGGCCAAAGCCATCGTCGACCGCGCCCGCGCCGGAGAAATCACCGGGGCAATTGTCGACGGTCCGTTCGCCTTCGACAATGCCATTTCCCCGGCCGCCGCCGAACTGAAAGGCATCGACAGCCCCGTCGCTGGACATGCCGACATTCTGGTCGTGCCCAATATCGAAATGGGCAACGGCCTGTTCAAGATGCTGGTCTATTTCAAAAGCGGCCTAGCCGCGGGCGTCGTGCTGGGCGCCAAG
>DJHY01000002.1 GCA_002433335.1 Rhodospirillaceae bacterium UBA6608 | reverse complement strand
CAGCGCATGATGCCGCCGAAGATGTTGACCAGGATGCCTTCGACGTTGGGGTCGGACAGGATGATCTTGAAGGCTTCGGTGACGCGCTCCTTGGTGGCGCCGCCGCCGACGTCCAGGAAGTTGGCGGGCGAGCCGCCTTCCAACTGGATGATGTCCATGGTTGCCATGGCCAGGCCCGCGCCGTTGACCATGCAGCCGATCGAGCCATCGAGCTTGATGTAGTTCAACTCGTGCTTTGCGGCTTCCAGTTCGGTCGGGTCTTCTTCGTCGACGTCGCGCATTTCGGCCACGTCCTTGTGGCGATACAGCGCGTTGTCATCGAAATTGACCTTGGAATCCAAGGCGATGACGTCGCCCGAGCCGGTCACGACCAGCGGGTTGATTTCGACCATCGAGCAGTCGAGGTCGAGGAACGCCTTGTACAGCGCCATCACGAACTTGACGCCCGATTTGACCTGCGCGCCTTCCAGGCCCAGGCCGAAGGCGACTTCGCGGGCGTGGAACGCCTGAATGCCCATGACCGGGTCGATGAAGACCTTGATGATTTTTTCCGGCGTGCGCTCGGCGACTTCTTCGATCTCCATGCCGCCCTCGGTGGACGCCATGATCACGATCCGCGAGCTTTCACGGTCGAGCAGCACGGACAGGTACAGCTCACGGGCGATGTCGCAGCCTTCTTCGATGTAGAGGCGCTTGACTTCCTTGCCCTCGGGGCCGGTCTGCTTGGTGACCAGAACCTGGCCCAGCATTTCGGCGGCGTTCGATTTGACTTCGTCGACGGATTTGACGACGCGCACGCCGCCCTTGCCGTCTTCGTTGCCTTTGAAGCGCCCGGCGCCACGGCCACCGGCATGAATTTGGGACTTGACCACGAACACCGGCCCGCCCAGTTCCTGGGCAGCGGCGACGGCTTCGTCGACGGTATAGGCGACCTTGCCCTGCGGCACGGCGACGCCGTATTTGGCGAGCAACTGCTTGCCTTGGTATTCATGGATATTCATCGCGTCCCCTCAAACTCCTAACGCTTCGGTTACGTATCCTGAAAAACAACCGGCCCGCGCCCGGGGAGGGCGCGGGCCGATCGGTCCAACTTACTTCGTTTCGGCGGTTGCCGGAGCCGCGGGCGCCGCTGCTGCGGGCGCTGCGGCCTTGGCCGGGGCCTTGCGGGCGGCCGGCTTGCGGGCCGGAGCCTTTTTCTTGGCCGGGGCCTTCTTGGCCGCCGTCTTCTTGGCCGGAGCCTTCTTGGCGGGCGCCGCCTTGCCGGCAGCTTCCTTCATCAGGCGCTGGGTCACATCGACCAGACCCTTCACCGCGGCGACGGACTTTTTGAACATCGCGCGCTCGGAGGCGTCCAGCTGAATTTCGACGATCTTTTCGACGCCCTTGGCGCCGATCACGACCGGCACGCCGACATACATGCCTTTGACGCCGTATTCGCCGTTCAGATAAGCGGCGCAGGGCAGGACGCGCTTTTTATCCTTCAGGTAGGCTTCGGCCATCTGAATGGCGGAAGAAGCCGGGGCATAGAAGGCGGAGCCGGACTTCAGCAGCGCGACGATTTCGCCGCCGCCCATGCGGGTGCGGTCGACGATGGCGTCGATCTTGGCCTGGGTCGTCCACTTCATCTTGATCAGGTCGGGCACCGGGATGCCGGCAACCGTGGAATAGCGGATCGACGGCACCATGGTGTCGCCGTGACCACCCAGGACGAAGGCGGTGACGTCTTCGACCGAAACCTTGAATTCTTCGGACAGGAAGTAGCGGAAGCGGGCCGAGTCCAGAACGCCCGCCATGCCGACGACCTTGCGGTGAGGCAGGCCGGAAGCATCGCGCAGAACCTGCACCATGGCGTCCAGCGGGTTGGTGATGCAGATCACGAAGGCGTTCGGGGCATACTTCTTAATGCCTGCGCCGACGGATTGCATGACCGAGGTGTTGATGCCGATCAGGTCGTCCCGGCTCATGCCCGGCTTGCGGGCTACGCCGGCGGTGACGATGCAGACGTCCGCGCCGCGAATGGCGGCGTAGCTCTTGGCGCCTTTCATATCGGAATCGAAGCCTTCAACCGGGCTGGATTCCGCGATGTCCAGAGCCTTACCCTGGGGGATGCCGTCGATGATATCGAACAGCACCACGTCGCCGAGTTCCTTGAGGCCGACCAGGTGAGCCAGCGTGCCGCCGATGTTGCCGGCGCCGATCAGCGCGATTTTGTTGCGTGCCATGTTTGTTTCCCTTGCCGCGAGTCGATTGTCGTGAACGAATTCCGGAATCCGGACCGGAACAAGGGGCAAAGCCCGGACGTTCCCGAGAACTCCAAGAATCTCAATCTGTTCCTAGCGCGAAACGACCCCCAGGGCAACCGGGACTGGCTGCCCACCCTGATGTTTGATTTGTTGGTATACAATATCCCACAGAGGCGCGGCATTCTGCAAGCGCATTCCCGCCGGGTTGTGTCTTTTTTTTACGCCACAACCTGCGGATCAGCCTGTTTTCAGCCTGGGACAAGCGTATAAGTGGCGTATGACATCAACCGATCCAAGCGCTGGCTCGGAGCGGCAGGGCGCCGACAATACCGGGCGCTTTACCGGCTTGGCCGAGGCCTATCAGAAATACCGCCCGGACTATCCGGCGGCGGCGCTGGCGATGGTCCGGGAATATTGGGCGGTGACGCCAGGAGTGCCGCGCATCCTGGCTGATGTCGGCGCCGGAACCGGGATATCCACCCGGGCGATGCTGACCGCGTTGAGCGACCCGGCCGAACGACCTTGGTCGGCGCGGGTGGTCGAGCCGAATGACGACATGCGGGCGCAGGCCGAACTCGCCTTGAAGGATCGGCGCGACGTCTCGGTCGTGAAAGGCGCGGCGGAAGAGTTGCCGTTCGGCGACGGCGAGATCGGGTTGCTGATGGCGGCGCAGGCGGCTCATTGGTTCGATCGGCCGCGGTTTTATGCCGAGGCGCGCCGCGTTCTGGCGCCCGGCGGGGTGCTGCTGGTGCTCTACAACAACCGCGATCTTTTCAACGATCCCTTGATCGCCGCCTTCGAAAGTGAGATCGAAGGATCGGTCGAGGGATATCGGCGGACCTATCGCAGTTGGGACCTGATGGCCGAGTTGAACGCCCTGGAATGGGCCCGCGATGTGCGCGAGTTCATTCACGATTGGGTTTGGCGCCTGACCCCGGAGGAATTCACGGGCCTGATGTTGTCCCGTTCGAAAATGTCCGGATACAAGGAATTGCATGGCGAGGCCGCAGCCGAGGCCGCCCTGCTGAGTCTTGCCCAGCGGTTCGTCGCCGCCGATGGCCGTGTTGACGTGCGCTATAAAACCCAGGCCGCATGCCTAAGAGTATAACAATTTTCTTATATTCTCATACACTTGCAAGGTTGTGAATGTATGTTGTCCGTCAATCGGGGGGGTCCGTTTCTACGGATTAAAGGAGTTTAAGTAGTGAACGAGATGACTGTAGCCGCGCCGGAAACGTCTGGCGTGGATGATGCCGATTCAGCCGAAATTGCGATCTCGAAATTGCAGGCTGGTGCCTATGACCAAGTCCCCGATGTCTCCTCCGGCCTGATCGCCAAGATCAAATCCGCGGCCCGTGCGTTTCAAAAACGCGGCCTGGAAAGCCTTAGGGGCATGGTTTCCATGTCCGTCAATCTGAACGAAGCGGTGTCCAGCTCGGCCGAGATGATCCGCGATACCCGCGAAGTCGACAACCGGTCGCAGGCGATTGCCGCCGCCGCCGAGGAATTGGTCGCATCGGTCGCCGAGATCGCCCGTAACACCGAAGGAGCGGCGGGCGAGGCCTTGACGGCGCGCCATACCGCCGACCAGGGCGTGGCCTCCGCCGACCGGGCCATTGCGGCGATGGAACGCATTGCCGTTGCGGTCGAGGCGGCGTCTGCGCGGGTCGAAACCCTGGCCGAAGCTTCGTCCCAGATCGGCAACATCGTGGGTCAGATCAACGACATCGCCAAGCAGACCAACCTGCTGGCCTTGAACGCCACCATTGAAGCCGCCCGTGCCGGCGAGGCCGGTAAGGGCTTCGCGGTCGTCGCGTCCGAGGTCAAGAACCTGTCGAACCAGACGGCCAAGGCGACGGAAGACATTCGCACGCGTATCGACAACCTGCGCAATGGAATGGATGGGATCGTGTCTTCCATGCGCGATGGCGCCGAGGCCGTGTCCGAAGGCCGCGACGTGATCGGCACCGCCGGGGACGAGATGCGCCGCATGTCGGAACAGGTGATCGGCATTTCACAGAAGATGGAAGAAATCGCCAGCATCCTCACCCAGCAGACCGCCGCCAGTAATGAAGTGGCCGGCGGGATTACCGCGATCGCCGGGATGACGGCCAACAACGTGGCGCAAATTGAATCCATCGTCGACTTCCTGGCGGCGACTGACGAAGAACTGGCGTCGGGCCTGGATGCCTTGTTGGGGCAGGAAATCCCCGACATGACGATTTACCGGGCCAAGTCGGATCACATCATCTGGAAGAAAAAACTGGCGGAAATGGTCGTGGGCCGCGTCCGTTTGGATCCGGATGAGCTGGCCGATCACCACTCCTGCCGCCTGGGCAAATGGTACGACAAGATCGACGATCCGGAAGTTCGCGCCCATCCGGCCTATGCCGCCATGGCCGTCCCGCACAAGGCCGTCCATGACCACGGCATTCAGGCCGCCCGCCTGTATAAGGAAGGGGATCTGGATGGCGCCCTGGTCGAAATCGCCCAGGTCGCGGAAGCGTCCAAGGACGTCCTGAAGTACCTCGACGAATTGATCGCCCGCTAAGAGCGGTTCCAAAACGTAAAAAGGCGGCCCTTGGGGCCGCCTTTTTTGTACCCGAAACTCTGTCGGTTATTCGGCCAAGTCGAGGCCGATATCCACGGCGGGCGCACTCTGCGTGATTGCGCCGGACGAAATGTAATTCACGCCCGTCTCGGCGATGGCGCGGATGGTGTCCAGTTTGACACCACCCGAGGCTTCCAACGGCACCCGGCCGCCAACGATCGCGACCGCTTCGCGCAGCACCGGCGGCGGCATGTTGTCGAGCAGCAGCGAGTCCGCCCCCGCCTCGATGGCTTCGCGGACCTGATCCAGGGTGTCGCATTCGGCGCGCACTTCCAGGCCGGTATCGGATGCCTTGGCCCGGCGTACGGCTTCACCGACCGAACCGCCGCAGACGGCGACGTGGTTGTCCTTGATCAAGATGCCGTCGTCCAGGCGCATGCGGTGGTTGGTGCCGCCCCCGGCGCGCACGGCGTATTTGGACAGGCCGCGCAGGCCCGGAATGGTCTTGCGGGTATCGAGCAGTACCGCGCCGGTGCCCGCGATCTCGTCCACGTACTGGCGGGTGACCGTGGCGATCCCGGACAGGATCTGCAACAGGTTCAGCGCCGTGCGCTCGGCCGACAACAGGCCCTGGGCCGTGCCGGTCAGGCGCGCCAGCCGGGTGCCTTTGGGGGCCTTGTCGCCGTCCTTGGCGAATACCGTGATTTCGGCCTCCGGGGCCAGCCGTTGGAAGACTTCCAATGCGACCGGCATGCCGCAGACGACGATGTCCTGACGGGTGTTGAGGTCCAGCGTCAGCAGCGTTTCGGGCGGCACGGTGGCGCGGGTGGTGGCGTCGCCCCGACCGATGTCTTCGGTCAAGGCGGCATTGACGACGGCCTGGATGTCGGCCGGATCGGGGGGCGCGAAAGTCATGCGGATTCCTGCTAACGGGGCGGGCGAACGGAGTGGGCGAAGGTGGCTCAGGCCGCGGCCTTGGAGCCACCCTTGGGGTTCTTGCCGTCCTTGGCGGGCGGCGACAGTTCCAGCATCCGTTCCAGCGGCTTCAGTGCCTTAAGACGCAGCTCTTCGTCGATCTCCACCCGCGGGGCCTCGTTGAGCATGGACAGGTACAGCTTCTCCAGCGTGTTCAGTTCCATGTACGGACAGTTCGCGCAGTTGCAGGTGCCGTCGGCGCCGGGCGCGGCCAGGAAGGTCTTGCCCGGGGCGGATTTCTGCATCTGGTGGAAGATGTGCTGTTCCGTGGCCACGATCACCGTATCGGCGGGATGGGCGATCACGTAATCCAGGATCGAGCGCGTCGAGCCGACATGATCGGCGTGCTTCAGGATGCCGTCGTGGCATTCCGGGTGCGCGGCGACCGGGGCGTCGGGGTGGCGGGCCTTGAGCTTGACCAGTTCCCGTTCGGAGAAGCGGTCGTGCACGATGCAGGCACCGTCCCAGAACACCATCTCGCGGCCGGTCTGACGCTGGATATAGGCACCCAGGTGCTTGTCCGGCGCGAACAGGATCGGCTTGTCGGCGGGCAGGTTGCGCACGATGTGCTCGGCGTTGGACGAGGTCACGATCACGTCCGACAGCGCCTTCACCCGGGCCGAGGAATTGATATAGGTGACCACGATGTGGTCGGGGTGCTGGGCCACGAATTTGGCGAAGTCGTCGGGCGGGCAGCTTTCTTCAAGCGAGCAGCCGGCATTCAGATCCGGCAGCACGACCGTCTTGGTCGGGCTTAGGGTCTTCGCGACCTCGGCCATGAAGCGCACGCCGCAGAACACGATCATGTCCGCGTCGGTCGCTGCTGCCTTGCGCGACAAATCCAGGGAGTCGCCGACGAAATCCGCCAGGTCCTGAATTTCCGGGTCCTGGTAATAGTGGGCCAGGATCACGGCATTCTTTTCTTTGCGCAGGCGGTCGATCTCCGCCCAGAGGTCAAGGCCGGGGTCCAGATCGGACCATGCGGTGGCCTCGGGGCCCGCCGGGATCACCGTATCGGGCACGATCGTTTGAGTCATGTCGGCGGCCATTGCCTGAAAGCTCCTCGAAAGTCTACCCCGGGCGGGCCGCGTTGGGTCCGGCCTCAGAGGGTGTCTCTGGCCTCTAATATAGAGCCAGATTTTAAGAAAACCACAACAACGCCGCCCGTCAACGGGATTTTTTCCATGACCGAACCGCAGATCGGCACAGAAAAATAGGGTTAATCGGCTTCTCCGTGGGGGAGGGCGATGTATTCCGGGGACTGCATCTCAATCAAACGGGACACCGTGCGCTCGAATTCGAACGCCCCGTCGCCCTGGGTATAAAGCTCTGTCGGCGGGGCGTCGGCGGCGCAGATGAAATTGACCTTGGCGTCGTATAAGGCGTCGATCAGGGTCACGAACCGCTTGGCCTGATCACGTTTTTCCGGGCCCAATTTGGGCACGCCGGTCATCACCAGTGAATGGAATTTGTCGGCGATGGCCAGATAGTCCCCGGCCCCCAGAGGCTTGGCGCATAGGTCGGGAAAGGTCGTATAGGCCACGCCCTCGGCGGCCATGGGAATGTCGATGGTCCGGCCGTTGACGTTCAGCGACACGGGACGCGGCTCCATCCCGATGGTCAATTCCTGGAACGCCTTCTTCAGCTTGCCGTCGGCTTCGTCGGAATTGGGGGTGATGTAGATATCCAGTTCCTGCAACCGTTGCAGGCGGTAATCCGTGCCGGAATCGAGTTGGATGATCTCCATCTTGTCGATGAACAGATCGATGAACGGCAGGAAGCGTTCGCGTTGCAGGCCGTCCTTATACAAATCCTTGGGATGGCGGTTCGAGGTCGCGACCACGACGACACCCTGTTCGAACAAGGTTTCGAACAGGCGGCCCAGGATCATCGCGTCGGCGATGTCGGTGACGTGGAATTCGTCGAACGCCAGCAACCAGGCCTGATCGACGATGACCCGGGCAAGAGCGGGCAGGGGGTCTTTTTCCTCGCCGACCTTTCCGGCCTTCTGCGCTTCGCGGAAGGCATGGATGCGGCGGTGGACCTCCTGCATGAAGGAATGGAAGTGGACGTGCTTCTTAGCCTCGATCGGGGTGTGATCGAAAAACAGGTCCATCAGCATCGTTTTGCCGCGCCCAACGCCGCCCCACATGTACAGCCCCTTGGGCGGCGGCTGTTTCCGCCCGCCCAGGCCCAGGCGCGCTTTCCAACCGGTCCGGCCCATCTGTTTGCCGTAGTCCTGCAATTCCTGGGACAAGGCTTGCAGGCGCTTGATGGTCTCGGCCTGTTGCGCATCGGGGCGCACGTCGCCCTTGGCGAGAAGGGCGTTATAAGCTTCGAGGGGCGAGCTGGTGGTCGACACCTGCGGGGTGACTCTTCTTCTTCGAATAGGCCGGGCCCTGACGGGCGCGCGGCGGATTGGCGAAAGGCGCGAAAACGCCGTGCGGATGCCCTTGTGCCGGGCGTCTCGCGGGTGCGGGATAGTCTACCATTTTCCGCCCCGCGTCCACCCCCGGAGCGGCGGAAATCAGCCCCGCAGCGCCGCTGCCGGTTGTTGCTTGGGAGGTTCTGCCGCGGTCGTGGCCGCAGGCTTTGACAGGCTTGGCGGCCCGAACAGGGTCTCCATCTCGCGCCGGAACAGATAGGTTTCGTCGTCGCGGTTTTGCTCGACATCGTCCCAGCCGATGATCGCCCCTTCCTTGACCGGGCGGGTCAGCTTGATTTTCTGCGCCAGGCCGATGGGCACGGCGCGGCTGCGCAGGCTGTCGGCGGCGGGCATCAACTTGCCCCAGACGGTAAAGCCGCCTTCGCCGTCCAGTTCCTCGCCCGCCTTCAGGTCGCGCTTGGCGCAGGCCACGACATCGCCCAGGAACTGGGTCGATGCCCCGGTCGGCTGGTTTAGAATCGCCGCCTGGGCGACCGAGACTCCCAGCTCCAACCCGATCAGGTGATAGGGCCGCCACAGCGCCGAATATCCGCCGCCTTCGTCGGTGATCATGCCGTAATCGGAAAAGCAGCGTTTGACGTAATCGGTCGGCGCTTCGAACACCACATAGACGCCCCAGCGCAGATCGTTCTCCAAGTCGTCGCCGGTGCGCTGGCGCGAGGACACGACTTCGACCTGGCCTTTGTGGTGCAGGACCCCGCCCGCGTCCTTGGGGATCAGGGTCGATGCCAGTTCATTGACCGGAACCGCCGGGAAATCGAGGCCGTGCGGGGCCGGGGTCAGGCCGGTGGCGTTGGCCACGGCGGCCATCTCGATGCCAGATTTGGTGCCGTCCAGGAACGAATTGAACATCTTGGCGTTCATGCCGCTTTCCTTGGCCCGCTCGGCGGTCAGGCCGTAATGCGACCACACCGTATCGGGGGTCGAGGCATGGAATTCCGGCATGTACAGCGTGCCCTTACCCGCGGCCACGACCTCGAGCCCGATGGTCCGGGCCCAATCGACCTGCTGGCAGATCAGCGCCGGTTGGTCGCCGTAAGCCATAGAATAGACGACTTCCATCTCGGCCGCGCGGCGGGCCAATAGCGGCCCGGCCAGGACATCGGCCTCGACGTTGACCATCACCACGTGGCGTCCGCGCGCGAAGGCGGCCAGGGCGTGTTTGATCCCGATCTCGGGAATGCCGGTCGCTTCGACGACGACTTCAAGCCCGCCGTATTCGATCAGCGACAGGGCGTCGTCGGTCACGAAGGTTTGACCGTTGGCCAGGGCCTTGGCCGCGGAATGGCGGGTGATCCGTTCCTGCGGCCAGCCTGTGTTCAACAGGGCCTTTTCCGCCGTCGCGGGGTTCAGATCGGCCACGCCGACAACGTGAAAGCCCGGATGGTGGAGGGCTTGGCTCAGGAACATGGAGCCGAATTTCCCCGCGCCGATGACGCCGACGCGCACCGGGTTGCCCGCTTCCGCACGGCTGTGCAGCAACGCATTCAAATTCATGGTTTCGATGTCCCGCGCTTGGCCAATTTCCTCTCCCCGGTCACATTTTCGTGGCCTGACTGGTTGCCTTGGGGAAAAGAAACCATACTACAGGGACGGGCCCCTGCGGAACGGGAATCAAGGAACACCCCATCGTGGCGAATTTCAGCCAATTCATCGCCGACAATGAACCGGCCCTGCGGCTCGGTGTGTTTTTGGCCATGCTGGCGGCGATGGCCGGGGCCGAAGCTCTGTGGCCGCGCCGCGCCGATATGACGCGGGCCGTGCGCTGGCCGCGCAATTTGGGGCTGGTCCTAATCGACACCCTGACGGTGCGCGTCCTGGCCTGGGCCTTGCCTGCGGTGCTGCCGGTGGCGGCGGCAGCCATGGCGGCGGAGCGGGGCTGGGGATTGTTCCCGGCCTTGGGGCTGGACGGCTGGCCCGCCTTCTGGGCGACGCTGATCCTGTTCGATCTTGCGATCTATGCCCAGCATGTCGCCGTGCATCACATCCCCGTTCTGTGGCGGCTGCATCGGGTTCATCATACGGATACGGCGCTGGATGCAAGCTCGGGCCTTCGATTCCACCCGTTGGAAATCGTCCTGTCGATCGGGATCAAGGTCGCGCTGGTCGTGGCCCTTGGGGCGCCGGCGGCGGGGGTGGTCGCGTTCGAAATCGTGTTGAACGCGACGGCCCTGTTCAACCACGCCAATCTGGCTTTGCCCGGCTGGCTTGACGGCCTATTGCGCCGGGCCCTGGTGACCCCCGACATGCACCGTGTTCATCATTCCGTGCATCGGGACGAGACGGACAGTAACTTCGGCTTCAACCTGTCGGTCTGGGACCGGTTGTTCGGCACCTACCGCGCCCAGCCGCGCGACGGCCATGCGGCGATGACCATCGGTCAGCCCGATTTCCGCGACGCGGGTCGCCTTGGATTGGCGCGGCTGCTGGTTCAGCCGTTCCGCAAGGGCGGTCCCGGCTAGATCCGGTCCTTGTTGGCCTGGGTCATGATCGCCGCGACCTGGGCGTCGTCCGCGCGACCGCTGGCGCTCAGACCGTTGATCGCACCCTTAACGTCCTCGGGCTTGCGGTTCTGGCTCATCTTGCGTTTGCCCTCCAGGCGTTCGATCCGCATTTCAAAGGCGACGATGCCCTTCAACTGCGACGCGACGTAGTCGGCGGGCAGATTGCGAGGCGTCCAGGCGGTGGGACCGTCGCCTTCGTATTGGGCGCTCAGGTCCGCCAGGCGGGTGAGGACCCGATCCGGGTCTTCGATCACTTGCGGGCGGCCATAGGCATGGACGGCTTCGTAGTTCCAGGTCGGCACGGATTTTTCCGACGCGTACCAGGTCGGGGAAATATAGGTATGCGGCCCGCCGAAGATCGCCAGGGCCTCGGCCTTGCCGTCGAACGCCCGCCATTGGCCGTTGGCCTTGGCCAGATGCCCCCACAGCAGGCCGTATTCGCCGTCGTCCGTCAGGTGCAGGGGAACGTGGCTGGCCTCCATCCCCGTCGCCCCTTCTGTTGCGCCGGTGGTCACCAGGGCGGCGAAGCCGTTGGCGCGAATCAGGCGATGCATGTCCTGGATGTCGTCGATGGTGAAATGCGGCGGTCGGTACATGGCGTTTATCCTTGAAGAGGCTTTGGTTCGCCTGATGTAGGCTTCTCCATGGGGCGGGCAAAGGGCCATTTCCGGCCAATGGAAAGGGCCGTGGGAAGACGCCCTGTTCGCCTTGCCCCGATACGGGCGGCAGCCTAGGTTGGATCATATATCCGAAAGGCCCAAACGCGGAGGATGCCATGGACGAAGAACACTTCAACATGCAGATCAGGAAATTCCTGAAGCAGGTCGGCGTGACCAGCCAGCGCGAGATCGAGGCCGCTGTGCGCGCCGCCGTGGCGTCGGGCAAACTGGCCCCGGACGGTGAATTCACGGCCAAGGTGACCCTGGCCATTCCCGAACTGGGCCTGAGCCACGACATCGTCAGCGACCTGACGCTGGAACAGCCCGAGGACGAGCCGTCCTACGACTGAGCTTCCGGAGCCTAGAGTAAAAAAAGCCCGCCGAAACGGCGGGCTTTTTGTTTGTTCGAACTGCGGAGCGGTTACTGCCGCGCGGCGATCGCTTTCTTGATTTCGGCGATGGCCTTGCCCGGGTTCAGGTGCTTCGGGCAGGTGTTGGTGCAGTTCATGATCGTGTGGCAGCGGTACAGCCGGAACGGATCGTTCAAGGCGTCCAGGCGCTTGCCGGTGGCTTCGTCGCGGCTGTCGGCGATCCAGCGATAGGACTGCAGCAGGATGGCCGGGCCCATGTAGCGGTCGCCGTTCCACCAATAGCTGGGGCAGGACGTTTGACAGCAGAAGCACAGGATGCATTCCCACAGACCGTCCAGCTTTTCCCGTTCTTCCGGGCTTTGCAGGCGTTCGCGGGTCGGGGCCGGGGTGTCGGCCTGAAGCCAGGGTTCGATCGACTTCAACTGCGCATAGGGCGTGTTGAGGTCGGGCACCAAGTCCTTGATCACCGGCATGTGGGGCAGCGGGTAGATTTTGACGTCGCCCTTGATGTCGTCGATGGCCTTGATGCAGGCCAGGGTGTTGGTGCCGTCGATGTTGAACGCGCAGGACCCGCAGACCCCTTCGCGGCAGGACCGCCGGAAGGTCAGGGTCGGGTCCATCTCGTTCTTGATCTTGATCAGGGCGTCCAAAACCATCGGCCCGCAGCGGTCCAGGTCGACCTCGTAGGTGTCGACACGCGGCAGGTCGTCGGTATCCGGATCCCAGCGGTAGATCTTGAACTTGCGGATCTTGGTGGCGTCGGGCGCGGCCTTGTGGGTCTTGCCTTCGGTCACGCGCGAATTGGCGGGAAGGTTGAATTCGACCATCTTCGTCTTCCTTCTCTTAGTACACGCGGGCTTTGGGCTCGATGTACTCGACCTCGTCCGTCAGCGTCCAGGTATGGACCGGGCGGTAGTCGAGTTTCACGGAGCCGTCTTCGTTGACCCAAGCCAGCGTGTGCTTCATCCAGGTTTCGTCGTCGCGATCGGGGAAATCCTCGTGGGCCTGGGCGCCGCGGCTTTCGTGGCGGGCTTCGGCCGAATAGATCGTCGCCTTGGCGCAGATCAGCAGGTTTTCCAGTTCGAGGGCTTCGACCAGGTCCGAGTTCCAGATCAGCGAGCGGTCGGAAACCTGGACGTCGTCCTTGGAGTTCCAGACCTTGTCGATCTGTTCGCAGCCTTCCTTCATGGTCTTGGAGGTGCGATAGACCGCGGCGTCGTTCTGCATGCAGCGCTGCATGGCGTCGCGGATTTCCGAGACCTTGGTGCTGCCGTTGGCGTGACGCAGCTTGTCCAACCGGCCGAGCGCGTAGTCGGTGCAGCCCTTGCGATAGGGGCGCAGCGGCGTACCCGGCTTGATCAGCTCGGCGGCGCGGATACCGGCGGCGCGACCGAACACGATCAGGTCGAGCAGCGAGTTGGTGCCCAGACGGTTGGCCCCATGGACCGAGGCGCAGGCGCATTCGCCGACGGCCATCAGGCCGGGGCTGACCGCATCCGGGTCCTCGTCGGTCGGGTTCAGGGCTTCGGTCATGTAGTTGGTCGGAATGCCGCCCATGTTGTAGTGCACGGTCGGCAGCAC
>DJHY01000294.1 GCA_002433335.1 Rhodospirillaceae bacterium UBA6608 | reverse complement strand
TGGGCGACTTGCCGCCCAGTTCCAACGAGACCTTCTTGAAGGTCTGTGCCGCCGTCGAATAGACGTGCCGACCGGTCGACGAGCCGCCGGTAAAGGCGATCTTGGCGACGTCGGGATGGTTGATCAGGGCTTCGCCCGCTTCCTTGCCGTAACCGGTGACAACGTTGACCACACCGTCGGGGAAGCCCGCTTCGCGGAACAGTTCAACGAATTCGCAGGCCGAGGCCGAGGTGAATTCCGACGGCTTCAGCACCACCGCGTTCCCGGCGGCCAGCGCCGGGGCCAGCTTCCACGCCGTCAGCAGCAAGGGCGAATTCCACGGCGTGATCATGCCGATGACGCCCAGCGGCTCCTTGCGGGTAAAGTTGAAGGTATCGGGCTTGTCGATGGGGATGACGCGGCCTTCGATCTTGTCGGCCAGACCGCCGAAGTAATAATACCACTGCGGCACGTACTTCAGCTGCATGCCCATTTCGGCGATCAGCTTGCCGTTGTCCCGGACTTCCGTCGCCGCCAGGTCGTCGGCGCGTTCCGCGATCAAATCCGCCAGGCGGCGCATCAGATGACCGCGCTGGGTCGGCGTGGTCTTGCGCCAAGCCTCGAACCCGGCCTTCGCCGCCTGAACGGCGCGGTCGATATCCTCGGCCCCGCCACGCGGGATCTCAGCCCAGGCTTCGCCTGTATAGGGATTGGCGGTTTCGAACCATTCGCCGGACGCCGGGTCGGTTTTCTCCCCAGCAATGATCATTTGGTACCGTTTAAGGGTGCCCACGGTCGTTTCCTCCATGAAATCAGTTTTGTTCTGATGTGTTTATTGGAGGGAACTGTATCAGGGCCGGTGCGCGCGGCGAAAGGGGCTTGCCCATCGGGGGCGGCTTAACAGGCCAGGGGGACCTGCTCTTCCGCACGGGCGACGACACGGGCGGCGGGGATACCGAGCACGACCCGAAAGCCCTGGCCCGCGTCCGAACGGATGGAAATCTCGCACTGATGGACCTTGGCGATGTTCTGAACGATCCAAAGCCCCAGGCCGGCGCTGGTCATGTATGAGTCGTCATCGACCCCGCGCATCCGCGTGAACGGCTTACCTGCGTCATGCAATTGTGCAACGCCAACGCCTGTGCCGTCGTCGTAGACCGTCAGCGTCAGGCCGGCGTTTTCACCATTCGACATCATATGAATGCCGACGGCGGCCCCATCACCCGCGTATTTGATGGAATTGGCCAGCAGGTTGATCACGTAGCGACGGAACAGCGAACGGTCGAACAGGATGCTGGCGCCATCGGCGTTTCCTGTAAACTCGATGATCCGCTTGTCGCCTGTCCACCCGCCGACCAAACGACGGCAGAACTCGATTTCCGACATCGGGTCGAAGACTTCCTCATGAACCGGAAGTTCGCCTTCCCCGGCAATCTTCGAGACGTCGAGAATTTGTGTGATGGTGTTGTTCAGCAAGCTGCCGGCGCGGTGAATGCAGTCGGCGTATTCCTTGTATTTTTCATGCCCCAACGGGCCGAAGGTTTCCGACCGGATCATCTCGGAAAAACCGACGATCCCGTTCACTGGCGTTCGCAGGTCGTGGCTCATCGCGGCGAAGAACCCGTCACGCGCGGCAAGCGCCTTTCGCATATCGTTTTCCGCCGTCTGACGACGGGCGACGCTCTCACGCAAGGACTTGATCAGGTTCAGATTAGCACGATGCAAGGACCACAAAATGAAGAGCGCATAGATCAGCAACGAAAAGAAGATCATCGGCAGCTCGTCCAGCTCCAACTCTTCATGATCGCGGGTGAAGGTCACCCAGCTTTCCACGGGGTCCATGCTGCCAAATAGAAAATGAGTGATCGCGGCGATCCCGACGCCTCCGATCAAAAGCATTATTGAGAGCTGATAATTGTCCTTCGACGGCATTGCCGCTTCCTTTCTCGTGGGCCGACGCAGCAACCCCAAAGCAGTACGCGGCGGGCAGGCAACCAAGCCCACCCGCCACGCACGGAAAGAAGCAATTAGCATGCCAACTCGCCACCGCCTGGGTGACGAGGGGGTACTTCTTTAGAGAAGGCTATCCGGTCCCAGAAGCCGCTCGCGGAAGCGGTTCTTAAGATGCACGCCATCCTTGGTCGGCAGGATGAACGGCAGCGGTTCTGCCTTGACCTTGATATCGATGAAGACCGGACCCTTGGCTTCCTTGATCAGCGGCAGGGCCTCCATCAATTCGGCTTCGGTCTTGACCGTGGCCGTGACCGGAAAACCGCAGGCCTTGGCGACGGCGGCCATGTCGACGGGTCCCGCCGTATGGGTCGCCTGCATGCCGGTCTCGCCATAACGTTCGTTGTCGAACACGACGATCGCAAGGTTCTCAGTCGCCTGGGTCGCGATAGTCGCAAAGGAGCCCATCGCCATCAGCATTTCACCGTCACCGGTCATCACCATGACCCGTTTGTCAGGCTGCGCGGTGGCCAGGCCCAGGCCCATGGTGGCGGCCCCGCCCATCGCCCCCCACAGCGGGAAGGTCAGCGGATGGTCGCCGGCGGCGGTGGCATCCCAGTTGGGCGAGCCCAGGCCGGTGATGACCAGGAAGTCGTCGTTGCGGTCGGCCAGCAGGGTCTTGGCGACCTCGCGGCGGTGCAGTTCGTAATTGTCGGCGCGTTGCTTATCCATTTTTCTTCTCCCCGCCTTATTTACCGAAGGTCTTCACGGGCATCAGCTTTTGATGCAGCAGCACGGCGGCCATGTCGGGCCAGCCGTAGGCCATTTCACCGGCGGAGCGCACGGTCTCGCCGACTTCGTCGGGGTGTTCGGCCTGCGTCACCTTGACGCCCATGGCTTCCAGGGCCGGGCGCGTGCCCTCTCCCATCGGCTTCTGCCAGGGATTGAATTCGCGCCATTGGGCCCGCATCGTCACCAGCATCAGCAGCGGGAAACGGCAGGTATTGGCCAGCGACAGCATGTTGATGCAGTTGCCCACACCGGACGACTGCAGCAGCATCACCGCCCGCTCGCCGCCCAGCCAGGCCCCGGAGCAGAGGGAAATACCCTCTTCTTCCGTGGTCAGCGGAATGCAACGCATGGCGTTGTCGGCTTCGCACATTTTGAGCAGACGAGCATGGCCCGCATCGGGGACGTAGGCAACTTGGCGCACGTCCAAATCCTTGAGGACGTCGTAGATATCCGGCGCCCAGGCGTAATTCTCTGTCATGGTGTGGCTGTTTCTTCCGTGGTGTTTCGTAGGATGATTTTGATTCTGTTTATGGTTGAACTTTAGAAATGATGCATTCAGAGGCCAACCGAAAATATCTGGCAATGACTTGAATTAATCTATCGCCCGCATTCCCGGTGGTTGCGGTCCCCATGGGAAGGGGATAGGAAATGAGACCAACAAGGCGCGGCGACTTCACGACCGTGCCTCCCCCAAGGAAGGTTCATCTGAGATGCCATCGACACAACCGTTTACAACTCGTCCCGAAATTCTTGGCACTTTCGGGGTCGTAACCTCGACCCATTGGCTTGCCACTGCCGTCGGCATGGCGATTTTAGAAAAAGGCGGCAACGCCTTTGACGCGGGCGTCGCGACCGGGTTCGCCCTTCAGGTCGTGGAGCCGCACCTGAACGGCCCGGGCGGCGACGTGCCGATCATCGTGCACACCGCCCATGACGATAAAACCCATGTGATCTGTGGCCAGGGCGTGTCGGCGGCAAGCCAGACCATCGAAAAGATGAAAGCCCTGGGGCACAAGATCATGCCCGGCACCGGCCATCAGTCCGCCGTCGTGCCCGGTGCGTTCAGCGCCTGGTGCACCTTGCTGCGGGACTTCGGGACCATGCGCCTGCGCGAAGTCCTGGAACCGGCCATTGAATTCGCCTCGGGCGGCTATGCCCTGGTGCCGAACATCAGCAACACCATCGCCACGATCAAGCCGATGTTCGAGGACGAATGGCATACCTCGCGGGATATCTGGCTGAAGAACGGCGAAGTGCCGCAACCCGGCACGCTGTTCCGCAACGAAGTCATGGCCGATATGTATCGCCGTGTCCTGAGGGAAGCGGAAAGCGCCGGCGGCGGCCGCGAGGCGGAAATCAACGCCGCGCACGACGTCTGGTACAAGGGCTTCGTCGCCGAGGCGATCGACACCTTCATGCGCACCCCCGTCATGGACACCACCGGGGAGCGGCACACCGGCTTCCTGACCGGCGACGACCTGGCGTCGTGGCAGGCCACGATCGAAGCGCCGCTCACCTACGACTACATGAACTATACCGTGTGCAAGACCGGCCCCTGGGGCCAGGGCCCGGCCCTGCTGCAGCAGTTGGCTTTGCTCAAAGGCTTCGATCTGTCTTCGATGCCGTTCACCGGCCCGGACTTCGTTCATGTCGTTACTGAATGCGCCAAGTTGGCCTTCGCCGACCGGGAAAAATTCTACGGCGATCCAGACTTCATCGATATCCCGATGGATGTGCTGTTGTCCGATGCCTACAACGCGGCACGCCGGTCGCTGATCACCGATCAGGCCTCGCTGGAACTGCGCCCCGGCGACGTGCCGGGCTTTGGCGCCGATCCGATCCTGCGGGTTCCGTCGGAAGACGAAATCGGCCAGCCGAGCGCATTGGGCATCGGCGAGCCGACGGTCGCGCGTTTCGACGACATGGAAGTCGCCGAGAACGGCGCCGCGCCGGGCGACACTTGCCACTTCGACATCATCGACAAGCACGGCAACATGGTGTCCGGCACCCCGTCGGGCGGTTGGCTGCAGAGCAACCCCGCCGTACCGGGCCTGGGCTTCTGCCTGACCAACCGGGCGCAGATGTATTGGCTGGACGAGAACAAACAGGATCGCCTGCGTCCCCGCTCCCGCCCGCGGACCACGCTCAGCCCCGGTTTCGCACTGCGCGACGGCAAGGCCTGGATGCCATTCGGGACCCCCGGCGGCGACCAACAGGATCAATGGGCGCTCGGCTATTTCGTGCGCAAGGTTCACTACGACCTGAACATGCAGGAAGCCATCGACGCCCCGGCGTTCCATACCAAGCATTTCCCCGGCTCGTTCTATCCGCGCCATTGGGCGCCCGGCCACTTGGTGATCGAAGGTCGATTCCCCCAGGAAACGCAAAAGGAACTGGTCAAGCGCGGCCATAAGCTCGAGGTCGATGACGATTGGTGCATCGGCCGCCTGACTGCCGCCTGCAAAGAAGACGGCATGCTCAAGGCCGCCGCTAACCCGCGCTTCATGCAGGGATATGCGATCGGTCGCTGATCGAAACCAACTCGATTAAGATTGGAAAACCCGCCAAGACCAACTTGGCGGGTTTTTTCATTGCCCCCGGAATGGCATGGATGTTGCTTTTATCCCTTGATAAAGAAACGCTCTTGTCGGTTCAGCGTGGAAAATATGCCTGATTTTCAAGGACCTATAGCATTATTGGATAATCTCGATGCGCTACCGCTCAGTAGCCGCGTTCAAAGTGACGCCGATTTCGAGAATCTTATCCGCTGGATCGGTCGCCGAAACACCGAAGCCGCCTCGTTGGAATGGCACGTGGTTCTGGCCGACGACGACGCCTCCAACCGATTGGTTCTCGGCAGTCTCCTTGAAAAATCCGGCATCCGCGCCACCACCGTCGAAAATGGTCGCGATGCCCTCGCCCTGCTGGATGACGGACACATCGACCTGTTTCTACTTGATATCAACATGCCCGAGATGAACGGACTGGAAACCGCAGCCGCGATCCGCGCCTTGCCGACCCCCGACAGCGACATTCCGCTCGTTGCCATTACCAGCGACGTTTCTCCTAAACGCCTTGCCGACATGCGTGACGCCGGTTTCGATCTATGCCTGGAGAAGCCTGTCCGCCGAGATGCATTGTTTAAGGTCATTCTAGGGATTCTGTCCCGCCGCGTGGAGAATTAGGAGCAGACCATGACGGACGCCGCCGCTTCACCCATCGACCGGCAGATTCTTGCCGCATTGGAAGCCGACACCAGCCGCGAATTGCTACCGGAACTGATCAAGGTGTTCACCACGACTGCGGATGGACGCATTGCGCGTATCGCCGAACTGAAGGAAGAAGGCAATCTGGCCGCGATCGCCGCCGAAGCCCATGCCTTAAAAAGCAGCGCCGCGACTTTTGGCGCGACGGAAGTACGTCGCATCAGCGCTGAATTGGAGGTCTCGGGAAAAGCGGGCGAACGGAATACGGCGTTGTCGCTAGCCGATGCGCTCATGACCGCCGTGGACAAGGCCAAAGGCGCTTTGGCCGCCTACGTAGAAGAAATCTCGACTTAGGCCGTCATTCGGCGGCGTCCGTCCCGCCCTCGGCCTTTTCCTCGGCCTCGCGCAGACGGCGATAGACCGTTGACGGACTCAATTCCAACATCGCCGCCGCTCGCGATACGTTGCCGTCGCATTGTTCGATGGCGGCATTGATCAGCTCTTGCTCGACCTGCCACAACGGACGAATAACCACGTCGCCTCCGGCCGCCACGGCTTTCGGAGGCGCCTCCGATTGCGGAGCCTGCATGGCAGTTTGCGGGGAAATCGCTGGAGCCTTCCCCCGAACCTTGCCCAAAGGCGGCGGCAACATATCCGGGGAGACGACCTCGCCATCGTGCAGCACGACCACGTTCCGGATCACGTTCTGCAACTGCCGAACGTTACCCGGCCAGGCGAAGTCCGCGAGGATCGAAGCGGTGTCCGCATCGAACGTCTGAAACCCCTTTCCTTCCTCCTGCGCAAATTCAGTCAGGAACTTGCCGGCGATATCCAGGATATCCTCGCCCCGCTCGCGCAGCGGCGGCAGATGCACCGGGATGACATGCAGGCGGAAGTATAGGTCTTCACGGAAGTTCCCTTTCTCAACCTCCTCCCAGGGGTCCTTGTTGGTCGCGCAGACGAAGCGAACGTCGACTTTCTCGACCGTGGAACTGCCGACCTTCTGAAAACCGCCGGTCTGGATGAAGCGCAGCAGCTTGACCTGTAGCGACAGGTCCATCTCGCAAATTTCATCCAGGAACAAGGTCCCGCCATCGGCCAGTGTCGCGGCCCCGTCCCGGTTGGCATGGGCGCCGGTAAAGGCCCCTTTCACATGGCCGAAGATCTCGCTTTCCATCAGCTCCTGCGGGATCGCCCCACAGTTCAAAGCGATGAACGGCTTGCCCCCACGGGGGCTTTGACCGTGAATGGCCTCGGCGCAGACTTCCTTGCCCGTGCCGGATTCGCCCGTGATGAACACCGTGGCTTTTGACGGCGCCGCAGAATCGATGATCCGGTAGACCGCCTGCATGGCCAGCGATTTACCGATGAAGCCGCAATAGGTTTCCCGCGCAAGGTCCTGCTTGAGCGTCTGTACGATGCCCTTCAGTTCCTGCCGCTCCAGCGCATTGCGCAGGGTGAAGATCAGGCGTTCCGCATTGAACGGCTTCATCAGGAAGTCCGCCGCCCCCTCGCGCATGGCCTCGACCGCCATATTGACCGAGCCATGCGCCGTGATCACGACGACCGCCGTGCGGGGGTTGTCCTCGGACACCTTTTTCAAAATTTCCAGGCCGCTCATGTCCGGCAATTGGACATCCAGGATCAACCCGTCGAAGGAACCATCGGCCAATTCCTTCAGCGCCTTCTTGCCAGTATCGGCATGGACGACTTCATAGGGCTCGGATTTCAGATACTCTTGATAGACGCGCGCCAGGGGCGGATCGTCTTCGACCAGTAGCAGGCGCTGAATCATTGAGTTGGGCATGAAATTCGGAACCTCGGGGCGGTGTGCCTGACCGGGATTATAAGATGAATTTCATAAACCTGACCATAGGCCGATAGGCCTAAGTCATTGTATACAATATACTATCAATTGGTTGCGCGGGTGCGCTGCAACACGACTATCAAGTAGACCGCAACCGCCAGCACGAACACCCCGGCTGCCACGAACGGCGCCGTATAGCTGCCCGAAGCATCGACCAAGGCCCCGAAAATCGGCGGCATAACGGTCACCCCGCCGAACATGATGAACTGGGCGCCGCCGGTTGCCGCGTTGACATCCGTCTGCGGAGCGATATCGGCCACTTCGGACAGCCAGACACCGTTCCAGCCATAACTGCACCCACCGAGAAGAAGCGACAGCGCCGCGATCAGCCAGATCGGCCATTCCGGGGTGACCAACGTCGTCAGCATGAACAGGCCGCAGACCATGGCGCTGACCCCGACCAGAACGGACACCGGCGAAAACACCTGTTTGGCCACGTAACCCCACATCAATCGCCCGAAGATGCCGCCGCCTTGTACGACGGCATACAGCATCCCCGCGTCGACCAAGGACCAATTCAAAGTGTGGATCAGATACAAAACGTAGAACGACCCCAGGCTGATCTGCGCACCGGCCAGGGCGAAACCGACCAGGGCCAGCGCCCGCAATGCCGGATCGCGCAGGACCATTTTCAGGGGGCCCCAGATCGCGATCTTCGGCCGTCCGCCATCGCGGTCGCGGCGATGATCGAACACCTCGCGCACCGGCTGAATTGCCAAGGCGACAACAATCGCAATTACCGCATAAAGGCCGAAGGCGATCCGCCAATCGTACATCGCCGTCACGGCGGGTAGAGACATGCCGACCAAGACCCCGGCGAACGGCACGCCTGTTTGTTTGACCGAGAAAATCAACGGCTGTCGATTCTGGTTCCCCAATCCCCGCAGAATGGCCGTGCTGGTCGGGTTCAACGGGCCGTAGCATATCCCCATGAACACCGCCGCCACCGGCGCCAGCCAGACATGGGCGGGAAACAGCGTGACGATCCCCAGGGCCGCGAACAGGCAACTGACCTGAGACATGCGCAGGGCCCCATAACGGTCGACGAAACCGCCGCAGGCCAATCCCGAAAGTTGACCGGTCAGGTAGGCAATTGCCACATAGACGCCGACCAAAGTGGCGTCGACGCCCATCTCCATCGCGATGGCCGGGGCCAACACATGCACGCCGAACATCGCGGCCGTGCCCACGACCTGGACCAGCCAGGTCGCGGTCAAGCCCCAGGCCAAGCGACGACCGGGCGACATGCTTTCACCCGCGACAGATTTTTCGTTCATGTGCTAACGTGCGCCGCGACTGCGGTCATAAGGAGAAAAAAAGAATGCTCACAGTGCTGGGACGCGCTTCATCCGTCAACGTTCAAAAAGTCATGTGGCTGATCGACGAGCTGGGCCTTGAGGCCGAGCGGGTCGACATCGGCGGCAAGTACGGCGGCGACAAAGTGCCGGAATATCTCGCCAAGAACCCCAACGGCCAAATCCCGACTTTGTTGGACGGCGATTACGTTCTTTGGGAAAGCCACAGCATCGTGCGCTACATCCTGGAAGCCTACGGCGGCGCCCCTTGGCTGCCGGCCGACGTCAAGGTTCGCGGCCATGCCAACCAGTGGATGGATTGGTACAGCGCCGCCATGCACCCGCCGATGACCGTGCTGTATTTCCAGATGATCCGCGCCACGGACGAAACCCGCAATCCGGACGCCCTGGCCGCCGCCACGGAAAAGGCAGCGACCTTGTGGACGATGCTGGACAAGCACCTGGCCGACAAACCCTTCATCACGGGCGACGAGTTGAACATGGGCGACATTCCGCTCGGCTGTTCGGCCTATCGCTGGCACACCCTGGTGCCGGACGGCCCGGACCTGCCCAACCTGCGGGCTTGGTGGGATCGCTTGAACGTGCGCCCCGCCTACCAAAAGAACGTGATGCTTCCCTTCGAATAAACCAAAGGCCTCGTTTCCAATGTCGGATACCGCCATCTATCGCGGCTTGACCCGCGACGACCTCGATTTCCAATACAACAACCGCGAACGCGTCCCGAACCACGCCGAAATCTATGGCGCCTGGGGCCCTGCCTGCGCCGCCGTGCTGGACGATTTCGAAACCCGCCTGAACGTCGCTTATGGCGATCACGCGCGTGAAAAGCTGGATATCTTCCTGCCCAAAGGCGACGGCCCCTTCCCGATCCGCGTGTTCTTCCACGGCGGGTATTGGATGAGCCGCGACAAGGAAGACAGCCACTTCATCGTGCGCGGCCAGGTCGAAGCCGGCGCCATCGTGATCTCCGTCGAATACGCCCTGATCCCCTCGGTCGACATGACGGAGCTGCTGCGCCAATGCCGCGCCGCTGTCGCCTGGGTTTGGAAAAACGCCGAGACCTTCGGCGGCGACCGCGACCGGCTGTTCGTGTCCGGTCATTCGGCGGGCGGGCATATCACCGCCATGATGATGGCCACCGATTGGACCGGCTGGGGCCTTCCGACCGACGCCATCAAGGGTGGCGCCGCGTTGTCGGGCCTTTACGACCTGACGCCCATGCGCCAATGCTACATCGACGACACCCTGCATCTGAGCGAAAGCGACGTCGCCGAGCATTCGCCCGAACGCCTGCCCCTGCTGGGCGGCGGCCCGGCCCTGATCGCCGTCGGCGGGGCGGAGACGGATGAGTTCATCCGCCAGTCGAGCGACTATGTCGAAACCTTGCGCGGCCAGGGTGCACAGGTCGATTTGATGAAGGTCCCAGGCGCCAACCACTTCACCATCCTGAATCATTACGCCGACGGCGGCAGCGATCTGTGCCGGGCGATGATCCGCCAGATGGGATTATAAGGGAGGCCTCGACATGCCCCATTCCGTCGATGTCTTCTGGTCGTACCGAAGCCCCTATTGCTACCTGACGCTGGACCGTTTTTGCGATTGGCGGCGGGACTATGACGTCGAGATCAATATCCGGCCGGTCTATCCGATGGCGGTGCGCAACCCGAATTTCTTCGCGACCATAAACCGCAAATACCGGCCCTATCACACCAACGATTATCATCGCTTGGGCGAGATGCTGGGCATGCCGGTGCGAAAGCCGGTCCCCGATCCCATCGTCATGGATAACGAGAAATACGAGATCTCGCCCGACCAGCCGCATATCCGCCGCCTGACCCTGACCGGCGCTGCGGCGCAGACACGCGGCAAGGCGTTCGAATTTACCGACGCGATTATGCGAACCATCTGGGACGGCAAAACCGACGACTGGAACACCGACGCCCATTACGCCGCCGCCCTTACCCAGGCCGGTCTAGATGCGGAAACCCTCATGAATGAGGTTGAAAATCAGACCGAAATGCTGGAAGAGGTAGTGTCGGACAATCAGCGCGCCTTCGACGAGGCCCTACATTGGGGCGTCCCGTGCATGGTGTACGACGGCGAAACCTTCTACGGCCAGGACCGCATGGACGTCCTGCTGTGGCGGATGAAGCAAAAGGGCCTGACGGCGCGGACCTGAGACAGACCGCCCTCCGCCCCTGACGACGGAGAACGGCGATGGGAGCCGCGGGCGAACACATCCCCTGCATTATCGATGTAGAGGCTTCGGGCTTCGGCCCGCATAGCTATCCGATCGAGGTCGGCCTTGCCCTTGAGGACGGCAGCAAGTATTGCTCGCTGATCCATCCCGCCGAGGATTGGACCCATTGGGACGACGGCGCCGAACAGGTCCACCATATCTCGCGAGAAATTCTGGCCAGCCACGGCAAACCGGCCTGGCAGATCGCCGCCGACCTGAATGCCATCCTGGCCGACAAGACCGTCTTCACCGACGGTTGGGTCGTGGATCATCCCTGGCTGATCAAGCTGTTCGACAAAAGCCAGATCCGCCCCAGCTTTCGAACCAGCCCGCTGGAAATGATCCTGACCGAGCCGCAGATGACCGTCTGGCACGAGACCAAGGACCGCATCCTCGACGCCCTGAACGAACGCCGCCACCGGGCTTGCTTCGACGCCTTCGTGGTTCAGCAGACCTGGGTCCGGACCCGCGAAGAGACCAAGACGCCCTTACAGGCCTAGCTCGCTCAGGCTCGGGA
>DJHY01000136.1 GCA_002433335.1 Rhodospirillaceae bacterium UBA6608 | reverse complement strand
ATGCTCGGCAACTTCTCGTTTGGCGACTATTTCAAGGAACTGGCGATCGAGCTGGCCTGGAACCTGGTGACCAAGGAATTCGGCCTGCCCAAGGACAAGCTGCTGGTCACGGTCCATACTTCGGACGAAGACGCGGCGACCCTGTGGCGCAAGATCGGGGGCCTGTCGGATGAAAAGATCATCCGCATCCCGACGTCGGATAACTTCTGGGCCATGGGCGATACCGGTCCCTGCGGTCCCTGCTCGGAAATCTTCTACGACCACGGCGATCACATCCCCGGTGGCCCTCCGGGCAGCCCGGACGAAGACGGCGATCGTTTCATCGAAATCTGGAACCTTGTGTTCATGCAGTTCGAGCAGCTGACCGCGGACGAACGCGTCAACTTGCCGAAGCCGTCGATCGACACCGGCATGGGGCTGGAGCGTATCGCCGCCGTCATG
Source organism: Rhodospirillaceae bacterium UBA6608 (assembly GCA_002433335.1). Next base: position 11,377 of record DJHY01000136.1, on the reverse strand, counting down.
CAGGGCACGCATGATAACTACGAAATCGACCTGATGCGGGCCTTGATCATGGCCTCGGCCACGGCGTCCAACGTCGATGCCGACGGCAGCCATGCCGTGTCGCACCGGGTCATTGCCGACCACCTGCGGTCGTCCAGCTTCCTGATCGCTGATGGCGTTCTGCCGTCGAACGAAGGACGCGGCTATGTCCTGCGCCGCATCATGCGCCGGGCCATGCGCCATGCGCACCTGATGGGATGCCAGGACCCGCTGTTGTACCGGCTCGTGCCATCCCTGGTCGACAAGATGGGCCAGGCCTTCCCGGAATTGGTCCGCGCTCAGCCGTTGATCACCGAGACGCTGAAGCTGGAGGAATCCCGCTTCAAGACGACGCTCGATCGTGGTCTGAAAATTCTCGACGAAGCGACCGCCGATATGTCCGGCGGCGGTACGCTCGACGGTGAGACGGCGTTCAAGCTGTACGACACCTTCGGCTTCCCGCTCGACCTGACGCAGGACGCGCTGAAGGCCAAGGGCATCGGCGTCGATACGGCCGGGTTCGAAAAGGCGATGGAACATCAGCGGGCCGAGGCGCGCAAAGCCTGGGCCGGGTCCGGCGACACCGGCACGGAGAAGCTGTGGTTCGAAATCCGCGACGAAGTCGGTGCGACCGAATTCTTCGGCTACGACACCGAACGGGCCGAAGGCCAGGTTCGCGCCTTGGTCCTGGACGGCAAGCGCGTCGAACAGGCCCATGCGGGCCAGGAAATCCGCCTGATTGCCAACCAGACGCCGTTCTACGGCGAATCCGGCGGCCAGATGGGCGACCACGGCACGATCGTTACCGCCGACGGCGGGCGCATCAAGGTCACGGACACGCAAAAAGTCCTGGGCGACATGCACATTCATGTCGGCACGGTCGAAGAGGGCGAAGTCACGGTCGGGGACGAGGCGCAGTTCATCGTCGATGGCTTGCGCCGCCGCCGCCTGCGCGCCAACCATTCGGCCACCCACCTGTTGCACGAAGCCCTGCGCCGCCATCTGGGCGAGCACGTCACGCAGAAGGGCTCGCTGGTCGCACCCGATCGCCTGCGGTTCGACATCTCCCACCCCAAAGGCCTGTCGCCCGAGGAAATCGCGGTGGTCGAAGCCGACGTCAACGCCCAGGTCCAGGCCAATAACGATGTTCTGACCCGCCTGATGGACCCGGACAGCGCGGTCAAGGCCGGGGCCCTGGCCCTGTTCGGCGAAAAGTACGGCGACGAAGTTCGCGTCGTTTCCATGGGCGCGCCGGAAGGCGACCAATATTTCTCGACCGAGCTGTGCGGCGGCACCCACGTGCGCCGCACCGGCGACATCGGGGTGTTCAAGATCGTCGGGGAAGGCGCGGTTGCCGCCGGCGTCCGACGGATCGAGGCCGTGACCGGCGATGGCGCGTTGGCCTATTTCGACGGTCACGAGAAAGCGTTGAAAGGGGCCGCCGAGGCCCTGCGGGTGAAGCCCGAAGACGTGCCCGCCCGGGTCGAGGCCCTGGTCGAGGAACGCAAGCGCCTGGAACGCGAACTGGCCGAAGCCCGCAAGAAGCTGGCCCTGGGCGGCGGTGCTGCCGCGTCCGGCGGTAATGGCGGCGGCGACGTGAAGGACCTGGGCGGGATCAAGTTCGCCCCCCGGGTGCTGGATGGCGTGCCGGCCAAGGAACTGAAGGGCATGGCCGACGAGCTGACGAAAACGCTTGGCTCGGGCGTGGTCGCCCTGGTCAGCGTCACCGAGGGCAAGGCCAATGTGGTCGTCGCCGTGACCGAGGACCTGACGGCGAAGATGAGCGCCGTCGATCTGGTCCGCGCCGGGTCCGCCGCCGTGGGCGGCAAGGGCGGCGGCGGTCGGCCCGACATGGCCCAGGCCGGTGGCCCCGACGGTGATCAAGCGGCCAAGGCCATCGAAGCCATCGAAGCAGCAATCCAAGCCTGAGCGAGAGCATGACCCAAAGATTTGAAGGCACCGACAGTTTCGTCGCGACCGAGGACCTGCGGGTCGCGGTCAATGCGGCGATCAACCTGCAACGTCCGCTGTTGATCAAAGGCGAGCCGGGCACGGGCAAGACCGTGCTGGCGTCCGAGGTCGCGCGGGCCATCGGCGCGCCGCTGATCCAATGGCATGTCAAATCGACCACCCGTGCGCAGCAGGGTCTGTACGAATACGACGCCGTCGCGCGCCTGCGCGACTCCCAGTTGGGCGATGACCGGGTCCACGACATCGGCAACTACATCATCCGCGGCAAGCTGTGGGAAGCCTTCGACGCACCCGAGCGCCCGGTGCTGCTGATCGACGAGATCGACAAGGCGGATATCGAGTTCCCGAACGATCTGTTGCTGGAACTGGACCGCATGGAATTCCACGTCTACGAGACGAAGGAAACCATCTCGGCGGCTCAGCGCCCGATTGTCATCATCACGTCGAACAACGAAAAGGAGCTGCCGGACGCCTTCCTGCGCCGCTGTTTCTTCCACTACATCCGTTTCCCCGACGCCGACACCATGCGCGAGATCATCGATGTCCACTACCCGGACATCCAAAAGCGCCTGGTCGCCGAAGCGTTGAACCTGTTCTACGACCTGCGCGAAGTTCCGGGCCTGAAGAAAAAGCCCTCGACCTCGGAACTGCTCGATTGGCTGAAGCTGCTGATGGTCGAAGACATTCCGCCGGAGACCCTGCGGTCGGGCGAAAAGAAAGACCTGATCCCGCCGCTCTACGGCGCCTTGTTGAAGAACGAACAGGACGTCCACATGCTGGAGCGTCTGGCTTTCCTCAACCGCCGCGAAGGCAAATAGGCGCAGACCGGGGCAGAGAGGAACGGCTATGAACTGTCCCTCCTGCGGTGCGCGTTTCAAACGCTTGTCTAGCTGGCCTCTTGCCGCCGGACGGAACATCGTCTGTCCGGAATGCGGCACGTCTTGCAAGCGGCAGGGCCGGTGGAAACCGCTGATCATCGCCGTCGTCATGCTTCTGCTGTTTCAGCAGTTTATCGGCATGCTGTCCCTGACCGGGTTCGGCACGATCCTGTTGCTGATCGGCCTTGTCCTGTTGTCGATGTCGATCGACGAGGCGACGATCCGCCTTGTCCCGGTGGATGCGGCGGACAAGGAAGGCGACGAGGCGCCCAAGGCCTGATCAACGCCTGTCTGGCCCCGTCCTGCACCCTCGGCTAATCTGTCGGCAGAAGGGGTGCGCATGGATCTGACGAAATACCTCAGTCCCGAACGGTTGCAGCAATGGCTGGACAAGCTGTTGGTCTGGCTCGACGCCAACGTACTGGCGATCGGCAATCTTATTCAGCTTGGCGTGATCCTGGCGACTTTCGTTCTGGCTAGCCTGCTATCGCCCCGCTTGGAGCGGCTTCTCGACCGGCGCCCGGATTATCGATGGTACGCGCGGTTCGGCGCGCCGGTCGCGGCGGTGCTGAAACCGATTGCGCGGCCGTTCGTCTGGCTGGCGGCGCTGTGGTTCGCGGTCTTCGCGGCCAAGGGCGCGGTCTGGCCGCATCATTTGATGGAAGGCGCGGTCTCGCTTCTGACAGCCTGGGCGGTGATCCGCCTGGCCTCGGGCTTTATCCGAAATCCGTTTTGGGCCCGCGCCGTCGCGATGACGGCGTGGTCCATTGCCGCCCTGAACTTGCTGGGGCTTTTGACCCCGGTGATGGAAACCTTGGATCAGATGGCCCTGCATCTGGGCGAGATCCGAATTTCCGTATTGGGGATCGTTAAAGCGGCGGTGATGACGGCCCTGTTCCTTTACTTCGCCTCGGTCACCTCCCGCCTGGCGGAAACGCGGATCAATGCCTCGACCAGCCTGACGCCCAGCATGCGGGTGCTGTTCGGCAAGCTGGCGCGGGTCTCGCTCTACGCCATCGCCCTGGTGCTGGCCCTGGAAAGCGTCGGCATCGACCTAACGGCCTTTGCCGTGTTCAGCGGTGCGGTCGGCTTGGGCATCGGGTTCGGCCTGCAAAAGGTCGTCTCGAACCTGATGTCGGGGGTGATCCTGCTGATGGACCGCTCGGTCAAGCCCGGCGACGTGATCGCCATCGGCGATACCTTCGGTTGGATCAATACGCTGGGGGCGCGCTATGTCTCGGTCATCACCCGTGACGGCACCGAGCATCTGATCCCCAATGAGGAACTGATCTCGCAGCGGGTCGAGAATTGGTCGTTTTCCAACCAACTGGTCCGTCAGAAAGTGCCGATCGGCATCGATTACGGGGCGGACGTGCATTTGGCCCGCGAATTGGCGATGCAGGCGGCGGACGGGGTCGATCGCGTTTTGAAGGAACCCAAACCCGTCTGCCACCTGATGGAGTTCGGCGACAACGCGGTCATTCTGGAACTGCGGTTTTGGATCAACGATCCGCAGAACGGCGTCGCCAACGTGCGCAGCGCGGTTCAGTTGCGCATCTGGGACCTGTACCACGAACACGGCGTGGTCTTTCCGTTCCCGCAGCGCGATTTGCACCTGCGGTCATCGGTTCCGCTCAAGGTCGAGATCACCAACCCGCCGCCGAAGGGCGACGGCGGGGCGTGACCGCTTAGGAAATGATTTCGCCGGCGACGTTGTCGACCACCACGGGCGTCTCGAAATAGGTGATCGAGGGAGCCGCGCCGTAGGTGTCCTTGATCCGTGCGATCCAGACATCGTCGAACAGGGCTTCGGCCTGTTCGCGGGTTTCGAACACATAGGCCCCGCCGCCTTTGTGCAAGTCCGCGTTGAACAGGTAATGCTTGCGGATCAGGCCCGGTACCTCGCGGTATTTCGGCGCGGTGCCGCGAAAGCGTTCGGCGGCGTCGGCCAGGGTGATGTCGTGGGGCAGGTCGAAGTTGACGACGGCGGTAATCATGGATGGCTCCCGGTCGGATGGTTCGTTATGAAGGGGCAATCTAACGCCAAGGCCCTGGCGACAGAAGAGGGCATTGGCGGATCACGGCGCTGAGGATATGGTGTCGCCATGTTCATCAATTTCTTCATGGAACTGCGCGCGGCCAAGGTTCCGGTCAGCCTGCGCGAATACCTGACCCTGATGGAAGGCATGGAAGCCGGCCTGGCGGGGTACAGCGTCGACGATTTCTATTACCTGTCCCGCGCGACCCTGGTGAAGGACGAAAGCAACCTGGACAAGTTCGATCAGGTGTTCGGCCATGTCTTCAAGGGGCTGGAGCGCACGGACGAGGTCGACGTTCAGGAAATTCCCGAGGAATGGCTGCGCAAGCTGGCCGAAAAGACCCTGACCGAAGAGGAAAAGCGCCAGATCGATGCGCTGGGCGGTTGGGATAAGCTGATGGAGACCCTGAAAAAGCGCCTGGAGGAGCAGAAGAAGCGCCACCAGGGCGGGTCGAAATGGATCGGCACCGCCGGAACCTCGCCGTTCGGGGCTTATGGCTACAACCCCGAGGGCGTGCGCATCGGCCAGGACGACAACCGCAACTTCCGCGCCGTGAAGGTCTGGGACAAGCGGGAATTCAAGAACCTGGACGACACCCTGGAACTGGGGACGCGGAACATCAAGGTCGCCCTGCGCCGCCTGCGTCGGTTCGCGCGCGAGGGCGCGCCGACGGAACTGGATCTGGACGATACCATCCGCGCCACGGCGAAGCGCGGCTATCTGGACATCCGCATGGTGCCGGAGCGCCATAACGCGGTGAAGGTTCTGCTGTTCCTGGACGTCGGTGGTTCGATGAACCCCCATGTGCGCACGGTCGAGGAACTGTTCTCAGCGGCGCGTTCGGAATTCAAGCATCTGGAATATTTCTACTTCCACAACTGTCCGTACGAGCGGGTGTGGAAGGACAATGTCCGCCGCCGGTCCGAGGTCATCCCCACCTGGGACGTCATGCACACCTATCCGTCGGATTACAAAATCATCTTCGTCGGCGATGCCTCGATGAGCCCCTATGAAATCGCCTATGCGGGCGGCAGTGTCGAGCATTGGAACGAAGAAGCCGGGGCGGTGTGGATGCAGCGCATCCTGGGTGTCTATTCCCGCGCCGTCTGGCTGAACCCGGTCAAGGAAGAATGGTGGGGCCATACCCAGTCGGTCGAGATGATGCGCAGGCTGATGGGCGGGCGGATGTATCCGCTGAGCCTGGACGGCCTGGACCGCGCAACCCGCGAATTGGTCAAATAACGAAACAAAAAACCCCGGCCAGGGAGGCCGGGGTTTCGTTTGGTCTCGCAGGAACCGAAGCGGTTATTTGTCCGCGTCGGCTGCGACCTGCATCTTGACGATCTTGTCCGGGTTGGCAGGCGGCTCGCCTCGTTCCAACTGGCCGACGAACTTCATGCCTTCTACGACTTCGCCCCAGACGGTGTACTGCCCGTCGAGGTGCGCGGTGCGCGCAAAGCAGATGAAGAACTGGCTGTCGGCGCTGTCCGGGTTCATGGCGCGGGCCATGCCGACGGTGCCGCGTTTGAACGGCTCGTCGGTGAATTCCGCGGCCAGGTTCTTGCCGCTGCCGCCCATGCCGGTGCCGGTCGGATCGCCGCCTTGGGCCATGAAGCCGCCGATCACGCGGTGAAACACGGTGCCGTCGTAAAAGCCTTCGCGGGTCAGTTCCTTGATCCGCGCCACGTGCTTGGGCGCCAGGTCGGGGCGCAGGGCGATCACCACGCGGCCTTGCGTGGTGTCCATGTAGAGGGTGTTTTCCAGGTCCAGAGCTTCCGCTTCGTTCATCACAGCGCCCCCCAGCAAGAAGGCGAGGGCAGCGAATAGCGGTAACAGTCGTCGCATGGGGTCGGGCTCCCTAAGGTTCCTCGGTTACGGGTCGGATGGTTCATATTGTCGTTTGTCCGGGCCTTTGGCCCGAACCCCCCTGATCCGGTGAAAGTGATGGGTTAATCGAACAGTTTGTCGATTTCGTCCTGGGTCACGCCCTGGCCGGAAAGCTGCGGGCCTTGCAGCAGCTTTTCGTCCTCGGTCTTGTCTTCGACTTCGACCTCGACGTTTTCCAGATGTTCTTTGCCAAAGATTTCGATCAGCGAATTGACGCGTGATTCGACATAGGTCACCGATCGGGCGATCTTGGTCACGCGCTGGCCGGTGATGTCCTGGAAGGTGCAGGCCTGGAAGATGTTGGATTGGTTGTTATCCAGGCGGTCAAGCAGGCCCAGGATTTCCGGGTCTTCGGTTTTACCGCGAATTTCCTGGATGGTCTCGGCGTCCTGTTCGACCACTTCCATGATCGAATTGGTGGCGTCTTCCGTGGCTTGGACGATGGCGTCCAATTGGTCCGACATATTGTCGAACCGGCCGTTGCCTTCGTCGGAGCGGGTGATGGCCGCGACTTCCTTGCGAACCCGCTGGATATAGTTGAACAGGTTCAGGATTTCCGCTTGCAGCAGTTCCAGTTCTTCTTTGGTTTCCATGCGTCGAACCATCCGCCTCTGGCTTGTTCAAAATTCTCAATCTGCCGCATGGTACCGGAAAAGACCGGAAAATCCATATGTTTAGGCGCTTTTTCAGTCCTTGGACGTCGTCCCGGAATACGCGGCCAGGATGCGCCGCGCGGCCTCGCTCGGGCCTACGGCGCCCTGTTCCACAGCGGGTTCCAGGTCGCTTAGGGCCTTTTGCACGGCGGGCGCAGCCTGCAACTGCGTCAACATGGTTTCACTGACTTCGTTCCACATCCAGGCCCGGGCCTGTTCGGCGCGGCGGCGTTCGAAACGACCGGATTCGCGGGTCGCATCGCGGTATTCTTCGACCGATTTCCAGATATCGTCTAGGCCGGTGCCGCTCAGGGCCGAGCATTTGACCACGGTCGGAACCCAGTCCGCGTTTTCGGGGCGAAGCAGATGCAGGGCCGAGGCGTAATCCCGGCGCGCCCGTTCCGCCGCCGCGGCCAGATCGCCGTCGGCCTTGTTGACGACGATCAAGTCGGCCATCTCGACGATGCCTTTCTTGATACCCTGCAGATCATCGCCGCCGCCGGGCGTCAGCAGCAGCAGGAACATATCGACCAAGTCTTTGACCGCCGTTTCAGACTGCCCCACGCCGACGGTTTCGATCAGCACGACGTCATATCCGGCGGCTTCGACCGCGATAATCGCTTCTCGCGTGCGCCGGGCGACGCCGCCCAAGGTTCCGCCCGACGGAGACGGGCGGATGAAGGCGTTGCGTTCGCGCGCCAGCTTCTCCATGCGGGTCTTGTCACCCAGGATCGAGCCGCCGGAACGCGGGCTGGTCGGGTCGACGGCCAGAACCGCGACCCGGTGGCCGCGTTCGACCAGGGACAGGCCAAACGCCTCGATAAACGTGGACTTGCCGACCCCGGGAACACCGGTGATGCCGATGCGGATCGATTTTCCGGATGCCGGCAGCATGGCGCGGACAAGGGCTTCGGCCTGAACGCGGTGATCGGCGCGGCCGGATTCCAAAAGGGTGATGGCGCGGGCCAGGGCGCGGACGTCACCGGCGGCGACCTTGGCGCCCAGCTCGCGGGCCGTGGCCTCGATGGTGGTGGTATCGATATCAGTGCTCAAAGGACGGGTCGGCCGCGTTAGCGGCCGCTCTTGGTGGGATCAAGGCCGAAGGCTTCCAGCGCCATGGCCTGCAATTTCAATTTCTGGTCCGGCCCCAATTCGTCGAGCAAGGTCGTCTGCTTTTTACGCACGGCCAAGGCCTGTTGGATCAGGGCCTTGCGGTCGGCGGTCGGCTTCGGCTTGGATGCCAATTCCTTCTCCGCCTGGTCCAGGGCTTGGCGCGCGGCGGCGCGCAGTTCCTCGGAACTGGCGGGCTGAGGTTCCGCGGCCGTTGCCGCGGGCGTCTGTTCGGCACGCGCCTTGGCGGCGTCCAGCTTGGAGCGCGCTTTTTTGTCCATGACGACGGACAACAGGGCCTTGGAAACGACTTTCTTGAACATGCCTCGACCTTTTCGGGGCGCCGCCCAAATCGGGGCGACGGCAGCCAGAATATCCTACCGGCCCGGGCGCTGACAAAGGGTTAACGTAAAAGGGCCGAAGCCCGCCAGTTACAGGCGGCTCGGGGCTTCCTGTTCCGTGAAGTCGGGAATCCAACGCAGGAAATAGGGCAGGGCGCGCTTGCGTTGGGCCGGGGTCGTGCCGTGGCTCGAGGTAAAGGATTTGAAGACGTTGTAGCCGAACGCGTCCTTGGCGGTGAGATAGACCCACAGGGCCGTCAATTCGCCGGAACAGGGGGCGGTTTCCTTGATCAGGGCGTTCAGGTGGTCGCGGGCAGCACCCTCGCGGGCCTGGTTCGAGCCATATTCCTGCTGCAGCATCTGCTTGACCGCCTGCTGCTCTTCCTCGACCTGGCTGGGGTAGTACTCGAACAGCGATTTGAAGAAGATGAAGTCTTCCATCAGCGGCGCGCTATAGGTGACTTCCGGCCCGGCGATGGTATTCCAAAAACCCTTGGCGTGATCCAACTCGCCGGTATCGGCTTCGGTCTTGCGTTCGACGACTTTTTCTTCCTTTTGGAAGAACCCCAGGAATCCACCGGTTTTCTTGACCGTGGTCTTGGTCTGGACGGCTTTTTGCGCCTGCGGTTTTTCGTCGGACAAAAGGCCCTGGATATCGGCCAGGCCGTCTTCCCAGATCGTCCGCACGGGGTTTGATTTTTTCGGCTTGTCGAAGACTTCGACGAACGCGCTTTCTTCGTAATTGCGCGGTTTCAGTTCGTCTTCCAAGACCATGATGCGCCGGTTGGTAAAGAACCGATGCATGAAGTGTTCTTGCAGCGCTTTTTCCAAGTTGTCGCCGAACCGGGTCGACAATGGGAACGGCGTCGGGGTCAGGGTGTGCTGCGGCACATACCACAGCATGGCGCGCTTGCGCAGGTACTTGCACAGGTTCTTGGTAAAGGCCTCGGTGAAAGGCGTCTCTTCCCAAGGCTTCGAGTTCCGCGCCGGTTTCTGAGCGGGTTTCTGGGCGGCGGGTTTTCCTTTGGCGCCTTTGGCCCCCTTGGCCGGCTTGGCGTCGGCGCCTGGCGGGCGTTTCTTGCGCCGCTTTTTCTTGCGCGGGGCATCGTCGTTGGCGCCGGGGCTGACCTTGCCGTAGGCTTCGAGCAATTCCGACGCGCGAATACGCGCGCGCTGGGTGAATTCCGGGTCCTTGAGTTGGCTGCAGGCTTCCAGGAACGACAGCGTCGCCTGCGTCGCCTGAACCACGTCGGGCGCGACCTTGCCGCCCGCGTGCGCGTCCAGTTCCTGGACGATCCCCTTTACGGCGTCGTCCACGGCAGCCATCAGTGTCGCCTTGTCCGTATTGTCAGGCGATAACCCGGCCAGCGCCGCGAGAATGCTTTGCGTGCTCAAATTCTACCCCTGGGCCGCCAAAGGTTCCCAAAACCGTCTCGGCGTCCCGCTTCCCAAAAAAACAACGTGCCCTAAAAATCCGCAGCCTAGAATCGACCAGGACTGGAATCCGCAAAACCGGATCGTTCCGGTCCTTATTAAGTGCCACGAAATTGGTTAATACCTACCTAATCTAGCAGCGGGTGCGCAAGCCGTGTGGTGGTATGTGGTTGCCTCAAAAGCGCTTATTTCCGCCGAACAGGGGTCCATGGCGAGATTTCAGAGAATATTTACGTGAGTTTATTCTCATTTGGGCTTAAGGCTTATGGAGCAGGGACGGTGTCGATACTAGGAGAGGTTGAGCCCCCGTCATGAAACGTGAACGCCGCGCCAAGATCGTCGCGACCCTGGGACCCGCAACGGCCAGCCAGGAAGGCATCGAAAAGCTGTTCGAGGCCGGGGTCGACGTATTCCGTATGAATTTTTCCCACGGAACACACGCCGATCATCAGAAAATTCATGGGATCGTCCGGTCGCTGGAGCGCAAATACCACCGCCCGGTCGGCATCCTGTTGGACCTGCAAGGTCCGAAGCTTCGTGTCGGAGACATCGAAGGCGGCTCGTGCGACCTGGTCGTCGGGAACAAGTTCCGGCTGGACCTGGATAAAACGCCGGGGAACGCCCAACGCGCCCCGCTACCTCACCCGGAAATCTTCGCGGCCTTGGAGCCGGGCTCGGATCTGTTACTGGACGACGGGCGCATTCGCTTGAAAGTTCTGGAATGCTCGCCAGAGCATGCCGACACCGAAGTCGTGATCGGCGGCCCCTTGTCGAATCACAAGGGCGTCAACGTGCCCAGCGTGATCCTGGACGTCTCGCCCCTGACCAAGAAAGACCGCGACGATCTGCGCTTCGGGTTGGACCTGGGGGTCGAGTGGGTTGCGCTGTCGTTCGTGCAGCGGCCCGAGGATCTGGCCGAGGCGCGCAAGTTGGTCGCCGGCCGGGCCGCGATTATGTCCAAGCTGGAAAAACCCGCCGCCTTGGAGCATCTGGAAGAAATCGTCCACTTGTCCGACGCCATCATGGTGGCGCGTGGCGACCTGGGC
>DJHY01000116.1:13641-21184 GCA_002433335.1 Rhodospirillaceae bacterium UBA6608 | reverse complement strand
TAAACCACAATGTCAAACAGCCGACGCGGCGAGCCGCGCTAATGCTTCGAGGCCGAAACCTCATGGGCCGAAGCCCTTTCCACCAGGGGCAAAATTCGGGGGCGTCCGGTTCGTCACCGGCGCCCCGTCCCGTGGTGGAGGCGGGGTTATACGCAGCCAGCCGCCCCCTGTCAAACACCTTTTGTCATTTTCTTGAAACGAATAAAAAACGGCGGAAATCCGCCACCCAACACCTTAACCAAGGGTAAAAGTCGCCCCCTTGCGACGAATCGTCCGAATTTTTTTTCGCCGCTTCGATCAAGAAACACCGATCACAGCCCCACCATCCCTCGTCAAACGGGAACTCGCTATGAATTTCGGCGACCTAACCGCTTTTAATGAAACGAAATATAAGGTTATCCTTCTATATCGTTGAATCCTATATATGTATCACCGACGGGCGCTTGACATCGTACGCACCGCCACACATTCTTAACCACAGGTGAGGAGGCGTTCCGTCTCGGGCCGACGGCCCATAAGGGGGATCCGAACAGACCTTACCAAGACCTTCGGCGGCGCGACCTGGGGAATTTTCGCGCCGACGGGGGAACTGGGCAAACAGACGTCCGGCTGCTTGGCGGCAGCGGGCGCAGACTAGATGGGGTAGTGAGTTACTTATGCGCATGCGGACACTCCTTGCGGCAGGAGCGTTTTTCGGTGTCGTCCTGGGCTCGGCCGGCCTGGTTTTGAAGACGCCTGAAAACATGGGCAAACTGCTGGGCGACACCGGCGAACCGACGTTCGCGTTGGCGCCGTTGAGCCTCGGCCATCCGGCGGCGGCGGCGGGCCTTGCGACCCATCGCATCACCCACCCCGGCAGCCGCGAAGAAACGGACATCCTGGAAAAGAACCCGGCGGTCATCACGACCACGGAAACCATCGGCAAGGGTGAAACCCTGGCCGGCGTGCTGGCCCGCGCCGGGGTAACCGGCTCGGAAGCCGACGCCGCCATCCGCGAATTCGCCAAACAATACGACACCCGCCGCCTGATGCCGGGACAGAAACTGAAGCTGCGCTTTCGTCCGCACGAGCGCGGCGCGGACGCTGCCCTGACCGGAACCCAGCCCGGCACCTTCATGGGATTCGGTTTCGAGCCGGACTTCCGCCACGAGATCGCCGTCACCCGTCATCGCGACGGCAGCTTCTCCGCCGCCAAGCAGGCCAAGAAGATCACCCGCTCGCTGGCCAGCGTCGCGGCGCAGATCACCAGCTCGCTTTATCTCGCCGGAAAGGCCCAGGGCCTGCCCGCGAACGTGCTGGCGGAACTGATTCGAATCTATTCCTGGGACATAGATTTCCAGCGCGATATCCGCGAGGGCGATTCCTTCGAAGTCACCTATGAGGAAATGCGCGACGAAGACGGCCAGGTCGTCCATACCGGTACGGTCCATTTCGCGGCGTTGACGCTGTCGGGCGACCGTCGGGCGCTGTATCGCTTCGTAATGGAGGACGGCTCGGTCGATTACTTCGACGACAAAGGCCAGGGGGCGCGCAAAGCCCTGATGCGCACGCCGATCGACGGTGCGCGCCTGTCTTCCGGTTTCGGCAAGCGCCGCCATCCGGTGCTCGGCTATACCAAGATGCACCGCGGCGTCGATTTCGCCGCCCCACCCGGCACGCCGATCTACGCCGCGGGTGACGGTGTCGTTTCCTTCGCCGGGCGCAAGGGCGGCTACGGCAACTACATCAACATCCGCCACAACGGTCGCTATCACACCGCCTATGCGCATATGAAGGGCTTTGCCCGGGGCATGCACGCGGGCAAGCGAATCCGTCAGGGTGAAGTCATCGGCTATGTCGGCACGACCGGCCGATCGACCGGCCCCCACCTGCATTACGAGATTCTGGTCGACGGGCGGCAAGTCAATCCGCTGAGCGTGCGCATGCCGTCCGGCCGCAAGCTTAAGGGTGACCAACTGGATCGCTTCCTGGCGGCCAAATCGCAGATGGACTTGCAGTTCGCCCGCCTGCGGGATAACCAGGACCAGGAACCCAAAGGCGATCTGGCGGACGCCCGCTAACCAGTCATCCCGGCGCGCCGCCCCAGCCCAGACGAACGGCGGAGCCCTGCATGGCCGACCAACCAAACACCCAGCCCCTGTCTTACACGGAAGCCGGATCCGGTCGCCCGCTGCTGATTCTGCACGGGCTGTTCGGCTCCAAACGCAACTGGGGGGCCATCGCCAAGCAGCTCAGCAGCCAGCATCGGGTGTTCAGCCTGGACCTGCGCAATCACGGTGAAAGCCCCTGGGATCAGGTTATGAACTATCCGGCCCTGGCGGCGGACGTGGCCCGGTTCATCCATGATCACGGCCTTGGCCCCTGCGACGTCATTGGCCATTCCATGGGCGGCAAGACGGCCATGACGTTGGCCCTCACCCATCCTGAATTGGTCCGCTCGCTGATCGTGGTCGATATCGCGCCGGCCCCCTCGCCCGGTACATTCATCCATTACGTCGAAGCCTTGCGGGCGATGGACCTGAGCACCGTGTCGTCCCGCAAGGACGCCGATGCCTTGTTGGCCCCAACCGAAAAGAACCCGGGGATTCGCGCCTTTCTTTTGCAGAACCTGGAGAACGGGACCGACGGATTCAGCTGGCGGGTCAACCTGGATGCCCTGGCCGCCGCGATGAAGGACCTGCTCGATTGGCCGGAGGCGAACCACCGCCCCTATCCGGGGCCCAGCCTATTCCTGGCCGGAGGAACGTCCAATTATATCCGCCCGCAACATCATGCGGAAATCGCCCGCCTGTTCACCCATTCGCGGGTCGAGGTTCTACCCGGCGTCGGCCATTGGGCCCATGCCGAAAACCCGCAAATGTTCCTGTCGCATGTGACTGGTTTTCTGAAGACCTAGGCCCCAACGCGGGCCGATCTCAGGCCCACCATCAAGGGCAAGGAGGCCCCTATGTACGCCGTGATTTTCGAAGTCACCCCCGACCCGTCCCGCGCCGACGAGTACTTCGACCTCGCCGCCGAGTTGCGCCCCGAGCTACAGCATATCGACGGCTTCATTTCCATCGAGCGGTTCCAAAGCCTGGCCGATTCGGAGCGCTATGTCTCGCTATCGTTCTGGCGGGATGAAGAGGCCATCGCCCAGTGGCGCAACCACATCGGCCATCAGGCCGCGCAAGACGCGGGCAAGGCAGGCATCTTCAAGGATTTCCGAATCAGGGTGGCGCGGGTTGAACGGGATTACAGCCTAGCCGACCGAACCTGAACGTCAACTCAGGCCGGACGGGCAAACAGCCCCGACGACAAACTGACGTTCACGTCGATCATCGCATCCAGGCGCGGCCGCGGCGTATTCAATGCGTCCGCCGTTGCCCGATCCATGAATCGAGCCAAGGCCAGCATGTCCTGCCGCATGGCTTCAGGAGCCGGATGGGTCGGATCGGAGACTTCGGCCTGCATGATCGTCCAGAGCTTCTGATTAAAGCCCAGCGCCTTGGCCAAGGCCTTGCGGTCCGCCGGGCGGGCGTTGGCGTCGCGCAGCATCGCGGCGGCCCGGGCAAAGGCCTCGGCCTCGGCCGAACGACCGCTGATTCCCGAATGATGCACCCGACCATAAGCGCGCGACGCGGCGGCGAAAGGATTGGCATACCCCATGATCATCCCGCCCCGCCCAAGAGGTCCGCAACAAGGCTTTCGGTACGGACCGCAAATTTCAAGCTGGCCGCCGCGAAACGGTCCTGAAGCTGCAGCGCGACTTGGCGCGCGGCCTCTTCATTCAAATCCGCCCCGGCCAATTTATCCTCGGCGGCCTGAAGGGTGTTCGACAGGTTTTGCGAAAAATCCTGACGGGTGTTGAGCGCCGCAATGTCCGAACCATACCGCTGCGCCGTCGATCGCGTTTGCGACAAAGCGCCGGACAGGTCGCTCAGCGCGGCCTCGATATCCGCGTCGGTGGCGAAGCCGTTGTAGTCGGTCGCAGCCGTGCCGATCCCCAAAGCATCGGCGCTGGCGGCGCGGCCTTCGACCGTGATGGCCGCGCCTGACAAATCGCCAACGGGTGTCGTCTGGTTGTCGGCGGGATCATCGATCAGGCCGACACCGCCGTAGGAAGCATCGGACGCCAGGCTGGAGATTTGCGCGCGGATTTGGTCGAACTGTTCCGCGGCTGCCTGGCGCTGTTCCGCGGTACCGCCACGGGCGGCGCTGGCAATCCCTTGCAGCTGATGCGTCAAATCCTCGACCGCGCCGATGCCCGCCTGCGCCACCTCGGTCGAAGACAGGGCTTGGCTGATTCCGGATTTGAGGTCGAACAGATCGCTGACGCGATTCGCCGCGGCACGGGCGGCATAGAAATCCTGCGGGTCGTCGGCGACGCGGTTGACCCGACGTCCCGTCGCCAGATGATCGGCGACTTGCTGACGCAGCGCTTCGGTCCGCTGCAACTGCAGCAGATTATTCCGCACGCCATTGGTCAAATTCACCGAGCCCATTGCCCACTCCATCCGTTACGATCGGATCGTAGGACAAGGTATTATCGTTTCGATTTCGATACAGTGATTGGGATCACAATCACGAAGCAGCAGGAATTCCGGCTTTGGGCTAGCGGCGCAAGAGGTGCTTGAACACGATCTTCAGATTCTTCAGGCGCTTCCGGCAGCCATCGATCTGTTTGAGCTTTCGCGTCCGCCACCGCCAAGCGGACTTGCCCGGCAACTTCCACACGTCGATGCGGTTCCCGATGGTGCTGTCAAATCCACCGCCCGCCCTGACCGGATAGGGGTGCAATGCGTAGATCGCCAGGTCGCTTTCCCAGTACCGGTCGACGGTGGCGTCGATCTGGCGGATCATCTCTTCGCCGTAGGCCAGAATTTTGGCGGCGCCTTCGCGGCTGATAACATAAGCGCTCATTTCCGATGCGACATTCAGCAGCCGCCGGAGTTCGAATTCGTCATCGATGCGATCGACTTTGAGATGACGGGGAACGCGCATCCCGCCCAAACGGATGAATTCAAAACTTTGCGGAAGCGATGCGAGTTTGTCCGCAAGCTCGAAGGTCCGCGGGTGTAGGAGCATATCGTCTTCGAGCACGAAAGCGCGCGCGACGCCGCTGTCGTAGATGCGCCGAATCACTTCATAATGGCTGAGATAGCAGCCGACCTCGCCCTGCGTCAGGTCAATGCCATAGAGAGCGAGCCGCTTTGCACGGTTGTAGAGAGGGGCGTTGTCGAGATCGAGGCTACGGCCGTCGACGGCTTCGAAGAATTCGTAGTCGTCGAAACCCAGTTCTCGGAACTGGGCCTCCATATGGGCACGGCGGTCTTCGGCGCGCGCCAGATTGACGACGTACGTTTTCATCGTGCGATTACGACCAATCCCCTTTTGCGCGAGTGAACCCGCGCTTCCCCTTGAACACCGAAAAATGCGGCGCCCCCCCATGTGCCGTTTTTTCAAACAGGCGTCAATGGGCGATGGCGCCGCAATATCGGGCAGGATTGGTCAGAATCAGGCGGCTTCAACCTCGATCGCGCGACCGTTGATGGTCAACTTTCCATCCTCGGCCGAGACGGTCACTTTTGCTCCGTCAGCCACCGCCCCTTCCAGGATCATGCTGGCCAACGGGTTCTGAAGGTCTTTTTGAATGACCCGCTTCAACGGACGCGCCCCATAGATCGGGTCGTATCCTTTTTCGGCGAGCCAGTCCTGCGCCGCCACATCCAGGTCCAACTGAATATTGCGGTCGGCCAACAGTTTGCGCAGGCGCTGCAACTGGACCGAGACGATACCGCCCATGTGTTCCGGGAACAGCCGGTGGAACAAGATGATCTCGTCCAAGCGGTTCAGGAACTCGGGGCGGAAAGCCTGACGGACAATTTCCATGACCGGGCCGCGCACTTCCGAAGAATCGTGGCCGTCTTCCTGATTGGCGAGGATCTCGCCACCCAGGTTGGAGGTCATGATGATCAGCGTGTTGCGGAAGTCGACCGTGCGGCCCTGACCGTCGGTCAGGCGACCGTCGTCCAACACCTGCAACAACACGTTGAACACATCCGGATGGGCTTTCTCGACCTCGTCGAACAGCACGACCTGGTAAGGCCGGCGCCGCACCGCTTCGGTCAGCGCGCCGCCTTCGTCATAACCGACATAGCCCGGAGGGGCGCCGATCAGACGGGCAACGGCATGCTTTTCCATGTATTCGGACATGTCGATGCGAACCATCGCCTGTTCGTCATCGAACAGGAATTCGGCCAAGGCCTTGGTCAGTTCGGTCTTGCCCACGCCCGTCGGCCCCAGGAACAGGAACGAGCCGATCGGCCGGTTGGCGTCCTGCAGCCCGGCGCGCGACCGGCGCACCGCATTGGCCACGGCGACCACGGCTTCATGCTGTCCGATCACCCGGCGGCCCAGATTCTCTTCCATCTTCAGCAGCTTTTCACGCTCGCCCTGGAGCATCTTGTCCACGGGGATACCGGTCCAGCGGCTGATGACCTGGGCGATATGTTCCTCGGTCACCGCTTCCTCGACCACGGCGGAGCCGTCGGCTTCCTCGGCGGCCTTGAGCTTTTCTTCCAAGCGAGGGATCAGGTCGTACTGCAGTTCGCCCGCTTTCGTATAATCGCCGAGGCGCAGGGCCTGCTGCTGGGCGACATGGGCTTTTTCCAGCTCTTCCTTCAGCTTGGTGGTGTCCGCCAGAACCGATTTGGATTTCTCCCACTCGGCGGTCATGGCATTGGATTTTTCTTCCAGCTTGGTCAATTCGACCTCGAGCTTTTCAAGGCGGTCCTTGGACGCTTTGTCCGTTTCCTTCTTGAGCGCTTCGCGTTCGATCTTCAGCTGGATGACCTTGCGGTCCAACTCGTCCAATTCCTCGGGCTTGGAATCGACCGCCATGCGCACGCGCGACGCGGCTTCGTCCATCAGGTCGATGGCCTTATCCGGGAGGAACCGGTCGGTAATATAGCGGTTGGACAGAGTCGCGGCGGCGACCAGGGCGTTGTCGTGAATTTTCACGCCGTGGTGCAGTTCGTACTTTTCCTTGATTCCGCGCAGGATCGAGACCGTGTCCTCGACCGTCGGCTCGCCCACGAACACGGGCTGGAACCGGCGGGCCAGGGCGGCGTCTTTTTCCACGTGCTTGCGGTATTCGTCCAAGGTGGTCGCACCGACGCAGTGCAACTCGCCGCGCGCCAGGGCCGGCTTCAACAGGTTCGACGCATCCATCGAGCCTTCGGCCTTGCCGGCGCCGACCAGGGTGTGCATTTCGTCGATGAACAGGATGATCTGCCCGGCGGCGGCGGTGGTTTCGGCCAGGACGGCTTTCAAGCGTTCTTCGAATTCGCCCCGGAACTTGGCCCCGGCGACCAGCGCCCCCAGGTCCAACACCATCAGGCGTTTGTTCTTCAAAGCCTCAGGCACATCGCCGTTGACGATGCGCAGCGCCAGGCCTTCGACGATCGCGGTCTTACCCACGCCCGGCTCGCCGATCAGAACCGGGTTGTTCTTGGTCCGGCGGGCCAGAACCTGGATCGTGCGGCGGATTTCCTCGTCGCGG
>DJHY01000116.1:0-13269 GCA_002433335.1 Rhodospirillaceae bacterium UBA6608 | reverse complement strand
TCGCGGGCGTATTTCTTCAGCGCGTCGTACTGGTCTTCGGCATTGGCGGAATTGGCGGCGCGGCCTTTGCGGAAATCCTTGATCGCGGTGTTCAGGTCTTGCGGGGTGATGCCTGCTTCCTTCAGGATTTTGCAGGCGTCCGTACCTTCGGCCATGGCCATGGCCAGCAGCAGCATTTCAACAGTAACGAAGCTGTCGCCGGCTTTGTCGGCGATCTGCTGGGCCTGGTCGAACAGCTTGGCCGTTTCCGACGCCAGGTAGACCTGGACATTGCTGCCTTCGACCTTGGGCAGGCGCTTCAATTCGCCTTCGGTCAGGCGCAGGGCGCGCTGTCCGTTGCCGCCGCCCGCATCGATCAGGGAAGCCGCCAAGCCTTCCTTATCGTCGAGCAGCACCTTCAACAGGTGAAGCGGCGTGAACTGTTGGTGGCTTTCGCGAATGGCAAGCGTTTGAGCGCTCTGAATGAAGCCGCGCGCACGCTCGGTGAACTTTTCAAATTCCATCTGTCCCTCACTTTGGCGACAAGACGACAGGCCCCCGATAATCGGCAAACCCTTCGTCGATCTCAAGAATACATTACCTGCATGTCAAATAGGGTTATTGACCTGTCGGCGCAATTGCATCCGAGAAGATAATTTCAAACGTTGACACTGGGCCTTCAACAGCGGACCTTGGGCGGCCCATGGCTGCCGAGATCACACATATCTACCGCTATCCGGTGAAAGGGCTGTCCCCCGAGACGCTCGACGCCGTCGATTTGACCGCCGACGACTATTTGCCCGGCGACCGGCGTTTCGCCATTGCCCTGGGCTCAACGCCGATCAGCGGCGGGCATCACCTGGAATGGATGCCCAAGCGTAATTTCCTGGCCTTGGTGAAAAACGAAAAACTGGCGACGCTGGACAGCACCTTCGATCAAGCGACCGGGGTCCTGACCATTTCCCGCCAAGGACGGCGCCTGACCCGCGGCAAGATCACCGACCGCATCGGGCGCACCCTGATCGAAGAATTCTTCACCGCCTATATGAAGGATGAAACCCGGGGCCATCCCCGCGTGGTCGAGGCCAATGCCGGGGACCGCCTGACCGATCAACCGAAGCCGGTGGTATCGGTCATCAACCTGGCGTCGATCCGCGACTTGGAGCGGGTCGTCAAGGCGCCCGTCGATCACCGGCGATTCCGCGCCAATATCTATATCGACGGGATCGAGCCGTGGAGCGAGTTCGATTGGATCGGCAAGACCGTTTCCCTGGGCGGCGCGGAAGCAGAGGTCATGGAACGTATCGACCGCTGCGCCGCCGTGAACGTCAATCCCGACACGGCGGAACGCGACCTGAATATCGTCAAGTTCCTACAAGCCGGGTTCGGCCATATCGATTTGGGCGTGTTCGTCCGCGTGACGAAGCCGGGCCGCGTTGCCGTCGGAGAGTCCCTCTCGCCTCTTTAAATCTTGAAGACGGCGCGATCAGACGTCGCGCTTGAGGAATTCAGGCAGTCAATCAGCGGCGTCGGTCTCGACGGCTTGTTCCGGCTGCGGGGCGGGCTGAACGTCCGGCTGGGCCTGTGCGTCCATCGGCAATTCCGCCTGCTGCGCCTCGGGAGCTTTCTTGCGGCGGGTGCGCGGCGCGCGGGCCGGCTTCGCCTCTTTCTGCTCTTTCGGCTGTTCCGCGGCGGTTTCAACCTGATCGGCGGCGCTTTCCTGACCCACGTGGGTCACTTCGGCACCCGAATCCTCGTCGTCACCGTCGCCATCCGAATCATCGTCATAGTCGTCATGCGACATCAGATCTTCGGGACCGCCTTCGGCGCTGCCCGGCGTATCCATGCGATCGCGACCATTGCCACGACGGTTGTTCTGGCCGTTGCGTTCGGCGTTGCGCTGCTCATCCGTGTTCAGCAGACGGAAATAGTGCTCTGCGAACTGAAAGTAGCTTTCCGCCATGATCCGGTCGCCGGACGACGATGCGTCGCGGGCCAAAGCCAGATACTTGTCCAGAACCTGCTGCGCCGTGCCCCGGACTTTAACGCCGGGACCATTGCTTTCGAAGGTTTGATTGCGAACGTTGCCGTGGCGCTTATTGCCGCCCCGACCGCGCGACCGTCTGTTGTTGGAGTTCTTGTTCATTGTCCTTGCAACACGTTTGTTAGCGGGCTGCTGGGAGTTTTTCCCATCCGGGCAAGGCCCGATTACGGGGCACCCCCACCCGCCACGGAAATCGGACAAACCACGCCCGCTCGCCGTATCGGCTGTTCAAAGAACGACCGCCTCGCTACCCGATGGAGACGCACGTCACTTTGCTCTGGGAAATCCCGGGGGGCCTGTCCGGTGCCGCGACCTGGTTCCGAATTTCTCTAGATTTCCGGATGTCGAGGACGCGTCACACGGGACGATCCGCCCAAGTGGCCTTACAACCACCAAAGGCACCCTAGACTGGTTCCCCCCTATTTCCAACAATTTTTTGTAGGTTCATCCGCTATTCGGAGCGGCAGCACAAAGACCGCGGAATTCCGGCCAAATCGGCCGTTGTGCCATCATGTTTCAGGCCGGAATTTCGGAAAATCTCGACGACTTCGGCCTCTTGCCCCTGCCCTAGTTCGACAATCACGAATCCCCCCGTCGCCAGTAGACGGGCCGCCTGGGGCGCAATCGCGGCATAGGCGTCCAGGCCGCGCCCACCGGCGTACAATGCCGCGGGAGGATCGAATTCCCGCACCTCGGGATCCAGGTCAGGGCCGTCACCCTCGGCGATATAGGGCGGGTTCGACAGGATCAGGTCGAACGGACCGTCCAGCCCCGCCGCCCAATCGCCGACTTGAAAGCGCGCCTGGTTTTCCAAGCCTAGCCGCCGAGCATTTTGGGTCGCCACGGCCACGGCCGCATCGCTGATGTCGATCCCCAGACCTTGGGCGTTGGGCAATTCCGACAACACCGCCAGCAACAGACAGCCCGTGCCCGTACCCAGGTCGAGCACCCGCAACGGCGCGTCACCTCGCCCTGCATCGCGTAACCGCGCCACGGCGTCTTCGACCAGCGTTTCCGTATCCGGGCGGGGCGACAGCGTCGCCGCCGTAACCGTGAAGGGCATGGACCAGAATTCCCGCTCGCCCAGAATGCGCGACACCGGCTCGCGCGCGCAGCGGCGGTCGATCAACGCGGCCACCGCCTTGTCTTGTTCAGGGCTCAGAACCGTTTCCGGATGGGTAAGCACGAACGACCCGTCACGCCCCAGGGCATGCGCCGCCAAGACACGGGCATCCAGGCGCGCCGTCTCCACTCCCGCCGCCGTCAGGCGCGCCGCCGCTTGATCGACGGCATAGCCCAGGGACCCGGGCGCGTGACGGCTGGGGGCCGGCGCGGTCACGACCGTCACACCATTTCGGACAGACGTTCGGCCTGATCCTCGGTGATCAGCGCATCCATCAACTCGTCCAGTTCGCCGTCCATCACCCGATCCAGCTTGTGCAGGGTCAGGTTGATACGGTGGTCCGTGACGCGACCCTGCGGGAAGTTGTAGGTACGGATACGTTCCGACCGGTCGCCGGAGCCGACCTGTCCCTTGCGCTGGGCGGCGCGGGCGTCGTCGCGGATTTGGCGTTCGCGTTCATACAGGCGCGCGCGCAGCACCTTCATCGCCTTGGTCTTGTTCTTGTGCTGGGATTTTTCATCCTGTTGGCTGACCACGATCCCCGTCGGCAGGTGGGTGATACGCACCGCCGAGTCGGTCGTGTTGACCGACTGCCCGCCCGGCCCCGAGGCGCGGAACACGTCGATCCGCAGGTCCTTGTCGTCGATGGCAACATCCACTTCCTCGGCCTCGGGCATGACCGCGACGGTCGCCGCCGAGGTATGAATCCGCCCACCCGATTCCGTAACCGGGATACGTTGCACCCGATGGACGCCGGATTCGAACTTCAACCGCGCGAACACGTCCGTGCCGGAAATCGTCGCGATGGCTTCCTTGTACCCGCCGATCCCGGTTTCGTTGACGCTCATGACTTCGAACCGCCAACCATGGGTTTCGGCATAACGTTGATACATACGGAACAGATCAGCGGCGAACAGGGCGGCTTCGTCCCCGCCCGTTCCGGCGCGAACTTCCAGGATCGCGTTCTTCTCGTCGGCCTCGTCCTTGGGTAGCAGCAAGACCTGAACCTTGCGCTCCAATTCCGGCAGGCGGTCCTTCAGCTCCTGAAACTCGTCTTCGGCAAGTTCGCGCATATCCGGGTCGGTCGACGGATCGGCCAACATGTCGGCCATGCCCTGGGCATCGGCCTGGGCCTTGCGGAATTCGTTGACCGCCGCGACCACCGGCCCCAAGTCGGAATACTCCTTACCCAGCTTGGCGATCTTGTCGCCGCTGGCGCTGCCGTCAGACATCAGAGCTTCCAGCTCTTTGTAGCGGGTCAGCACCTTGTCCAGGTTTTCGTTCAGGCTCACTTCTCGGTCTCCTCGTCACCGGGGGCATCCGGTTGAAACAAATGGGCCAACAGACGTTCGGCCGAAGCAAGGTCCAAGTTCGCCTCGGCCGCGGCACGGCGCAGCCGCGTCGACGGCCCATGCAGCAATCGTCCGACCAGCAGGTGCGTCGCCTTTTCGGCATCGCCGCCCGCTTCAATCAGGGCCAGGGCGCGCTGATCCTCGAAATAACGGCGCAAGTCCGTGACCAGCGGGCCCGCATCCCGGGCGCGCTGCCCGGACAAAAAGGCCGCGACTTCCTCATCGACGACCCGCCGCGCCGCCTGGGCCTCGGCCCCGCGCCCGACCAAGCCTTCCATGGCGATACGCTCCAGATCCCCGAAGTCGTAGACATAGGCGTCCGATAGATCGTGCACCGCCGGATCGACATCACCCGGCACCGCCGTATCGACGACCAGAATGGGCCGCCGCCGCCGCGCTTTCAGCGCCGCCGCGACCAAATCCTTGCCGACGATCCGCCCGCCGCCACCCAAGGCCGCGATGACCACGTCGGTCTGCGGCACCAACGACGACAGGTTTTCGAACGCATCGAAGTTGCAGCCCAGCACCCGGGCCGTGCGCCGCGCGCGGCGTTCGCGCGGGTGGATCACCGTCAGGTTGTTCAGGCCTTCGCCGATCATATCCTCGGCGACCATCTCGCCCATGTCGCCAGCGCCGATCAACAGCGCCGACACCCCGCCCAAATCGCCATGCAGGTCATGCACCAGCATCGTCGCGACTGCGGCGATGGAGACCGGCCCCTCGCCGATCCCGGTTTCCGTCCGCACCCGTTTGGCCGCGCCATATGCCGCCTGGAACAAGGCATCGATCACACCGGCGGGCATGCCCGCGTCCTTGGCCATGCGGTGGGCGGCCTTAACCTGCCCCAGGACCTGCGGCTCGCCGATGACCAGACTGGCCAGTGACGCCGCGATATTGAACAGGTGCAGGACAGCCGCTTCGTCGAACGCCACGTTTGCTTGGGCGGTGACATCGGTCAGGGGAACCTGGGCCTGCTCAGCCAGAACGGCCAGGGCTTTTTCCGCGGCGCGTTCCGGATCCGGATCAGCGCCCACGACCTCGACCCGATCACAGGTCGACAGCAGCACCGATTCCGTCAGGCCCGCGTCACGCAACGCTGCCAGCGCGGCGACCACGGCGTCCTCTTCCAGGAACATCTGATCGCGCAGGCCGAGCGAACTGGTCCGATGGTTCACCCCAGCCACGAAGGGCCGGGCGGAATGCGCGCGGTCTTCGGCCATGGGGCTCCCTCGCTAGAAGTGGAGTTTCAGCGTCTCGACGATCTCGTTCAGCGGCACGTCGGTCTGCGTGCCGGATTCCATATTGCGCAGGGTCGCGACGCCACGTTCCAATTCGTCGGATCCCAAAATCAAAACGGCTTTGGCCTCGGCCTTGTTGGCGCGGGCCATGCGGCGCTTCAGATTACCGGAATAGCCCATGTCGACGACATGGCCGGAGCGACGCAGATCGTTGGCGACCTTCAACGCGGGACCCTGGGCCTCGTCACCCATGGGGATGACTACGATCGGGCGTTCGGCCGCCGGGGCTTCGCCCAGCATCATCGACAACCGCTCGACGCCCGCGGCCCAACCGATCCCCGGCGTGGCGCGACCGCCCATCTGTTCCATCAGGCCGTCATAACGCCCGCCCGCCAGAACCGTGCCCTGGGCGCCCAGGGTATCGGTCACGAATTCGAACGCCGTGTGGCTGTAATAATCCAGGCCGCGAACCAGTCGGGGTTTGACCTCGTAGGCAATGCCCAAGGCATCCAACCCGGCCAGAACCTCGGCGAAGAATTCCCGCGAATGATCGTTCAGATGTTCCTGCAGCAACGGGGCGGATGCCATGATTTCCTGATCGCCCGCATCCTTGGAATCGAAAATACGCAGCGGGTTCTTGTCCATCCGTGTGCGGCTGTCTTCGGACAGGTCGTTGCGATAGTCGGACAGGAAGTCCAGCAGCACGCCGCGATAGGACTGGCGGCTTTCCGGATCGCCCAGGGAATTGATTTCCAGACGCACGTCCTGGGCAACGCCCAGGTCTTCCAGCAGATGCGCAGCCAGGGCGATGACCTCGATATCGGCCTGCGCGCCGGGCACACCCAGGATCTCCACATCGATCTGATGGAACTGGCGCAGGCGGCCCTTCTGCGGGCGCTCGTGACGGAACACAGGGCCGCGCGCGAAGAACTTCAGCGGCGCTTCCTGAGCCAAGCCGTTCGACATGAAGGCGCGGGCGATCCCGGCTGTAAATTCGGGCCGCAAGGTGATCGAGTCGCCGCCGCGATCCTGGAAGGTATACATCTCCTTGGTCACCACGTCCGAGGTCTCGCCCAATGTGCGCGAGAACACATCGGTGAACTCAAAGATCGGCGGCGTCATTTCCTGGAACCCATGACGCGCCGCCAACAGCGCGGCTCGGTCACCGATGTGGCGGTGCAGGCGGAAATCGTCGGCCAGAATGTCGTGTGTCCCGCGAACGGGCTGCAGGTCTGCCATCGTCGTTCGTCCCGCTATTCCGCCGCGCTGGCGCCGGCGCCTGTACCCGGCTTGCGGGGATATTTCCGGGCGACATAGTCGTCGACGATTTTCTTGAAGTCCTCGGCAATGGCCTCACCGCGCAAGGTCGCGACCTTTTCGCCGTCGACGAAGACCGGCGCGGTCGGGGCTTCGCCCGTGCCCGGCAGGGAGATGCCGATATCGGCATACTTGCTTTCGCCGGGACCGTTGACGATGCAGCCCATGACGGCGAGGGACATGTTCTCGACGCCGTCATAGCTTTCACGCCAGGTCGGCATCATGCCGCGCACATAGCCCTGAACCGTGTCGGCCAGTTCCTGGAAGAAGGTCGAGGTCGTACGACCGCAACCGGGGCAGGCCGTGACCAGCGGCGTGAATGCGCGCAGGCCCATGGTTTGAAGAATTTCCTGGGCAACGATGACTTCCTTGGTGCGGTCGCCGCCCGGCTCGGGCGTCAACGACACGCGGATGGTATCGCCGATCCCTTCCTGCAGCAGCACGCCCATGGCGGCGGTCGAAGCGACAATGCCTTTCGAGCCCATCCCGGCTTCGGTCAGCCCCAGGTGCAGGGCCCAGTCGCCGCGCCGCGCCAATTCCCGGTAGACCTTGATCAGGCTCTGAACCTCGGAGACCTTGCAGCTCAGAATGATGCGGTCACGGCTCAGGCCCAATTCCTCGGCCTTCAACGCGTTCGAGATCGCGGACTGCACCAGGGCTTCCTGGGTCACTTCCTCGGCCGACATCGGGGTCGCCGATTTGGCGTTCTCGTCCATCAGGCGAATGACCAGGTCCTGGTCGAGCGAGCCCCAGTTGACGCCGATGCGCACAGGCTTGCCGTATTCCATCGCCTTCTCGATCATTTTCGAGAACTGGGTATCGCGCTTTTCCTTGAAGCCGACGTTCCCGGGGTTGATCCGGTATTTGTCCAGGGCTTCGGCGCAGGCCGGGTGATTTTCCAGCAGCTTGTGGCCGATGTAATGGAAGTCGCCGACGATCGGCGTGTCGACACCCCGCGCCAGCAGCTTTTCCTTGATATGCGGAACGGCGGCGGCGGCTTCTTCCGTGTTGACGGTGACGCGGACGACTTCCGACCCAGCCTGAGCCAGGGCATGGACCTGTTCGACCGTGCCGTCGATATCGGCGGTGTCGGTATTGGTCATCGATTGCACGACAATGGGGTTCAGACCCCCCATCGTAACGTTGCCGATGGTAACCGGGACGCTCACGCGGCGCGGGGAAGGCCCGAATGCCACCGAGGGACCGGAGGGAAGCTTGGCTTCCTGGGACATGTGTCCAATTCCTTTAAGTTTCCTTGGACCGTACAAGGGGATCACGCCATGGGGTCATAGCCGGCCATGCCGGACAACCGGCCCCAAGGCATCGGTCCATTGCGCATGTTTTGCCCGACCCCCGCGCCGGGGTCAACGGTCGAAGCCCCGATAGGGCCCCGATACCTAGGGATCATTGGGGGATGGCGGTTCCGGCTTTGAGGCGTTCCGGGTCCAGAACCACGTTCCGAACCACCTCGCCGCTGGCCCCGATCGGCGGGATCGCCTGCCCATCGACGGTAATCGTCAGGCCACCGGCGTCGCCGGTCTTCATCTTCAGGTCGTCGCGGTCCGGCACGGCATAGGTATCGCCGGCGCGCATCAGCTTGCCCCAGACCCATTCATCCGTGACCTGCTTGCGGACTTCGACCCAGCTGTCGCGGACAGCGGTCAGGACGATTCGGGCATCGCTCGCGACCGGCGTCGCGGTCGCGGTTTCCGTCGGGGCGGCGGCGGTGGCCGCCTGCTCGGCGGCATCGGCCGGTTTTGTCGCTTCGGCGGCAGCCTCTGAAGCGGCCTCATTGGAGGCCTGGGCGGGTGCAGCCGTCGGGGCGGGCAGCGCCGCCGTTTCGACCGGCTGGGCGATGGCTTCAGGCGTATGCGCCGTTTCCGTCACCGGTTCCGGTTTGGCCGGCTCGGGGGCCGGGGTGGCATCCGGCGTTTCGGTCACGGCCTGGGAAGGCGTTGCTTCGACCGCTTCCGTCTTTTCAGGCTCGGAAGGGGTGGTCGGCGGTTCGGGCTGCCCCTGAGTGACCGTCGCGGCGGGCGTTTCCGGCGCGGATTGGGTCGTTTCCTGCGTCGCTTCGGCGGTTGTCGCTTCAACCTGTTCCGGCGCGGGTGTCGTAA
The DNA here is from genome assembly GCA_002433335.1 of Rhodospirillaceae bacterium UBA6608. The sequence goes on along the minus strand of DJHY01000116.1, from coordinate 4,099 downwards.
TCGAGGCACCCGTCGTTTCCTGGGAGGTCTCCGCGGAGGTCGTTTCCGTGGCGGGGGCCTCGGCGCGCGTATCGACCGGATTTTCGTTTCCGCCCTCGGCGCCACCCGGCAACATCGCCGCCAAACGGGCGGGAACCGGCTCGATCCATTTTTTGAAGAAATCGTTGTCGACCGTCGAGACGTACCAGCCGCCATAGGCGATCAGGCCGATCACGACGCCAAGAAAGACCACGGCGCCGCGCGGGATACCGGTTTCGGACATCGGCGACGGAAACACCAAGTCGGCTTTCGGCGGACGGCCCGACGGAATGGTCTGTTCATCCTTGAAGCGGCGCACCACTTCTTCGGCGTCCAGGCCCAGGTAATCGGCATAGGCGCGAATGAACCCGACCGCGTAGGTCGTGCCCGGAAGCTGGTCGAAATGGCCTTCTTCGATGGCTTGCAGATGACGGGGCCGGATACGCAGAACCTGGGCGATGGCCTCAAGCTCTTCGCCGCACCGCAGGCGGGACGCCCGCAGCAAGCCGCCGACGCCTGTACGACGGTCCGTGGCGTCGCCCCCCGGCGCCGCCCGTGAGATGGGATCGTGATTCACGCGCACTTCACCCCTTTACCCCAACGTTCGTTCCAGAATCCCCTTCGGGACCCAGGTCGGAATCCCCATTCCGAACCCTGCCCCGGCGTTCTATCGGAATCTTGACGCCGCCCCACCGGCACCTTCCCCTGGGGCCACGGGCGCGGGTAATTACAAGGGATTCACGAACGATACGTGTCGAATTTTCCGCAATGCGGATAATCCCACAAAAAGTCATGTAGATTCAAGAAGAAATACGGCGCGGTTAAACCAATACGCCATGATCCGCGGCGAAGCCCTTTAGCTGATCGCGCAAGGAATGGTCGGCGGAATCCTTCAACCCACCGAGATAGCTTTGCAACGCACCGACATCCAGGGATCGAACCATGGCCTTGACCGGACCGATCGAGGGGGCCGACATGGACAGATTGCGGAATCCCAGGCCGATCAAGGTCATCGCCGCCAACGGATCGCCCGCCATTTCGCCGCACAGGCTCAGATCAGTCTCGCTATCGCCGCAGCGTTGAGCGATTTCGCCCAGGAAATTCAGGACCGCCGGAGCCAATTCGTCATAGCGGGACGCCACCTGCGGGTTGCCCCGGTCCGCCGCGAACAGGAATTGCAGCATGTCGTTCGACCCGACTGAGATGAAATCGACGCGCTTGGTCAAGGCCGCCATCTGGAAGATCAGGCCCGGGACCTCGAGCATCACCCCGGCGCGGACATTCGTGGGCATCAGGTTGCCGCGTCGTTGCGCCCGCGCCAGTTCCGCATCCAGCAGCTTCTTCGCCGCGTCGAATTCAGCCACTTCCGTGACCATCGGGAACATCACGCGCAGCGTCTTTCCGGCGGCGGCGCGGATCAACGAACGCAATTGGTCGCGCATCAGCGCGGGCCGGTCGAGCGACACCCGGATCGCCCGCCACCCCATGGCCGGGTTTTCTTCCGAGGCCTCGACATCCCAATAGGGCAGCACCTTATCCCCACCGGCATCGAGCGTGCGGAACGTCACCGGACGGTCGCCGGCATGTTCATAAACGGTCGTGTAGATTTCCTGCTGCCGCTCGACGGTCGGCGCGGTCGATTCGACCATGAACGGAATTTCCGTGCGGAACAGGCCGATCCCAGCCGCCCCCGTCTCTTCCAAATGGCCCAGATCGACCCGCAACCCGGCATTCAGCAACAGGTTGATCGCGACCCCATCCTTGGTCACGGCAGGCAGTTCCTTCAGTTCGGCGTATTGGGCGCGACGTTCGGCGCGAACCCGCAAGCTGTCCTCGAAGGTCATGCGGATGTCTTCGCCCGGACGCAGGTAGACATGCCCCTGGTCGCCGTCGAGGATCAGCGGATCGCCTTCTTCGACCCGGTCGAGGATGATGTCCAACCGCCCGACCACCGGCAGGTCGAGCGCGCGGGCGACAATCGCGACATGCGCATTGGGCGAACCTTCGGCCAGGACTAGGCCGCGCAGCTTTTGGCTATCGTAATCGAGCAATTGCGCCGGGCCCATGTTGCGGGCGATCAGGATCGCATTGTCGGGCATTTCGCGCGGCGCCGGCTCCGCCCCCATCAGGTGCTGGATCAAACGGTAGCCCAGGTCGTCCAAATCATGGGCGCGCTCGCGCAGGTAGGGATCGTCGATCCCGGCCATGCGGGCGCGCAGGTCGTTCTGCACGCGCTGCACGGCGGCTTCGGCGGACAGACCGGAATCGATCGCGTCCTCGATCCGCGACAGCCAGCCCGCATCCTGCGCGATCAGCCGATAGGTTTCCAAAATGTCGCGATGCTCACCGCCCTTGGCCATATGGTCCGAGGCCAGCATGTCGTCGAGCGCGCCGTGCATCGCCTTGAAGGCTTCATGCAGACGTTCGCGTTCCGCCGACGGATCGTCGGCGACGATGGTTTCGATGAACAGATGCGGGCGATGCAGCACCGCCGTACCGATCCCGACCCCGCCGTTCAGGCGCAAGCCTTCCATGCGCAGCGGCTTCAGGGCCGCGCCGTCGATCGGCAACAGTTCGTCCGCCGAAACCAGATCTCCCCCCGCGACCAGTTCGGCCAGAACCATGGCGACGGTCTGCAGGGTTTCGACTTCTTCGTCTTCGTAGGCGCGGCGCGTGCGGTTCTGAACCACGACGACACCGGTCACCCGGCCGCCGCGAAGGATCGGCACGCCCATCAGCGAATGGAACAGTTCTTCACCCGTTTCCGGGCGATAGGCATAGCTGGGATGCGATTGCGCGTCTTCCAACGCGAACGGCAGGGCATGGGCCGCGATTTCACCGACCAAGCCCTCGCCGACCCGTAGGCGGGTCTTGTGAACGGCGTCCTGGCGCAGGCCCTGGGTGGCGAACAGTTCCAACACGTCACCCGCGCGGCGCAGATAGATCGAGCAGACTTCGGCGACCATTTCCAAAGCGATGATGCGGACGATCTGGTCAAGCCGCTCCTGCGCCGTCGCCGCCGAGGCCATGACCTGGCGAACCCGGCCCAGCATCCGCCGGGGGACCGGCGAGACCGCGGGCCGCCGTTGGCCGGACCGATCGCCGCCCGCACCGGAAGACGGCTTACCGGGGGTTTTCCCCGGCGCCTTTCCGGGCCCGGCTGCTCCTGCCGGCCCTTTCGGGTTGGACTTGTCGATCACTGAACTCGGGACCCCTGCCCTGAATTGCGCGCACGGCCAATCCGGGTCCGCTCCCCCCGGGCCTGGCCATCATATAGGTTCGAACATTCGCGATGACGACTGCTTTGCCGTCGGATTATTACGCCGTCGGTCCGACCGCCGCAGAAATCGGCGGCCCGCGACGCGTGCTTTTTTAAGCGGCGTCCAGGCCATAGGCCGTATGCAGGGCGCGCACCGCCAGTTCGGTATACTCTTCGGCGATCAGGACGCTGACCTTGATTTCCGAGGTCGAGATCACCTGAATGTTGATGCCCTTCTCGGCCAGCGTGCTGAACATGGTCTGGGCGACGCCCGCGTGCGAACGCATGCCCACGCCGATGATCGAAATCTTGACCACGCCATCCTTGGCAATCAGGTCTTCATAACCCAATTCGGCCTTCTTTTCCTGCAGAATGACCTTGGTCCGCTCCAGGTCGGCCTTGGCGACCGTAAAGGTCATGTCCGTGGCCTGTCCGTCGGCGGAGACGTTCTGGACGATCATGTCGACGTTGACGCTGGCTTCCGCGAGCGGGCCGAAAATACCGGCGGCCACGCCGGGCCGGTCGGAGACGCGGACCAGGGTGATCTTGGCCTCGTCCCGGGAATAGGCGATACCGCTGACGACTTGCTTTTCCACGATTTCATCCTCGTTCACGACCAGGGTGCCGCGTTCTTGCGAGAACGTCGAGCGGACTTCCGTGCGCACCCCATGGTTCATGGCCATTTCCACGGCGCGGGTCTGCAAGACCTTGGCGCCCTGAGAGGCCATCTCCAGCATTTCTTCGTAAGTGATCTTGTCCAGCTTGCGGGCCTTGGTGACGATCCGGGGATCGCAGGTATAGACCCCGTCGACATCGGTGTAG
>DJHY01000253.1:412-2780 GCA_002433335.1 Rhodospirillaceae bacterium UBA6608 | reverse complement strand
CGACAGCAGGTTCAGCAGGATCTGCAGGATCCGCCGCTCGTCGGCGCGCAATCGGGGCAGGCCGGGGCCGATCACCGCATGCAGGCGAATACCCTTCATCGACAGGTCGTGGTCGAACATCCGCAGGGCCTCGGCGGTCGTTCGCGCCAGATCGACATGGGTTTCGCACAATTGTAGCTGGCGGGCTTCGGCGGCGGAAATGTCCAGGATGTCGTTGATCAGGGCCAACAGGTGGCTGCCCGAAGTGTTTATGTCGCGCAGGCAATCTTCCTGGCGGTCGTTGGCCAGGGGGCCGTAGACCCCGGCCCCGAGCGAGCTGGAAAACCCGATGATCGCGTTCAACGGGGTGCGCAGTTCGTGACTCATGTTGGACAGAAACTCGGTCTTGGCCCGACTGGCGCGCTCGGCGCGGTTTTTCTGGCGCTCCATGTCGGTCCGGGCTTGCGCCGCTTCGTCGATCCGGCGCCGCAAGTTGCGGTTGGTGGCTTCCAGCTTCAGGACCGTCCGGCGGACCTTGTTCTCGAGCGGGCGGAAGATGAAGAACGCTTCCAGCACCAGGGCGACCAGGGTGCAAACCCAAAGGATGGCCTCGAACCATTTGACCCGCGCGATGGCCGCGCGGGAAAACGCCTCATAGGCTTCGACCGCGGAATTGAGCATCGGCTCCAAAACGTGCGGGCCATAGTTGATGAGGTAAACGTAGGACGAGGTGTTGACCGTCAGATTGCCGAATTGCAGCCGATAAATATCCCGGGCATGACCGAGGAAGCGATTGACGGCAAGGTCCAGGCCGACCGTGCCGTCGAAATAGATGATTTCCAAATCCTTGGTCATCACCTTGGGGATGCCTTCTTCTTCGTTGCCGGTCAGCAGCAGAAGATGCGCGCGCCACATGGCGTTGACGGCACGGCCCAATTGCGCCCGGGCGGTTTCGAATTCATCCTCGTCGCGGGAGATCGCCATCTGTCCGGCGAAATGGGCGATCCGGTTGGCCTGTCCGTTCTGGCCCCCGGCGACGAAAATCAGATGCCCGTAGTCGGCCTGTTTGGCGATGATGAAATGCATCGTGAAGAACGCAGCCGTGACCAGCAGGGCGATGGCGCTCAGCCCCAGGACATAGCGATAGCGCAGGCTTTTGACCGCCGCCAGTTCCGACATTCCACGCCCCGTTTTCGACGCTTGAATTCACCCACTCAGGGCCTTTGGCCTCTGTTCGGCGGCATCGTAGCGACGGCGTGTAACAGATATGTTGCGGAATCGAATTGCCCCGCGAGGCGTTCCGGTCAGGCGTCCGGCTTGACGGCGAAGGCCAGGTAATTGACGGCCAGGTCATGGGCGTCGAGACGCCAGGTATCGTTCAACGGATTGAACACCATGCCTTGCAGCTCGGTGACGTCGATGCCATGGGCTTCCAAGCCCTGAACCAATTCCGACGGGCGCACGAACTTGCGCCATTCGTGGGTCCCGATCGGCAGCCAACGCAGGATGTACTCGGCCCCGATCTTGGCCAGCGCCAGGGACTTGAGGGTGCGGTTCAGGGTCGTCACGACCGTGCAGCCGCCGGGCCGGACCAATCCGGCCGACGCCCCCAGGAATACATCCAAGTCCGCGACATGCTCGATCACTTCCATGTTCAGAACCACGTCGAAGGTGCGTCCCAGATCGGCCAGCTCCTCGGGCAGGACATGGCGGTAATCGATATTCAGCCCGGCCTGTTCGGCATGCAGGCTGGCGACCGCGATATTCTTTTCCCCGGCGTCGATCGCGGTGACGTCCGCGCCCAGGCGGGCCATCGGCTCCGCCAGCAGGCCGCCGCCGCAGCCGATATCCAGCAGGGACAGGCCCTTCAAAGGCAGGGGCGCCTCTGCATCAAAGCCGAAATGGGCCGCCACGCGGTCGCGGATAAAGGCGATCCGCACCGGGTTGATGCGGTGCAGGGGGCGGAACTTGCCCGTGGGGTCCCACCATTCGTCGGCGATGGCCTGAAAGCGGGCGACTTCGCTGTCATCCTTGGTGGTCGGCCGAGAGGTTTGGCGGCCATCAGGATGGGCGTCGGGCTGTTGGGCGTTCGGGGGCGTCATGAGCGACCTTTGCATGGTTGGCGGCGCGGGCACCTTGCCCGCAGCGCGGATTAAGAGTAAGAAGGCGCCGCCTGTCAAACAAGGGCAAGTCATTCAGACGGGATTTTCCGTTTATCGGACATTACTTACGGGTCGGGAGATACACCGGTTCCATGGCATTGATCGTGCAGAAATTCGGCGGCACCTCGGTGGCCGACATCGACCGCATCAAGGCGGTCGCCCAGCGGGTCAAGACCGAGGTCGATGCGGGCAATCAGGTCGCGGTGGTCGTTTCGGCCATGGCGGGC
>DJHY01000253.1:0-201 GCA_002433335.1 Rhodospirillaceae bacterium UBA6608 | reverse complement strand
TTCGGCGGCACCTCCGTCGCCGACGTAGACCGCATCAAAGCAGTGGCCCAGCGCGTCAAAAGCGAAGTTGACGCGGGGCATCAGGTCGCCGTCGTGGTTTCGGCCATGGCCGGCGTGACCAATCAGCTTGTCGGCTACGTCGATCAGATGTCGACCCTTTACGATGCGCGCGAATACGACGCCGTCGTCGCCTCGGGCGAG
>DJHY01000082.1 GCA_002433335.1 Rhodospirillaceae bacterium UBA6608 | reverse complement strand
GATCGGCGGCCAGGGCGGTGATGGTCGTGGCGCCGTGGTCATAGAGCTGACGGCCGCGCACGGTCTTTTCATCTGCTTGTGCTTCAGGAGCTTCGGAGGTCATGGGGCACCTTTTGTTGAAAATATTGGCGCCAATTTTGATGCATAAAATGATTGCGTCAACCGACTTTCAAATGCGGTCGTTTTTTCGTATCAAATCAAGGGAATGCGGACAGCACCCAAGGATGCTTCGGAACGCGGCATGGCAGCACGGAAGAAAACGAAACCCAGCATCGACGAGATCAGCCAGGCGATCGCCCGGGATATTCAGACCGGCCGCCTGCCGGCCGGGACTTGGCTGAAACAAATCGATCTGCAGGAACGCTACGGCTGCAAGCGGCTGGACGTGCGCCGCGCGCTCGACAACTTGGTCCTGAAGCGGTTCGTTCAACATGAACCCCACCGGGGCTATTACGTCTTTCGCCTGAAAGAGCCGGATATCTCGGAGAACCGCCAAGTCCGCGTAATTTTGGAATCGGCCGCCGCCGAAGGCGTCATCGCCCATGCGACGGCGGAAGACATCGCCGCCTTGACCGATCTGGCCGAGGCTTTCGCCACGAAAGTCCGCGAAGGTTCGTTGCTGGAACAATTCGAAGCCAATAACGCTTTTCACAAGGCGCTTTACGGGATTTGCGGAAATGGCGAGCTGCTATCCCTGATTCTGGAATATCGCGGACGGGGGCCCGCCGCCCCATTGACGCAGTGGAAGTCCTTCGCCCGACTGGAGCAAAGCGCGCAGGAGCATTTCGACATGATCCGCGCCATCGAGGCTCGAGACGTCAAGGCCCTGCGCCGCGTGACGAAACGACACATCTACCAAACCGCCGAATAGACGAAAGGCGCCGCACCTTGCGATGCGACGCCCCTGTCCCTGGCCGGCAGGCCCTCGCGGTTTAGGCCGCTCGGACCTTTTCGATGAAGGCCGTGACCTCGGTCTGCAGCTGCCCCGCCTGGGACGACAAGTCGCCGGCGGCGGCCTGCATGTCCTTGGCGGCCGTGCCCGTATGATCGGCGACGGTCATCACGGTCGACATGTTCATGCTGACCTGTTGCGTTCCGGCGGCGGCTTCGTCGACGGCGCGTGCGATCTCCTGCGTCGCCGCCCCCTGTTCCTCGATCGCCGCAGCGACGACCGAGGTGATCTCGTTCATTTCGCCGATAATCCGGGTGATATCGTTGATCGCCTGCACCGCCTGATCCGTTGCGGTTCGCACGCTATCGATCTGACCGCTGATATCGCCCGTTGCCTTGGCGGTCTGGCTGGCCAGATTCTTGACCTCGGATGCGACGACGGCGAAGCCTTTGCCGGCATCGCCCGCCCGCGCGGCTTCGATCGTCGCGTTCAAGGCCAAAAGGTTCGTCTGTTCGGCGATGTCGTTGATCAGGTCGACCACTTCACCGATCCTCTGCGCAGCTTCGGCCAACCCTTGGACCATGGCATTGGTTTTCTGAGCTTCATCAACGGCCCGGGACGCAATCTTCGTCGATTGCCCGACTTGGGTCGTGATTTCGGATAAGGATGCCGCCAGTTCTTCGGCAGTCGAGGCCACGGTTTGCACATTCGCCGCCGCCTGCTCGGATGCCGCACTGACGTCACCTGCCGTCGCCCGGCCTTGCGTCGCCTGCGCGGCCACGGTTTCGGCCACGCCGTTGACCTGCTGGGAAGCTCCGGCCACGGCCTGAACGATGGCGCCGACACTGTTTTCGAAGTTGGCCGCCAAGTCCTGCATTTCCGCGCGCCGTTCCTGCGCCGCCCGAATTTCCGCCTGCTTCTGCTCTTCTTCCAGGCGCTGGACCTCCAGCGCATTGTCGCGGAATACGACCATCGCCTCGGCGATCTCGCCCATTTCGTCTTTCCGCCCTTCGCCCGAAATGGGCGTTTCCAATTGACCGGCGGCCAGGCCACGCAGGGATCGAATGGACTGACTGATCGGCTTGGCGATACCGAACTGTGCAATGACGAAGCCGATCAAGATACCGCCCAAAACGCCGGCCGCCGCCACGCTCAACATGATCGTGCGGATTTCGACGGCTGAATCGGATGCATCCTTGGCGATCTTGTTCCGTTTGTCGCTGGTATAGGTCACGTATTCGGCCATCGCCGCTTCGAGTTGCTCGCCGACTTTTCGGCTTTTACGCGCCGAAGCGCGCACGGCCTCGCGCGCCTCGTCCTTGACCACCGCACCGGACACGCTCCTTGCCGTCGACAAGGTTCCCTCGACCCCGGCCAGGTAATCCGCATAGGCCTGCTCAATCTTTTTCAGCATCGCTGTTTGATTCGGGCCGGCGGATTTGCGCAGGATTTCCACGCGCCGTTGGAAATCGCCTTTTTCATCCCGGATCAACCCGGAGATCTTATCAATTTGCTCCGCCGTAGGCGTCGCCGCGACCCGGTACTCTCCCCGGCTGATGTTCAGGTAGTTCTGCCCCAGGCGCGATGCGCGTGCGGCTTCGCCCCCTGCCCCGCGAACTTCTTCGGTCTTCGCCGATAATTGGTCGATGGCATGAATGCCGACATAGCTGACGCCGACCGTAACCAGTGACATCACGGCGACCAAGATGAAGAGCTTGTACAAGATCTTCACCCCACTGAGATTCAAGTAACCCATTAGTTTTTACTCTCCGTTTATTGTATCGGCGCAGCAGCACCCGTTCCTTCCGGCCGATACTCCGGATGGTTGGACCGTGCTATGAAGCGGCCGCACAGCGGCGACGGCCTAAATCTCATTGAAAAACAATGAGATATGTTATGGAGAGCTACCCCCAAGCAGCAGCCGGCATTCGCCGGCCCTTAACTCCAGTGCTGATGAGGATATTTCAGATGGTAATTTTTTCTCTATATGGCGGAGGGTATATTATACTTAATCGCCTCGCCTTTAATACAAAGGTATAAGATCTCTGCATAAAACAACATTATGTGACGTTTATATTACCTATTTTTTTATTTCAATAGACTGATCCCATGAACGAAAAAGTGCGCTCTAAAAAAGAAACCCCGGCGCGCCACCCTGTGGCAGGCCGGGGTTTTTGTCAGCGTTTATGCCTGGATCAATTCAGATCGAAACGATCCGCATTCATCACCTTGGTCCAAGCGGCAACGAAGTCAGTCACGAACTTTTCCTTGTTGTCGTCCTGGGCATAGACCTCGGCATAGGACCGCAGGATCGAGTTCGACCCGAACACCAGATCCATACGCGTCGCGGTCCATTTGACCTGGCCGCTCTTGCGGTCCTGGATTTCGTAGTAGCCGCCCCGGGCGGGTTTCCAGGTGTTGGCCATGTCGCACAAGTTGACGAAGAAGTCGGTCGTCAACGCGCCTTCCTTGTCGGTCAACACGCCGTGCTTGGTCCCGCCGTAGTTGGTGCCCATCACCCGCATGCCGCCGACCAGAACGGTCATCTCGGGCGCGGTCAGGCCCATCAGCTGCGTACGGTCGAGCATCAACTCTTCCGGCTTCACCACGTAGTCCTTCTTCAGGTAGTTGCGGTAGCCGTCGTGGATCGGCTCCATCACGTCGAAGGATTCGCCATCGGTCTGCGCATCGGTGGCATCTCCGCGTCCCGGCGCGAACGGCACCGTCACGTCGATCCCCGCGGCCTTGGCTGCCTGTTCGACCCCGACGTTACCGGCCAGGACGATGACGTCGGCGACGCTGGCGCCGGCCTCGGCGGCGATAGGCTCCAACACGCCCAGAACCTTGGCCAGACGGGCGGGCTCGTTGCCTTCCCAGTCCTTTTGCGGAGCCAAGCGGATGCGCGCGCCGTTGGCGCCGCCCCGCATATCCGACCCACGATAGGTCCGGGCACTATCCCAGGCGGTGGCGACCATCTCGCTGACCGACAAGCCGCTGGCCGCAATCTTGGCTTTGACGGCGTTGACGTCGTAGCTGGTCGAGCCGGCGGGCACGGGGTCCTGCCAGATCAGGTCTTCGGCGGGAACGTCCGGTCCGATGTAGCGGGCTTTCGGCCCCATGTCGCGGTGGGTCAATTTGAACCACGCACGGGCGAAGGTTTCGGCGAAATAGTCCGGGTTTTTGTAGAACTTCTCCGAAATTTCGCGGTAGATCGGGTCCTTGATCATCGCCATGTCCGCGTCGGTCATGATCGGGTTGTACCGGATCGACGGGTCTTCGACATCGACGGGCTTGTCTTCTTCCTTGATGTCGATCGGCTCCCATTGCCAGGCGCCCGCCGGGCTTTTCTTGAGTTCCCAATCGTAGTTGAACAACAGGTAGAAGTAGCCGTTGTCCCATTGGGTCGGGTGCGTGGTCCAGGCCCCCTCGATGCCACTGGTGATGGTATCCCGGCCTTTGCCCTTGCCGTTCGGATTGGCCCAGCCGAAGCCTTGCTGATCCACGTCGGCCGCTTCCGGGTCCGGGCCCAGGCGGCTGGCATCGCCGTTGCCGTGGCATTTGCCGACGGTGTGCCCGCCGGCAGTCAAGGCGACGGTCTCTTCGTCGTTCATGGCCATGCGGGCAAAGGTCACGCGAACGTCTTGCGCCGTACGCAGAGGATCAGGCTTGCCGTCGACGCCTTCCGGGTTGACGTAAATCAGGCCCATCTGCACCGCGGCCAGGGGGTTTTCCAAGGTCGAGCGATCGTCGCCTTCATACCGGCCCGTGCTTTCAGCCAGCCATTCCTTTTCCGAACCCCAATAGGTGTCCAGTTCCGGGTGCCAGATGTCTTGGCGGCCAAACCCGAAGCCGAAGGTTTTCAGCCCCATGGATTCATACGCCATGGTCCCGGCCATTATGATCAAGTCGGCCCAGCTGACCTTGTTGCCGTATTTCTTCTTCAACGGCCACAGCAGGCGGCGCGCCTTATCCAGGCTGACGTTATCCGGCCAGGAATTCAGCGGCGCGAACCGCTGGTTGCCGGTGCCGCCGCCGCCACGTCCGTCCGCCGTGCGGTACGAGCCCGCGGCGTGCCAGGACATGCGGATCATCAGTCCGCCGTAGTGGCCCCAATCCGCCGGCCACCATTCCTGGCTGTCGGTCATCAG
>DJHY01000288.1:10490-13282 GCA_002433335.1 Rhodospirillaceae bacterium UBA6608 | reverse complement strand
GGCGTCGGGTAGGTCCTTGCCGCGTTCGACGGCTTCCATGATCTGGCGGCCTTGCCAGCCTTCGGCCATCTTCTGCGACAGGCCTCGGATCCGGGCCAATTGCTCAACGCTCTTTGGTGGGTGGTGGGCGATTTCGACCAAGGATTCGTCGCGCAGGATCCGGTTGCGCGGCACGTCGGCGCGCTGCGCCTCGGTCTCGCGCCAGGCCGCGACCTCGCGCAGGATCGCCAACAGGCGGGGCGTCGGGCGGCGGACCTTGAGCCGTTCGAACGCCTCGCGCGGATCGGTTTCGTAGAAGCTGCGGTTTTGCAGGGCTTCCATTTCGGACGCGACCCAAGGCGAGCGGCCGGTCCGTTCCAGCTTAGCCTGAAGCTTTTCATAGACGGTGCGCAGGTGCGTCACGTCCGACAGCGCATACTTGATCTGCTTTTCCGACAGGGGGCGCGCCGACCAGTCGGTAAAGCGCGAGCTTTTGTCGATCGAAGTCTTGGCCAGTTTCGAGACCAGGGTCTCGTAACCGACTGAGTCTCCGAACCCGCAGACCATGGCCGCGACCTGGGTGTCGAACACCGGGGCCGGGCAATCGTCCATGGCGCGAACGAAGATTTCCATGTCCTGACGGGCCGCGTGAAAGACCTTCAGCACGTTGCGGTTCGCCAACAACTCGAACACCGGCGTCAGATCGATGCCGGGGGCCAGCGCGTCCACTGCGGCCGCGCTGTCCGGTCCGGCGATCTGCAACAAGCAGAGCACGGGCCAATAGGTCCTCTCACGGATGAATTCCGTATCCACCGTCACATACTCGGCGGTGGCAAGGGGGGCGCAGAAGGCCCGGAGCTCTTCGTTGTCGGTGATCAGGTTCATTATTTCAGGGGCGAGAAGCTAACAGGAGAGATGATTTTGTTTTCCTGGTGGACCAGCATGCCTTTGCTTTTTTTGCGGTAGGCGTGCCATTCGGGGTCGGCGTCGCGGGCCATGCGCCGGCGTTCCATATCGGCCAGGTCGTCGTAGCTCCACAGGTGGATGAACTGGTTGATCGGCCCGATGGCGGTGGTGAAATAGCCAACCAAGTTCAGGTGACGAAGCTGCACGGGCAGGCCTTCGGCCTCGAACAGGTCGAGGTATTCTTTGTTCATGCCGTGGGCGACGGTGTAGGTGCGGTGGTCGATGATCATTCTGGTGTTTCCTCCTTGGGCGCGGCATTGATGGTGTGAAAGCCGCTCTGTCCGTTATACGTGAGGCTTGCAAACGGGACAACGGAGCGAAATGCTGTCCCCAATGAGAATAAAAGGAGCCCTGAAGTGAGCGATCTGATTTTGCGCGAAGACCGCGACGGCGTGACCTGGCTGACCGTCAACCGGCCGGACAAGCTGAACGTGATGACATCCCCCCTGATGATCGAATTGACCCAGACGCTGCGCGACCTGGGGGCGGATCAGTCCCTGCGCGCCGTGGTCATTACCGGTGCGGGGGAAAAGTCGTTCATCGGCGGTGCGGATATCGGCGAAATGGCGGAATTGGACCCTGTGACGGCCCGCGCCTTCATCAGCCGATTGCACGGTATCATGGCGGCGATCCGCGACCTGCCGGTGCCGGTGATCGCACGCATCAACGGTTATTGCCTCGGCGGCGGGATGGAACTGGCTGCGGCCTGTGACATTCGGATCGCGTCGGACAACGCCAAGTTCGGCATGCCCGAGGTCCGCATCGGCCTGCCCAGCGTGATCGAGGCCGTGTTGCTGCCGCATCTGGTCGGCTGGGGCAAAACCCGCTGGCTGGTCATGACCGGCGAGATGATCGATTCTCAGACGGCCCACGATTGGGGCTTCACGGAATTCCTGACGACTCCGGCGGAATTGGACAGCGTCCTCGCCCGTACGGTCGATGCCATTGTGGCTTCCGGACCGCACGCGATCCGCACGCAGAAGCTTTTGGTTCGCGCCTGGGAAAGCCTGCCGCCCGGTGAGGCCATCGCCGATACCATCCCGGTGTTCGGCGACAGCTTCGAAACCGGCGAGCCCCAGGAAATGCTGGGCGAATTCGTCGCCCGCAAGGCCAAGAAGGGCTAACTCATCGCCATGGGGGAGCGGGCGGAAATCGTATTCAGCATCCTGATGGCGGCTTTCGTCGTCGTTTTGGTGATGACCAACGTTATCGCGGGAAAGCTGTTTCTGGCTTTCCCCGAGACGTTCCCCCACGGCTTGTTCGGTGAAGCGGTCACCTTGACCGCTGGGCTGATCACCTATCCCATCACCTTTCTGATTACCGACGTGGTCTGCGAGGTCTATGGCCAGCGCCGCGCCAATCTGATGGTCTATACGGGCTTCGCGATGAGCCTGATGATCCTGGTGGTCATTCAAGTCGCCCTGGTGGTGCCGGGATCGCCCGTCTGGGCAGACGGTAATCCGCACTACAACACCGTCATCCAAATGCAGGAAGCCTATGAAAGCGTGTTCACCCTGCCGGGCATGCTGGTGTTGGGCTCGATGAGCGCCTATCTGGCGGCGCAGTTGCTGGACGTGAAGCTGTTCCACTTCTGGAAAAAGGTCACCCACGGCAAGCACCTTTGGCTGCGCAACAACGCCTCAACCATGACCAGCCAGTTGGCGGACACCTGCATCGTCAATTCGATTTTCCTGGGCTTCGGGCTTGGCCTGGACTGGGGTGTCGTCGGCAAGATCATCCTTGCCAGTTATCTCGCCAAGCTGTTGATCGCCTTGGCCGACACACCGTTCGTTTACGCCGGTGTGTGGCTGGTGCGGCGGGGTGCCCGCCCGCCGGGGGAGGGGAGC
>DJHY01000288.1:0-10203 GCA_002433335.1 Rhodospirillaceae bacterium UBA6608 | reverse complement strand
CTGGTGCGGCGGGTTGCCCGCCTGCCGGAGAAGGGTAGCATCGACATATTGGTGTGATCCCGCGCACAGCGACGGGGTGCATCCGATCATATTCTTGAGGCGGAGATCGTAGGGCGGTCGGGAGAAACACCATGACCGCCATCAAAATTCTTTCGTCTGACGACACTCTCGCAAATGGCACTTGCGAGGAAGGTAGTCGTGCGGACTTACCCGAAAACCCGTTCAGCGAAGCCGTATTCGCGGCGGAAGACGCGCTTGCCCGGCAATTGGACGGGCCGCCCGTCGTGTCCATGGCCGATGAATTACGCCATGCGGTCGCCGAAAGCGGCCGTGGCCAAGTAGCGCTATTAAGCGACATTTGGCGCATGGCGCGTGGGACTGGTCGGGTCAGCCCCCAGGAATACATGTATTACCGTTTGTGGGATCCGAAGCTGGACGCCGACGCCAAGGCGCGCTTCGTCGGGAAACGGGTGCAGACGGCGCTGCACCGGGCCTGCAACCCGGCGACGTGGTACATGGTTGCCCATGACAAACTGATCTTCCAGGCGGCGGCTGCCGGGATGGGGCTTCCGATACCCCGGCTGCGGGGCGTCTATCACCCGTCGCGTGTCGCCGGCCCCGTGCCCCATGCGCGGGATAAGGAAGGCTTGAAGGAACTTCTGAATAACGGCCTATCGGGGCCGATTTTCGCCAAGCCGATCGACGGTATGTATTCGATCGGCGCGTTGTCGATCGATCGCCTGCCGGAAGGGCAGGGCTTTTTAGCCAACGGCGCCGTCGTCTCCACGGACGATCTGGTCAACTACCTGAGCTTCCGGCGGGATAGGGGGTATGTGTTCCAGGACCGTTTGACGCCTCATACCCGTTTGCGCGGTTTGATCGGCGACCATTTGCCTTGCATGCGGGTGTTGGTGCTGGTCGACGGCAAAGGCGTGGCCGAACCGGTCAGCGCCGTGGTGAAGCTCCCGGCCGGGGGGCAGACTGCTGATAACTTCTGGCGGGGGGATAACTTGCTGGCTGCGTTGGAATTGGAAACCGGCGCGGTGACACGGGCGGTCAATGGGTGGGGGCGTTCGTTCGCCGTCGTCGATGCCCATCCGGATACGGGCGTGCGCCTGGCCGGAACGACCCTGCCGCAATTCGACGAGGCGATGGCCCTGGTCCGCCGGGCCGCAGCAGCCTTTCCCGGCATCCGGACGCAATCATGGGATATTGCCCTGACCGACAAGGGGCCGGTGGTCATGGAGTTGAACTTCGGCGGAGATTTGAACCTCCACCAATTGGCCCATGGAAAAGGCATCATGGGCGCGCGTTACCGCGCCCATGTCGCCGACTGCCGGGGACAAACCGGCAAGAAATGATGGCTGAAGCCGGGGGCGGCGCTTACCAGCGCCGTTCCGCGGTTTCGCTGCCGCCGTCGATGAAGCCTTTGAGCGCCGAAACTTGGACGCAGCCCTGCGGGCACAGGGTTTCAAGCTTGGCCAAAAGCTCCAGAGCCGTGTCTTTCTGGCCCATTTCGACGTAAAGCTCGCCCATGTACTCCAGGGCGCCCTTGTGTTCCGGGTTGATGGCCAGGGCGCGTTCGTAATAGTCGAAGGCGACGTCGTAATGGCCCATCTTGCGGGAGGCATAGCCCCGCAGGTTCCAACCGTCGGCATCGTTCGGGTTGGCTTCCGTATAAGGCATCAGGGCCGTCAGCGCCGGCTCGAACTTGCCCTGGTTGAGCAGTTCCTGGATATCGCGAAGGGCCTTGCCTTCCTTCTTGTCCTTATCCTTATCGTCGGGCGTCGTCGTGGTCGGGGTGTCGCTGCCCATGGCCAGGGCCTTGTGGGCGGTGGCCAAAGGGGACAGGGCAATCAGGGCGCCGAGCGCCAAGGCAGGAACAGTGGCACGCCAAGTGATGGTCATGAGTAGGTCTCCTAACGGGAAATGTCAGGCCGACGCTGGCCGTCTTCGCGGGCGCAGTATAGCACCTTTTTGCGGAATTTCCCGTCTCACGCTTTGGTGAGCAATGGCCCGGGTGCTGGGGCGATGGGCAAATTCCTTCTGGATTTTCGACGTCCGAAAGCCTAGAAACCCCCGGATGAATTCGCCCCTTCCGCCGGTTGTCGGCGGCTTAATCCTTGGGCGCGCGACAATCGGACCAAGCCGATCCATCGCGCACATTATTTGACGGGAAATAGCCTTCATGCATCCTTACCGCACCCATAACTGTGGCCAACTGCGCGAAGCCAACGTCGGCGAGACCGTTCGCCTGTCCGGCTGGGTCCACCGCAAGCGTGACCACGGGAACCTGTTGTTCGTCGATTTGCGCGACCACTATGGCCTGACGCAATGCGTGATCGACGTTTCGGGTGCGTTGTTCCCGGGTGTCGAAGGGGTGCGTCCCGAAAGCGTGGTGACGATCACCGGTCCGGTGGTCAAGCGCTCGGAAGAAACGATCAACCCCGGCATCCCGACCGGCTCGATCGAAGTGCGGATCGACGAGTTCCATGTCGAAAGCGCCGCCGAAACCCTGCCGATGCAGGTTTTCGGCGATGCCGACCTGGGCGAGGAAACGCGCCTGCGCTACCGCTTCCTGGATCTGCGCCGCGAACAGCCGCATGCCAACATCATCCTGCGCTCGAAAGTTATTTCCTCGATCCGCCGCCGGATGACGGATCAGGGCTTCCTGGAAATCCAGACGCCGATCCTGACCGCGTCGTCGCCCGAGGGGGCCCGCGATTATCTGGTGCCGTCGCGCAACCATCCGGGTCACTTCTACGCGCTGCCGCAGGCCCCGCAGCAGTTCAAGCAGCTGCTGATGGTCTCCGGCTTCGATAAGTACTTCCAGATCGCACCTTGCTTCCGCGACGAAGACGCCCGCGCCGACCGCTCGCCGGGCGAGTTCTATCAGCTCGACCTGGAAATGGCGTACGTCACCCAGGACGACGTGTTCGCGGCGCTGGAGCCGGTTTTGGCCGGCGTGTTCGAGGAATTCGCCGGTGACCGTACGGTGACCAAGGCCCCGTTCCCGCGCATCCCGTACAAGGAATCGATGCTCAAGTACGGCAACGACAAGCCGGACCTGCGCAACCCGATCGAAATGTGCGACGTCACCGACGCCTTCGCCGGTTCCGGCTTCAAGGTCTTCGCCGGGATGATCGAAAAGAACGACAAGGTTCGGGTCCATGCCATTCCCGCGCCGGGCGGCGGTAGCCGCGCGTTCTGCGACCGCATGAATTCCTGGGCGCAGGGGCAGGGACAGCCGGGCTTGGGCTACATCTTCTTCCGCGAAGGTGAGGGCGCCGGTCCGATCGCCAAGAACATCGGCGAAGACCGCACCAATATGCTGAAGACCAAGCTGGGTCTGAACGACGGCGATGCCGTGTTCTTCGTGGCCGGTGTGCCGGGCGAGTTCGCATCCTTCGCCTCGGCCGCGCGGACCAAGGTCGGTGAAGACCTGGACCTGATCGCCAAGGACCGTTTCGATTTCTGCTGGATCGTCGACTACCCGATGTTCGAGCTGAATGAAGAAACGGGGCAGATCGATTTCTCGCACAACCCGTTCTCGATGCCGCAGGGTGGTCTTGATGCCCTGGAAAATCAGGATCCGCTGGACGTGCTGGCCTATCAGTACGACATCGTCTGCAACGGCGTGGAGCTGTCGTCGGGCGCGATCCGGAACCACAAGCCGGAAATCATGATCAAGGCATTCGAGATTGCGGGCTATTCCAAGGAAACGGTCGAAACCGAGTTCGGCGGCATGTACCGGGCGTTCCAGTACGGCGCGCCGCCCCACGGTGGCTCGGCTCCGGGGATCGACCGTATCGTCATGATGTTGGCGGACGAGCCGAACCTGCGCGAAGTTATCGCTTTCCCGCTGAACCAGCAGGCTCAGGATTTGCTGATGGGGGCGCCGTCCACGGTTGACGAATCGAGGCTGAAGGAACTGCACCTGCGGTTGGCCTTGCCGAAGAAAAAGACAACCGCCGGCGAGAATGAATCGTAAGGGTGGTATTTCCACCCGGCGTCAACGCGTTTTGATTCCTTTAATCCTGAAAATGACTTAGCCGGCGAGAAAAAGCTGGTCGCCGATTCGCGTCGTCAGGTATGGTGAACGAATCGTTACCGATTCGGTGCTCTTCCGCCTGCGGCGGCGGAAAGCGCGGGGCGGATCGGGGTAAACATTTTTAGGGTGAGGATGCCGGTGCGGCTGCCGGTTGCCCAACTGGGGGTTAAAATGCGGAAGGCTTTGTTCGTAGCTGGCGCGTGCACGTTGCTAAGCGGCTGTGCCCTGCCGATCCCCATTCAGGTTGCATCCTGGGCCATCGATATCATCTCCATCGCCACGACCGAAAAATCCATCACTGACCACGGGCTTTCCGCTCTGACTCAGCAGGATTGCGCGATCCACCGCGTTGTCACTGAATCGGATGGGGCAATCTGCCACGACGTTGATGGCCGGACCGACGTGATGACCGCCGAGGCGGATCAACCGACGGAAGCGCGAAGCTGGAAACGGTCGGGCGGACGCGCCGGCGGCCTTCGGTTCGAGGCAATTGAGAACCAAGTTGCAAACGCGGGCAGCGATGCTGTGCCTGACGCCGAGCCCAATGAGCCGCAGGTTGCGGCGGCGCCGGAACCGATCGCCGTTCCTGCTGCTGGTATCGACGCCCTGATGGAACAGCCGGTGAAGGTGAATATCGATCTTGAGGCGATGCAGCCGATGGTCGAGGAAACCGACCGTCCCTTCATGCACCTGGCCATGGAAAATGCAACGGTTCAGACCGCTGCGGTGCAGCCGCAGGCAACCGTCTCGGCGAAGCCCACGGCGGGGTTCTATTACGTGATCGGAAGTTTCCGCGCCAGCGACCGGGCGAAACGGCACATGCAAACTTACGGGGCGCTGACGCCTTCGGTCCTGCATGGGCGGATCGGCACGGACGGTCGTGAAGTTTTCCGTGTCGTCGTCGGACCGTTGAATTCCCAGGAACGCTCGGTTGCCGTCCGTCGGATCAAGCGGGCCGGGATCGCCGACAGCTGGGCCATTCGGGTTTCGCCGAAGGATTGGACCGTGGCTGCCAAGCTACAGCCGGTGCAACAGGCTGACGCCACGTTGAGTGCGCGCGATTGGCCGGGCCTGACCCACTTCATCACTGTTCGATAAAAGGCCTTCGCCTTTTAAGCAGCTAGGTGGTCGTCGTCGGTCTCGGCGGGCCCATCCAACGTCTGCAGCAGCTTGAGGATACGTTCGCTTTGCCGGACAAGGCGCGTGTTCTGGGGGTTGTGACGACGCTCGAAATTCAGCCGTTCTTCCCATTGGGCGACGAAGTCGCGGGCTTTATCCGGTCCCGCCAGCTCACCTGTCAGGGCGCCGATGGTCAGGTTGTAGTCGGGGTGTAATTCCGGCTGAAAGGCCAGCAGCTCATATTCCTCGAACGCAATGGTGCCGGAGGCATAAAGCTCCAAGCTGACGTCGGCCATTTGGCGCGGGGTCAAGCGGCGCAGGGACAGGCCACCCGTCAGTTCGCTGAACAAGGTCGGGCGTGCGGCTTCCGCTGCGTGTTCGTCATCCGAGGATGTCGCCTGCGGGGGCAGGACGGGTGTCAGCGGCACCAGTTCGCGGGATAGGCTCTCCGCTGTCAGGTGCTGCGAGTTGACGTCGATATACGACAACGTTTGATGTTCTGCTCCCATGGGCAAGGCTCCTTAGTCTTCCGAACGCGATCCGTTCGAGAACAAAGACAATGTCGAACCCTGACATGCCGAAGGCACTGTTTCCCGGGCCGGGGTGTCGCCTTGGTTCATCCGTCGTTGCGCGCGGCAACGGTGATGAGGGGGAAGGCGGTGGTCTCGGTTGCGGGCATCGGGGTCTGTTCTATCGCCGTCATGGGTGCCTTCAAATAGTCGGCATGCGGACTTCGCCACATCCATTTCTCTGAAGGATTAGTAGCAATTACCGGGCCAATCAGCCGGGGGCGGATTTCCTTATGATTAACGAAACCTTAGCTGTGAAAACGGGATGAACCCGGCAATTTTTGCCGGGTAACTGGGTAGGATTTTCCCAAATGCTATGCGTCGCGTGACCATGGACAGGGCCGCATTCCGGGCCTAGTCTCACATCACAGTTTGTGCATACGAGGCCCCGTTCAATCAAATGCCGTTCATACGAAGAATTCTCGCCACAGGCATGGCTGCCTGTGTGTTTGCAGGTGTGTTTACCCTGTACGCCGCGCCGGTCAATTCCGCAGAGGCGCCCTCCGCAAAGACAGAGACGTTGGTGCCGCATCGGGCCGCGTATGAGATCACTTTGTTCCAAAGCCGCGAAGGGGTCGGCCCGACGGCTGCCCGCGGTATCATGGCTTATACCTTCGCCGATGCCTGCGAAAGCTGGGTCGTTGAAAACCGGATCGTCATGGACGTGGTCTATGGCGAGGAAACGCCGGTCCGGACCGATTGGACCTCCAGCAGTTGGGAGTCCAAGGACGGCCGCGACTATGGCTTCAACATGACCCACAAACGCAACGAGCAACTGGCGGAAGAACTGAAAGGCACGGCGCGGATCGATCCCGGCCGGGGCGGCGAGGCGGCTTTTACCGGCAACCAAGCCGTGCAGATTCCGTTACCCAAGGAAACCCTGTTTCCGACGTCGCATTTGTTGGCCAGTTTGAAGGCGGCGAAGGAGGGGAAGAAGGTTTTCTCCAAGCCGATGTTCGATGGCGGTAGCCTGGACAACCCTTACGACACCAACGCTTACATCGTTCGCCCGAAAACACGGGATAAGGCGGTGCAGAAACTGCTGAAGAAAGCCGGTTTCGCCGACGACGTGCCGGTGTGGCGGTATCAGATGGCGTTTTTCGCCCAGCAATCGAACGAGGGCACGCCCGCGTTCGAATTGGAAGTCGACTACCGGGCCGATGGTATCGCCGAGCGGATTACCCAGTATTTCAGCGATTTCGCGATCCGGATGTCGTTGGTCAAGCTCGAGAAACTTGCGGGCGGTTGCTGACCTCATCGGCTGTCCACAACCAGGCGGCTCCCCGTACTCCGGATGAATCGCCGTGGCTGGCGGGGACCAGCCGCGTCGCCACGCTGTCGGAAAAGACCCAATCGCCCCAGAGCGCCGGGACGGCGTCGTACAATCGGGCGATATTGGACAACCCGCCCCCCAGCACGATCACGTTGGGGTCGACGATGTTGATCACTGTGGCAAGGGCACGGGCAAGGCGACTTTCGTACCGGGCAAGGGTTGTGGCGGCGGCAGCGTCGCCGGCGGTCGCCCGCGCCGCGATTTCTGTTGCGCTCAGGTCGTCGCCACCATGGTCCCGCGCCAGCGCAGGGCCGGACAGAAACGTCTCGATGCAGCCGTTCAGGCCGCAATAGCAAGCCGGACCCGGGCGCTCGTTGTCCATTGGCCAGGGCAGGGGATTGTGGCCCCATTCGCCGGCCACCGCGTTAACCCCGGCGATAAGGCGTCCGTTGACGGCGATGCCGCCGCCGACCCCGGTTCCCAGGATGACGCCGAACACGACCGGCGCGCCCGCGGCGGCGCCGTCGCTGGCTTCGGACAGGGTGAAGCAATCGGCGTCGTTGGCCAGGCGCACGGGGCGGTTCAGCGTGGTTTCCAGGTCCTTGTCCAAAGGATGTCCGATCAACCAGGTCGAATTGGCATTTTTGACCAAGCCGGTCGCGGGCGAAATCGTCCCCGGAATGCCGACGCCGACATGGGTGATCGGGGCGGTTGCCGCCTCTAGTTTGCCAATCAGGTCGTCAATGGCGGCAAGCGTCGCTTGATAGTCTCCGCGCGGCGCTGGGATCCGGTGGCGGGCCAGAGGCGCGCCCTGGTCGTCGAGAACGATGCCCTCGATCTTCGTGCCGCCTAGATCAATGCCGCAGCGCATGGCCCATCCCCAGGGAAAAAAATCGTCTCATCGTGTGACCGTCGTCATGTTCAAATCGAAACGAGGTTAATACTTTTTTACCGTTCAATCCTTAGAACTGTGGGGACAACCACAGGGTTAGGGGTGGAACAGATGACCATCATTGCCGAAACGACGACCGAACAAAGGGATGTTTATCCGGTGTTTCGCGGGCTGAGCGAATTGGGCCTGTCGACCGCTGATTTGGCGATGGCCATGTCGGCGTCGCAGACTGATGTCGCCGCTTGGCGCTCGGGCGAGGAGCGGATGCCCGCCCGGCTGATTGCGTTTCTGACCTTGATTTTGGATGCATTGATCGAGCGTCGCGGAACCGAAGCCACGGTGGCGGCCTCGTTTTTTCCGGAGATGGCCAAACCTGGGCAAATCCGCACCGTACGGGCGCGGGATAATTTGCAACAGCAACAGGCTTTTAACTGCGGTTTCGATAAGGCGCATATGGACGCGGGTCTGCGCTTGTTCCAACGCTGGCGCGATCGTAAGCTGTTTGCCGACCACCGTTTTGTCGGCGCGGAACGCGGACGTGCTTTCGATATGGTACAGGCGGAGGCTATGGCGACCTGATGTAACGGGATCGCATCGGCGGCCGGGGGGCTGCGGGTGCGAATGTAAGTGCCGGGGCATTGGGATGCTTTTGGGGTAGACGAGGGTAGAATGAGCGACAAATTGTTCGGGCTGACGGAAGAAGGCGTCAAAACCGCGCTGGATATCAAAACCCGGTACAAAAAGGGCGAGCCGCTGATCGTTCCGAGCGACAACGACAAGTTTCTGGCCCCTGAGAATTTCCTGAATTCATCCATCAATCTGGGCGGTCTGGATGATCCGCTGCCGCTGGCCCTGGTGTCGGCGCGCGACCCGGAAGCCCCGATGGCGCTTGCCGCCGCGGCGCGTCTGTCCCCGATGGGGCGCAAGACGCCGCTGATTACCGGCATGTTCGAAATTGTCGGCGATCTGTCGAAGCACGAAGCGGTCAAGGACGCGGTGTCCCTGATTACCGAAAGCGCTTTCGACCCCAACGCGATTGCCAAGCTGCGGCGCGAAACCTCGCGCTTCATCGTCCGTACCCGGGCTGAATACACCCTGGCCCTGCGTCAGAACCTGCACAACCTGATGGACGGCAGCGTGTCGCCCCGCCAGTTCGTGCAGGAATTCTTCCAACTGACCGAAGCCGGGAACATGCGGAACGACATCCGCAAGAAACTGGTCATCAGCTTGTTGATGTCGGAGACCGTGCGGCCGAGCGTCAAATTCTTGATGCTGGAAAACTTCCATCAGATGCCCTCGCCGGTGCAGACGGCGATCATTCAGGCTCTGTTGCGCGCCGAGTCTTCGCGCCATGTCGATCTGATGAAGGAAGAACTTCGCTGGATCGTGGCGCAAGGCGTCGAATACGGCCAAACCCACTAAGTTTCCAAAGACTTATAACCAACGATATAGCCCGGCGCCGATGTGGCGCCGTTGGCATACGTTTTTGTGCGCCTGCCCATACTTTGGGTGAATGGCCAGCCGTTCCGTCGTTTGCGACAACGGAAGCGGACATACACGTCCTCCTTCAAAAACATCCGCTAAGGAAGATTAGGAGAGACCTTCGCATGAAACAGCAATTGCTGGTCTACGCCTCGCGCGACGTTCCTGATTGTTATCTGGTTACGCCGGCTCATCTCGCCCATCAGGCCCATGTGGAATTCTACTGGAGCGCCTCGCGGGATCGTTTGACCCTGGTGGCGCGGGACCGCGCCCGGGTTCTGCTTAGCTGGGCCCCTGATTTCAAGGGCGAGGCGGGTGTCATCGATTTTCAGGGGGAACTTGTATCGGCGGCTTAAGCAGCGCGAAATTAATGTCTCATTCGATAATATGAATGTTGAACCGCGGTTGTCATGACGTACAATCCGGTCTCGATTTTCCACTGATCCTCGGGGGAGGGGACGCGGATAGCAGGTGTCATGCCCAAATCCAAGGACCCGTACTCTCCCGCTCTCGATTGGCCCATTTATCTTTGGCAGCCGATCGTCTTTTCCGCGCTCTTTTTCGGGATCGCGCTTGGTGCGGTTCTGTATTTCGTCAGCCTGGCGGCGGACAGAGAAAACGCGCAGGCCGTAGACAATTCAAATCACTTGGCCCGGACCGCAATCGGAACCGTGCGCGAAGACATGGTCGGTCGCGTCGTCGATTACGCCTGGTGGAACGATATGGTCGCGCAGGTCAAGAACGGCATCGAACCCGGCTGGGCGGAAACCAACATCGGCAAATACATGCAGGATGAGTTCGGTTATTCGGGCTCATA
>DJHY01000286.1 GCA_002433335.1 Rhodospirillaceae bacterium UBA6608 | reverse complement strand
TAAATCCGTATCCAGGGAGAACACGTTGGCGACCGAGCCGTGCGTCGATTGCGCGAAGGCGACCAACCCCTCCATCCCGCAATTGCCGCCCTTGGCGCAGCTACGCGCGCCGGGAGGATTGGAAATGACGTTGGCAAGCAACCCCGCCATGGGGAAATAGGTTCCGCCGGCGGCGCCACTGGCAATCCGGAAGAACAGCATCTTCTGGGCTTCGGCCTTGTCCGACACCGCCCAGGCCGTCAGCACGCCCCCGGCCACGGCGACGATAGCCGCCAAACCGCAGATCACGCGCCGGATTGCTTTCCGTGCCCGCATAACCTTGTCTCCCTTCACCAAGACCACCTTCTTTCAACCCGTCAACGCAACCGCACGATGCATTTCACCCCTGACGAAAAAGACAGCCATTGTATACATTGGTATTGTATACACGCCCTCGGATCATCCAAAAAAACACGGCACGGCGCCGATCTCGCCGATCCGGCCCCGCCTACATCAGGGAAGAAAGCAAGCAGGCCATGAACGACCAGTC
Source organism: Rhodospirillaceae bacterium UBA6608 (assembly GCA_002433335.1). The sequence continues at coordinate 16,748 of DJHY01000286.1, read as the reverse complement.
GCTGACCATCGACCTCACGCGAGCGGAAACCTTTCGTCATTGGACACCGGTCACCCTCCGTTTTTCCGACCAGGACAGCATGGGCCATATCAACAACGTTTCCTATGCCGCATTTATCGAAGCGGGCCGAAACGCCTATGTGACCCAGTATCTGAAGCCGGAAACCCACCCGGGGATCGATTTCGTCTTGGCCCGCGTCCTGATCGATTACCGCGCCGAAATGCACTACCCGGGCACGGTCGACGTCGGCACCTGCATCAAGCGGATCGGCAATTCCTCGATCACCATCGGAACCGGCGTGTTCCTGGATGGCAAACTTTACGCCAACGCCGAAAGCACGAACGTGTTCATCGATCTGGGCACCCGTAAATCCTGTCCTGTTCCCACCGATATTCGGGAGGAACTGCAACGCCAACTGGAGGAGGCCGCGGCTTCATAATGAGCGAGCGCGAAGAATCCCTGGAACAGGTCTCGCGCGGCGAATACGTACACGCCCGCCTGCGCGACGCCATCAAGGCCGGCCGCTATCCGCCCGGCACCCGTATCCGCGAAACCGAAGTCGCCGACTGGCTGGGCGTCAGCCGCACGCCGGTGCGCGAAGCCATGCGGCGGCTGCAGGCCGACGGCCTGCTGGTGTTCGAACCCTGGCGCGGCGTGGTCGTCGCCGAATTGGACCAGCAGCAGATCGTCGAATTCTACGCCATGCGGCGGGTGCTCGACGGCGCGGCGGCGCGCCTTGCGGCGCAGCACGCCTCGGTGCCGGAACTGGCCTATATGGAAGATTGTCTGAACTCGGCCTCGCCGGAAACCAACGACCCCGTGAAGATGGCCGACGCCAACCGCAAATTCCACGACGCCCTGTTCCAGGCCGCCCACAACCGCTACCTGCTGAAATCGGCGGCGGCTTTGTCCGACGCTCTGGCCCTGCTCAGGGGCACGACGTATTCCTTTCCCGATCGCGCCGCTGCCGCCCATGAGGAACACATGGCGCTGATGGAAGCGATCCGCGCCCGCGAGCCGGAAAAGGCCGAGCGCCTGGCCCGCAAGCACATCGCCCGGGCCGAAAAGGCGCGCCTGAAACTGTTGGGGGATCAACGCGACGTCAAACGATCAGAGGACAAGACTACATGACCTACTTCCCGCCTGCCGACCAACCCTGGGAAAAGGTCGCCCCCGCCGACGCCGGACTGAACCCTGATCGCCTGAAAGACGCCGTTACCTTCGCCGAGAACGCGGAAAGCAAATGGCCGCGCGACCTGGACAAGGCAGAGTTCCTACCCTCGCTGACCCAGGACGAACCTGCCCCCTGGAACGAAATCCTCGGCCCCGTCGCCGCCCGGGGCGGCCCCGCGGGGCTGTTCATCCGCGGCGGGCGGATCGCGGCCCAATGGGGTGATCCGGCGCGCGCCGATATGACCTTTTCCATCGCCAAAAGCTACCTGTCGATCCTGGCCGGCCTAGCGGTCGGCGAAGGCCTGATTTCCGACCTGGACGACACCGTCGCCGGATACGTCGATGGCGACTGGTTTTCCTCGCAACAGAATGCCTCGATCACCTGGCGGCACCTGCTGCAGCAGACCAGCGAATGGCAGGGCACGCTGTTCGACAAGCCGGACCAGGTCGACCATTTCCGGGTCATCGGCGCGGACGGCGACAATTCCCGCAAAGGGCAAAAGCGCGATCTGTCCGCGCCCGGCACCTATTGGGAATACAACGACGTCCGGGTCAACGTCCTGTCCCTGGCTTTGCTTCACGTCTTCCGCCACCCCCTGGCCGAGGTCCTGCGCGATTCCGTGATGGCGCCGATCGGCGCGTCGGATACCTGGCGCTGGGTCGGATATCGTAATTCCAACGTGCTGATCGACGGCGTGGAAATGCCCTCGGTCCCCGGCGGCACCCATTGGGGCGGCGGCATGCAGATTTCGTCCCTCGACCACGCCCGGTTCGGGATGATGATCAAACATGACGGCGTCTGGGACGGCCATCGCATCCTGCCCGAAGGCTGGGTCGATGCCTTGCGCGCGCCCTGCCCGCTGAACCCGGTCTATGGCTTCCTGTGGTGGCTGAACACCGACCGCAAACAGTACCCGTCGGCCCCGGAAACCAGCTTCTTCGCCCTTGGCGCCGGATCGAACCTGATCTGGATCGACCAGGAGCAGGATATTCTGGCCGTGTTCCGTTGGGTCGATCAGGGCTCCATGGACGCCCTGATTTCGGGCTTCATGGCCGCGATGGAATAATCGCCGCGCTGCCACGCGGAATTGCCCCGCCCGGCGCGGGGCGCTATAGCAAAAGAAACAAAAATCGGGAGGACAGCATGAAATATTCCCTGGGCGACAAACGGGTGCAGACGGACGGCGACAATTACTGGATCGCCCCCAATGCCGCCGTGATCGGCGACGTCGTTCTGAAAAAGGATGCAAGCGTCTGGTTCGGCGCGACCATCCGCGGCGACAACGACACCATCACCATCGGCGAGGGCAGCCAGATTCAAGACGGCAGCGTGCTGCATACGGACCCGGGCTATCCCCTGACCATCGGCGCCCATTGCACGATCGCCCATATGGTCATGCTGCACGGCTGCACCATCGGTGACGGCACGATGATCGGCATCGGCGCGGTCGTCCTGAACGGCGCCAAGATCGGCAAGAACTGCATCATCGGCGGCAAGGCATTGATCGGCGAAGGGAAGGAAATTCCCGACAATTCCCTGGTCATGGGCATCCCCGGCAAGATCATCAAGGAAGTCAGCGACGCCCAAAAGGAAATGCTCGCCTATATTCCGCCCCACTATGTGGAACGCTGGAAGCGCTACAAGACAGAGATGAAACCTCAGGACTGAGCTCCCTCCGCCCACCGAAATCCATTCGACTTTTCTCAATAGACTGCGAAGGCCGTCACCATGGACCTGCCCATCGATCATTTCTTCCGCGCCGCAGAAAAGGCGCCCGACCGCATCGCCATCAAGGACGGTGATTTCACCCTGACCCACGGCGAACTGGCCGCGCGCGTCAATGCCATGGCCGCGGCCCTTCAGGACATCGACCCGACGCCGCAAAGCCGGGTCGGCATCTGCGGCTACAACACGGTCGAACATTTGACCGCGTTCCTGGGCACGCTGGCTTCGGGCAAGACCTGGGTTCCCCTGAACCCACGCAACGGCGAGGAAGAACTGTCGCGCATGGTCGAAACGACCGCGCCGTCGATCATCGTCTCCGACGCCAACTGCCTGGGCCGGTTCGACCCGGGTTCGGCGACCGTGGTGCGCGGCCAGCCGCTCGGCGGCCCGGAGCACGCCTGCGGCGGGGACCTGAACGTTGCCGCCATGATGGCCGACTTCGCCGGCAAGATGCCGAAGCGCCACGAACTGGCCCCGGACGACGTCCAGGCCATTAAGTTCACCGGCGGCTCGTCCGGACGGCCCAAGGGCGTACAGCAGACCTATCGCGTGTGGCACACCTGCATCGACCTGATGATCCGCTCGTTCGAACTGGACCAGGATGACCGCAACCTGCTGGCCGCCCCGATGACCCATGGCACCGGAACCCTGTTGGTCCCGGTCCTGGCGCAAGGCGGCATGCATGTGTTCATGCCGCAGCCGGCGCGCCCCGCCTTGATCACCGACGCGATCGAAACCGACCGGGCGACCACCGTGTTCCTGCCGCCGACCGTAATCTACATGATGATGGCCGAAGAGGACTTGTCGAAGCGTGATTTCAAATCACTGAAGCACGTCATCATCGGCGGCGCGGCGATGCGCGCGACGGAGATCAAGCGCGGCCTGCCGCTGTTCAACAACGCGCTGGAAACCTGCTACGGCCAGACCGAGGTGCCGCAGATCGTCACCGTGATGCGGGCCCGCGATTGGATCGACAACGACCATCGCCTGTCGTCTTGCGGCCATGCCACGGACCGCTGCGATGTGCGCGTCATCGACAAGGACGGTAACTTCCTGCCGACCGGCCAGGCCGGCGAGATCGTCATCAAGTCCGAGCTGATGATGAAGGGCTACCTCGACATGCCGGAAGCCACCGCCGAGACCATCAAGGACGGCTGGCTCTATACCGGAGACGTCGCCGAGATCGAAGAAGACGGCTTTATCTATATCAAGGATCGCATCCGCGACATGATCGTGACCGGCGGGTTCAACGTCTTCCCGTCCGATGTAGAGGCGGTGTTGGGCCAGCATCCTTCGGTCAAGGAATGCGTCGTATTCGGCTTGCCCGACGACAAATGGGGCGAGGCCGTGCAGGCCGCCGTCGAGGTCCATGCGGGCCAGCCTGCCGACGAAGCCGACATCATCCAATACGTCAAATCGCGGCTTGATTCCGTGAAGGCGCCGAAGCGCGTGCACTTCGTCAACGAGCTGCCGCGCAGCCCGGTCGGTAAAGTCCTGCGCCGCGAAGCCAAAGCCCAATTCCAGGAGTCCTGATCCCATGTCCGAGAAGAAACATCCGACCCAGAAACTGGCGACACACTCGCTGACAGCCCTCTACTACCGGGATCAGAACCTGGTCACCGAAATGATGGGCAAGATGACCTTCACCGAGGCGATGATCCGCCACATCCTGAACCGCGAGCCGTCGGCCGCCGACGTCGCGATCATCGATGCCGTGCTGCTGGCCCTGATGGAACATGGCCTGACCCCCAGCGCCGTCGCCACGCGCCTGACCTATCATTCCGCGCCCGAGGCCCTTCAGGCCGCTGTCGCCGCCGGGATCATGAACGTCGGCTCGACCTTCGTCGGCACCATGGAGAACTGCTCCAAACTGCTGCGCGAGATGGTCGAAGGCGACGAAGATCTGGAAACCGCCGCGACGCGTATCGTCGCCGAACACAAGGCCGCCCGTAAATACATGCCGGGCTTCGGCCATCACCTGCACAAGCCGGACGATCCGCGCACGCCGAAACTGTTCGAGATCGCCCGCGCCAACGGCGTCAAAGGCGACTACATCCACGCGATCGAGGTCCTGAGCAAAGCCGTCGACGCGGCGGCCGGCAAGCATATGACCATCAACGCCACCGGCGGTACGGCGGCCGTTCTGTCGGAAATCGGCATCTCGCCCGAAATCATGCGCGGCTTTGCGGTAATCGCCCGCGCCGCCGGCTTGGTCGCCCATATCGCCGAAGAACGCGAAGTTCCGACCGCGCGGTTCATCTGGGACACGGTGGAGGAAGAAATCCCCTATGCGGGTAATGCAAAGGTAGATCACGACCATTGAGGGGTGTCGGACGCGGAGTCGGTCTGACTTTTAGAACTTTCGTCTAGATAACATAGACGTATGCAGCGTGCTAATTTCCGGGCGAATCGTGGCGGCACCAAGCCGCCACAAATTGGCCGCATAAAAAGGCGAAGTTCAATCGACCGAGAATAAGGAGCCGCTCCCCCTATGCCCAAATTGTCCGAAAAACCGCATCCCAACCGCATGCCGCCCGGCGTGCCGCATCCGGTCGACATCCATGTTGGCGGACGGGTTCGCGAACAGCGGAAGCTCAAAGGAATGAGCCAAGGAGAATTGGGGGACTCCCTGGGCCTGACGTTCCAGCAAATTCAGAAATATGAGCGGGGCGCCAACCGCATCGGCGCCAGCCGTCTGTTTCAGTTGAGCCAGATCCTGGGCGTTCCCGTTGCCTACTTCTTCGACGCCATGCCGACCGACGTCGAGATGTCGCAGGATAACTTCGACCTGGACGTGACCTTTTCCGAAGACCCGCGCGATTCCTCGGATGTCATGGGGTCGAGCGAAACGACGGAACTGGTCACGGCGTATTACGCCATCGACAATCCGCGCAAGCGCCGCGCCGTGCACGATCTGATCGCGTCCCTGTCCAAAGCCGACTGGGACTGATTTTCGCGCTTTGTGGTGTTTTGGCCGGACAAGGACCCGGTCAGCCCTTGGGAGAACCCGCCCCGCCAACCGGTCCTGCGTGAACCGCAGAAAGACCGGTGACGGGGCGTTTTTATGGGTTGATCAGGTCAGCGTCTCGAACAGACGGATCATCAACCGGCAACGGGGAACCATGGAGTCATAATAAATGAACTCCTTGTGGGAATGGGCCCCGGCCCCATCGGCACCCAGACCGTCCAACGTGGGGATACCCAATGCGCCCGCGAAGTTGCCGTCGGAACCACCACCGGTTTTCAGGTCTTGAAGCTCGAATCCGATTTCCGCCGCCAGGCCTTTGGCGTGCTCAAACAGCTCGGTAATCACTTCGTTCTTTTCATAGGGCGGACGGTCAATGCCGCCTTCGATCGTGATCGTGCAGTCGGGATCGACAGGCGTCAGGCCTTCGATCTTCGCCATGACCTCGTTCGCGACGTCCATGTTGGGCACGCGGGAGTCGACGGAAATGGTGCATTTGGCCGGAACGACGTTGGTCAAGGTGCCGCCGTTGATCAAACCAACGGAAACGGTCAGGCCACGCTCGTAATCGGTCAGGGCTTCCAGCGCCAAAACCTGATGGGCCATTTCCTTAATTGCGTTGCGTCCGTCCATATGGCGCGTCCCGGCATGGGACGGACGGCCGGTCACGGTTACTTCGTACTGCAGGCGGCCGTTGCGCGCGGTCACGATCTTGCCGCCTTCGCGGGCCGGTTCCGTAACCAGAACGTACTTGGCCTTTTTCGATTCCTCGATAATGCGCTCGCGCGAGGTCGGGCTGCCGACTTCTTCGTCGGGGACGTACATGAAGGTAATGGGCAACGGCGTTTCCTGACCGGTGCGAACCAAATGGCGCAACGCGTGCTGGGCGATATAGGCGCCGGACTTCATATCGACGATGCCGGGCCCATAGACCTTGCCGTCTTCTTGGCGGATCTTCAGGACGTCATCGATCGAGCCCTTCATCTGGGCCGTGTCCAGGTGCGACATGACCAAGATACCCGGGCCGTCGCCGCCCCAGGGCGTGCGGGTGATCAGGATATCGCCGAAGCCGTCGCGGCCGGGAATACGTTCGATCTGCATGCCCAATTCGCGATGGGCTTTTTCGGCCAGGTCGACGACGCGGCTGACGGCTTCACCGTCATGAGACGGGCTTTCAATACGGACCCATTCCAGAATACCGGAAAGGATTTCTTCGGCGTCGAGCGCCGGTTCATTTGAGGCAGGAGTTATATTGTTCATGATTTAGGTCATTCCTGATTGGGAGGCCTGATTGGCAGGATGGAATGCCTAAGCTTAATCTCTTGTCGCGACGCGGCGATAGTACCAGCCGTCGCGAAGCGATCACGCCTGTTCGACTTGATCGATACAAGCCAATATTTGAGTGACCTGCCCGTCATCAGGCCCAAGCGGGAAGAAACCACGCTCGCGCCGCTTGTACGAATACTCATCGACCATCCCGGCTGCGAGCATGACCGGCATCTTCAACGTGGCGACGCGGGAGCAAGCCGCGATCAACGGCATCGGCTCGAACGGCCAGGGAACTTCGTCGATGCAGCGCCCGGTCGGGTCGGCAGGGCTCATCGCACTTCGCCCCTCGACCAGCCAGGTTCCGCAAAAGCGGTAGCGGAAACGCGTCTCTTCAGGGTCACCCGCGCCGTTTTCAACGTCCAAAACAGCTACGAACGGCGCCACGTCATACAGGTCCATCAACGAAATATCGGACCAACTCGGAAAGCGACGCTCCGCGCGCTGTTCGACCCAATAATCGAGAACCCGTTTAATCCGGGAGCTGCCAATGCCCGCAATCGACGGCGCTTGCGGCGCTCCCTCTCCCCCGTGTTCGCTTGACGGCACACCCTTGGCCCTGACTGCTATTGTGTTCAGACCGTCCCCCGAACGGCGCAAGGATTTCAACACATATCGATCTATTCCGTCAAATTCATCCATGCCCTAATAGCGTAGGCTGTAGCCTGAAAACGCATGAAATTCTAATATGTTATCAAATAACCGCAGTTTTCCTGGATTTACCCAAGGGAGGAAAAGCAACTGATATGAATTTTAGAGACGCCTCACACGAAGACCTCGATCCAATTGTCGCATTACTGGCCGACGATACCCTCGGCCAAACCAGGGAAAGGTACGATTCGCCCCTTCCCGACTGCTACGAAGATGCCTTTCAGGCCATTCAGGCGGACCCGAATTCGCGCTTGTTGGTCGCCACGGATGATGCCGGCGTCATCGGCTGTCTTCAGATCACGATGATTCCCAATCTCAGCCACCAAGGCGGCTGGCGCGCGCTGATCGAGGGCGTGCGCGTCGCGCCCCGCGCCCAAGGCCAGGGGATCGGACGCGCAATGTTCGAGCACGCCATCGAACTGGCCAAGGCAAAGGGCTGCCGGATGGTTCAGCTAACCACGGACCGGGCACGGCCGGACGCCCTGGCGTTTTACGAAAGCCTGGGCTTCACCCATTCCCACGCCGGGATGAAACTGGCCCTGGGCGGAAATTAACCGCCCCAGGGTCCCATTGCGCCGCGTCAGTCGTCCAAAATCCAGGTCCGAACCTCTTTCGAGGCGACCCAGGGCATCACCAGCGCGTCAAACGACTTGAAGTGCGGCATCGCCTTATGAGCAACGAAGGCCGCCTCATCGTCATATATTTCGTAGAGGAACGTAATCGCGGGGTTTTTCGGGTCGCGGCAGACGTCAAATCGCTGACACCCCGGCTCCAGATCGAGAGAGGCCTGCGCGTTCTCCATCATGGCCGGGGCGAAGTCTTCGATGTGCTCCGGTTTGACGACAAATGTGACGGTGACGACGAACATGGTGGAAATCCTTGTTTTCTTCTCAGGTCGGCGCATTCGGCCCGTTGCGGACCGGCTGCGACATCTTGTTACAAAATTCCAAACGCAGCCGCTACGAAACTTGCTAAATTCATTTCTAATGATCGACGACAGAGACTTGGGGGTTTGGGCGTCTTCATCGGGCTGATCGCCGATAACGCAGCGCCGCTCGATCGCCACAAACACCCGCGAGAACACGAACCATGAAACTGCGTACACAGATTATCTTTCTTGCCGCGCTGGCAGTTGCATTGACCGGCGGCTGGTACGCCTGGAGCAGTGCCGCCGATGTAAAGACCGCGAAACCCGCGGCCCGCGGTTCGGGCAGCGGCACGCGCGTTCTGGTCGAACCCGCGAACGCAACCCCGGACAAGGTCGTCGTCCGCGCCATCGGCACGGGCGAGGCCCGGCGCTCGGCCACGATTTATTCCAAGTCTGCCGGCGAAGTCGTCGCCGTCGCCTTCCGTAGCCAGGATCGCGTCAAGGCTGGCCAGGAGCTGTTGCGCCTGGATGACAGCCATCAACAGATTGCCGTCCGCCTGGCCAAGGTCGAGGTTAAGGACGCGACCCGTCAACTGCATCGTCTGGAAAAACTGGCCCCGTCCGGCACCGCGTCTCAGGCCCGCCTGGAAACCGCGCAAACCGCCCTGGAAACCGCAAACCTGCGCCTGGATCAGGCAGAGCAGGACCTGGATGACCGGGTCGTCTACGCCCCGTTCGACGGTGTCGTCGGTCTGACCGACATCGAACGCGGCGACCGCATCACCACCAGCACCCAAATCACCACCCTGGATGACCGCTCTGAAATCCTGGTCGAATTCGATCTGCCCGAAGAATACGCCGGGCGGCTGAAGGTCGGCGACCCAGTCAGCGTTCGCCCCTGGACCATGCCCGACCAACGGTTCGCCGGGACGATCTCGCAGCTCGGCAGCCGGATCGACGTCGTCAGCCGCACCCTGCGGGTCGAAGCCACCATCCCCAATACCGAAGACGTGATCCGCCCAGGCACCTCGTTCGAGGTCGAATTGACCTTTACCGGCAAACCCTATCCGAGTGTGCGCGAAGTCGCCGTGTTGTGGAGCCGCGACGGCGCCTATCTGTGGCGCGCCGTCAGCAAGACCGGTAAGGACGGCAAGGCCCAGGATCGCGCTGAGAAGGTCTTCGTCTCCATCGTCCGCCGCGACCGGGGCCGTATCCTGGTCGACGGCCCGGTCAACGCCGACGACCGCATCATCGTCGAAGGGGTGCAAAGCCTGCGCCCCAACCAGAAGGTCGAGGCCATTCCCTTCGCCTCTTTCTCGCCCGAAGAAGCCGCCGCCGAAAAGCCGAAAAAGAAAAAGGCGACGCAATAGATGAGCCGCTTTTCGGACCTGCCATCGCTATCCGTTCGCCGCCCGACGCTTGTCGTCGTCATGAACCTGTTGATCGTGATCGCCGGTTTGGCGGCGATCATGGGGGTAGAGGTTCGCGAGCTGCCTGACGTCGACCGGCCCATCGTGACCGTGCGAGCCTTTTTCGACGGCGCGTCACCGGAAACCATGGACGCCGAGGTCACCAGCGTGCTGGAAAGCGCGGTCGCCCGCGTGTCCGGCGTGGTCCGCATCGAAGCGGCGAGCGAGGAAAACAACTGCCGCGTCCGCGCCGAATTCTCGCCCGACATGGATCTGGACGTCGCCGCCAATGATATCCGCGAAGCGGTCGCCGGGGTCGAACGACGCCTGCCCGAAGGGGTCGAAGATATTACGGTCGTCAAGGCCGACGCCGACTCTCAACCGATCATCCGCCTGGCCCTGGTTTCGAGCAAACTATCGCAGGAAGACCTGACCCGGATCGCCGAAGACGACGTCTCGCCCGAATTCCTGTCGATCAACGGGGTCGCCTCGGTCGACCTGTTCGGCGATCAGGAACAGGTGCTGCGCATCGTCGCCGACCCGATGAAACTGGCCCGCTACGGCCTGTCCATCGACGACGTCGCCAAAGTTCTGCGCTCGACCCGCCTGGACGTGCCCGCCGGCAGCTTCAAATCCGACGACCAAATGCTGTTGGTCCGTGCCGACGCCTCCGTCTGGGAACCGGAAAAAGTCGAAGACCTTGAACTGCGCAAGGACGTCCGCCTGGGCGACGTGGCGCAGGCTTTCTATGGCCCGGCCGAGGCCGAGGCCTATTCCCTGCTCAACGGCTCGAAAGTCGTGGGGATGGGTATTGTCCGCCGCGCGCAGTCCAACACCATTGCCATTTCCGATGCGGTCAATCTGGCGGTCGAGCGCCTGAACAAGCAGCTCAAGGACGTAAAACTGGTCAAGATTTCCGACGATGCGGAATTTATCCGCTCGTCGGTCAACGAAGTCGTCAGCAGCCTGCTAATCGCCATCGCCGTCGTCGTTGCCGTGATCTTCCTGTTCATGGGCGGCATCCGACCGACCCTGATCCCGACCGTCGCCATTCCCATCGCCATCATCGGCTGCGTCGGCGCGATCTATCTGATGGGCTTTTCCGTCAATATTCTGACCTTGCTGGCGATGGTTCTGGCCACCGGCATGATCGTCGACGACGCCATCGTTGTGCTGGAAAACATTCAGCGCCACCGAACCCTCGGCATGAAATCATATGCCGCCGCCGTCAACGGCACGCGGCAGGTGTTCTTCGCCGTCCTGGCCACGACCGCGACGCTGATTTCCGTGTTCCTGCCGATTGCCTTCCTGCCCTCGACGGCGGGCAAGCTGTTTACCGAGTTCGGTTTCGTCCTGGCCGTGGCGGTGGCGATTTCGTCGTTCGTGTCCCTGTCGCTGGTGCCGATGCTGGCATCGCGCCTACCGGACCGGGGCGACGCCGGGCCAACCAAGCCGCCGCAGGTGTTGATCGACTTCGGCCAGCGGATCAACGCTCTTTACGCCCGGATGTTGGAATTCACCCTGAACGCCCGCGTCCTGATCCTGGGCGGCACCGCGATGTTGGCCGCGACGGCGCTGCTGGTCTATCCGACGATCAAGACCGAACTGCTGCCGCGCGAAGATCGCGGCGCCATCATCGTGATGATGCAGGGCCCCGACGGCGTCGGACTGGATTACATGGACCGCCAGTCGGTCCAGGCCGAAGCCCTGTTGCAGAAGTTGGTCGACAACGGCGAGGCGGAAAGCGTGTTCGCCATCGTCGGCCGTTGGGACCCGAACCGCGTTTACCTGATCGCGCCGCTGAAGCCCTGGGGCGAGCGCAAACGCAGCCAGCAACAGATTGCCAAGGAACTGGCGCCGTCCCTACGCCAAATTCCGGGCTCGACCGCGCATATCCGCACCCCGAACAGCCTGAACCTGCGCCGCGCGGGCGGCAGTGTCGAATTCGTCCTGACCGGCAGCAACTATCGCGACATCGCGGCGGCGGCGTTCGATTTCATGAACGTCATGCGCGAACGCCTGCCCCGGCTGGAAGACCCCGAAGTCGAATTCCAACAGACGCAGCCCCAACTGTCGGTCAAGGTCGACCGCCGCCGGGCCGAGGACCTGGGCGTTCAGGTCGAAGGTATCGTCGACACCCTGCGCGCCATGGTCGCCGGGTTCGAGGTAGCCGAACTGAACGTCAACGACCGGTCGATCCCGGTGATGCTGGAATCCGCCGCCGGGGCGATCAACGATCCGACGGACCTGTATAACCTCTACGTTCCGACCGGCACCGGGCGGCTCGTTCCCCTGTCGTCATTCGTGACCCTGGAAGAAGTCGGCACCGCCGCCGAGTTGGACCGCTCCGGCCAAAAGCGCGCGGTCGAGATCGAGGCCGTATTGCCGCAGGACATGTCCCTTCAGGAAGCGATCGACGGCCTGCAGGCGGTCGCCGATGAAACCCTGCCCCCCGGCATCAGCCTGCGCTTCATCAACGAAGCCGCGACCCTGCAGGACACCAGCAACGAAGTCGCCCTGACCTTCGCCTTTGCAGTGCTGGTCGTGCTGCTGGTTCTGGCGGCGCAGTTCGAAAGCCTGGTCAGCGCCATGGTCATCATCCTGACCGTGCCGTTCGGCCTGGCGGCGGCGGTGTTCGCCCTGAAGCTGTCCGGTGGGACGATCAACATCTACAGCCAGATCGGCCTTGTCATGTTGGTCGGCCTGATGGCCAAGAACGGAATTCTGGTGGTCGAATTCGCCGACCAGCTGCGCGATCGGGGCTTCACCGTGGCCCAGGCGATCCGCCATGCCGCGACCATCCGCCTCAGGCCTGTGATGATGACCATGCTGTCGACCGTCCTGGGCGCGCTGCCGCTGATCCTGGCGACCGGCGCCGGGGCCGAGGCCCGCGCCGCCATCGGCTGGATTGTATTCGGGGGCCTAGGCATTTCGACCGTCTTCACCCTGGTTCTGATCCCGGTGATCTATTCGCTGCTGGCGCCGCTGACGTCCAGCCGCGCCCATGCGGGCGTTCGCCTGGACCGGGAACTGCGCGAGGCCGAAAACGTCGACGCCACGGAAATGCCCGACGAGCGACCCCAAGCCGCTGAATAGGACCGATAAGGGCCCTTTCGGGCACAACTGTCTTTCCGGGCCGGGGATTGCCAATCGCCCCCGAAATCCGCAGATTCCCCCACAACGGAATTTGAGAGGAACCCGCCATGACAACCGCTTCCCCCGTATCGGAAAGCACGGTCCAGGCGCCCATCGTGTTCATGGACCACGCCCAGGACGAAAAACCCCGCGTCCTGATGTCTGCCGATCATGCCCGTCCCAACGAACGGCTGGGCCGCTTCGTCAATCGGACCGTGGCGATCCACGACGCCAGCGCCCTGACCCCGCCCGCCAGCCTGGACGTGCAGGGTTTCGAAATGGCGTCCATGCCCACGGCGATGACCGATTTCTATGACGAAGCCCGGATCGAAGCCGTTTATTACCCCGAGATCGTCGCCTTCCTGAAGCGCGCGACCGGGGCCTCGGACGTCCATATCTTCGACCATACCGTCCGTGTGCAGGACGACGGAAAACGCGAAACCACGGCCAAGCGCCTTCCGGTGCTGATCGCCCATAACGACTACACGGAAACCTCGGGACCCAAGCGGGTGCGCGACGTGATGGCCGCTGCCGATGCCGACCGTTTCCTCGGCCATCGCTTCGCCATGGTCAACGTCTGGCGGTCGATCGGCGCCAGCGCCGACCGCTCGCCCCTGGCCATGGCTGACGCCCGCACCATGCAGAGCGACGATTTCATCGCCACCGATCTGGTCTACCAGGACCGCGTCGGCGAGATTTATCAGAACGCCTTTTCCGAAGGGCAGGATTGGTATTGGTATCCCGGCATGGGTGGTGACGATGTCTTGTTGCTGAAATGCTTCGACACGGCGACCGACGGACGCGCGCGGTTTACCTCGCATACCGGGTTTGAAAACCCGGCCGCCGCCCCCGACACCCCGCCGCGCGAAAGCATCGAAGTCCGCACCATGCTGTCGTTCGCGCCCGCCTAAGTCAGGTTTTTCGGGTGGCGGCGACGGCCCGGCAGGGTCATCGCGGCGACGCCCGCAACGACCAGGGCCATCCCGGCCCAGGCTGTGGGCGACAGGCTTTCGCCCAAGAGCAAGGCCCCGATCCCGACACCGATGGGTACCCGCAGATATCCCTGCGCCGCTGTGCCGATGGATCCCAACGTGCCCAACAGGTGGAAGTAGATGGTGAAGGCCAGGGCCGAGGACAGAACCGACAGGCCCAAAAGGGCCAAGGCTGAGTCTGTCGAGACGTCCAGCGTCCACGGCCGGTCGACGATCAGGCTGAGCGGGATCAACAGCACCGCCCCCGCGACCATCGATCCGGCGGCAGGCATCAACGGATGCATAGACGAAAACCGCCGCCCGAAAACCGCCGCCCCGGCGTAGCAGACCGTCGCCGCGACGATCGCCAATTGCGAGATCAATTCTCGGCTGAGGCCGTTCAACGCATCGGTGCCGATCACCAACACGATCCCGGTGAAACCGAAGCCGACGCCCAGGAATTTGCGCCAAGTTCGCTCGCCCGGGATATTCAGGATCAGCGCCAACAGAAAGACGAAGATCGGCGAGGTCGAATTCAGAATCGCCGCCAGAGAGGCGTCGACCGTCTGTTCCGCCCAGGCGATGGCCGTGAACGGCACCACGCTGTTGAGACAAGCCTGCACCGTGAACGACCGCCACGAAGCCGCATCGCGCGGCAGGCGCACCCCCAACACCACCATTACTGTCATCAGGATCACGCCCGCGATGGCGGTGCGCGCCGCGATCAATGTCACCGGTGGGATGGTTTCGATCCCGACCTTGATGAAGCCGTAGGACGATCCCCAAAGGGTCGCCAGGACCAGCAACAGACCTAGATTCACGGCCAGCCTGCCCCCCGAAAGATGGGCATGGGGATCGGCAGTGGCGGCGGCGGGTTTGGTCATAGGGATGGTCCGTTCCGGTATCGGGCAGGGAAAAATGCCACGATCCACCGCACAGCCGGTCATTGATCGTTACGGCGCGGAACGAAGCATCGACGGATGCAGCCGCCGACGCTCCAGGTTAGGATAACCGCATGACGACGATCAATGCCCTCAACCTGGCCGAAGTCGGCAGCCTGGTCGGTGATGTGGCCCGGGCGCAGATGCTGGTCGCCCTGCTGGACGGGCGGGCCCTGACGGCGGGCGAATTGGCGTGGTGCGCCGGGATCGCCCCGCAAACCGCCAGCGGCCATTTGGGCAAGCTGCACGGCGCGGGACTGCTCGCCATGGAGAAGCAAGGACGGCATCGCTACTTCCGCCTGTCGTCGCCGACCGTGGCCGCGATGCTGGAAAGCATGGGCGTCGTCTGCGCCATCGACACCCCCCGCCGGATCCGGCCCGAAAGCCGCATGGATGTGGATTTGCGCCGGGCGCGAACCTGTTACGACCATCTGGCCGGGATCCTTGGCGTCGCCCTGGCCGATTCCCTGTCGGCCAAGGGAGCCATCGACCTTTCCGGCGACGGCGGCTTGGTGACGGAACGGGGCCGACGGTTCTTGGTCGATTTCGGCATCGCCTTGGACGACCTGGAAAAGCGCAAGCGCTGCTTCTGCCGTCCCTGCCTGGATTGGAGCGAACGACGGCATCACATTGCCGGCGCGGTCGGCGCGGCCCTTGCCGACCGGCTGTTCGGTCTGGGTTGGATCGAGCGGATCAAGGACAGCCGCGCGGTGCGCGTCACCCCGGACGGATGCCGGGGGTTGAAAGATACCTTCGGAATCGACCACCCCGCGTAGGGCTTATATACTCCGGCGATTGTATACAAAAAAATCAACGCCTAGGAGCATCCATCCATGAGATTGAAAGACAAGGTCGCCATCGTCGTCGGTGGCGGGCAACAACCCGGTCAGACCATCGGCAACGGCCGCGCCACGGCCATGCGCTTCGCCCAGGAAGGGGCCACGGTTCTGGTCGTCGATTACGACGAAGGCCGCGCCCAGGAAACCGTCGACCTGATCGAAGCCGAAGGGGGCAAGGCCTCTGCCCTGGCCGCCGACATCGTCAAGGAAGCCGACTGTAAGAAGATTGCCGACACCTGCGTCGAGCGCTATGGCCGGATCGACATCCTGCACAACAACGTCGGCCGCTCCAAAGGCGACCGCGGCACTGTCGAGATGGACGCCGACATGTGGGACGAGCTGTTCGAATTGAACCTCAAATCCATGTTCATGACCATCAAGCACGTCCTGCCGGTAATGCGGAAACAGGGTTCGGGCTCGATCATCAATATTTCCTCGACCTCGTCGCTGTGTTCGCGCGGGACCATCGCCTACAAGACGTCGAAGGGCGCGATCAACACCATGACCCACATGCTGGCCATGGAAAACGCGCCGTTCGGCATTCGCGCCAACGTCATCATTCCGGGCCTGATGGACACCCCGATGGCGATCGAACGCCGGGCCGAAGAACGTGGCGTCGACCGACAGGTCGTGCGTGACGAACGCAATGCCCAGGTGCCGCTCGGCGGCAAGATGGGCACGGCCTGGGACGTCGCCAACGCGGCCCTGTTCCTGGCCTCGGACGAAGCCGGCTACATCACCGGT
>DJHY01000144.1 GCA_002433335.1 Rhodospirillaceae bacterium UBA6608 | reverse complement strand
CGCCCTTTTCGATGCCGAGCGCGCCATACAGGCCCCAGCCGGTTGCCCGGCGGCGGGTCAGGTAGGGCTCGGGGAAGGGATCGGGATAATATTTATAGCCGCGCTCGCTGGTGTTGCCTGCATCGTGATCGTCGCTGACGGCCTTGACCAGGCGGTCGCGGGTTGCGCCCGCGACGACGTGGACCTTCCACGGCTGCATGTTCGAGCCCGAGGGGGCGTAGCTGGCGGCGGTCAGAATCCGTTCAATGGTTTCCCGGGAGACAGGCTTCGGCAGGAACGCGCGGACAGAGCTGCGTGAAGTGATGGCGGTTTCGACGATCTCCGCCGTTTGTTCTTGATCAATGTCGATGCCGTTATGGTCTGGCATTGTATGTTTCCTTTGTTCGCATGGGATAAGCTGACCTACCATCGAACGCGCCGAACGCCAAGGGGCGGGCGGTCTAAAGACCTGTGACCGGGGAGCGATCATGTTCGAAGCGGCTGAACTGAACCGGAAGGTCTCGAAGGCCGAATTCGATGCCTTGGCCCCGAGCTTACGGGTCGAGATGGTTCAACTGCAGCAGGAACTCCGCCGCGCCGATTTCCCGGTAATCGTCCTATTCGCAGGGGTCGATGGGGCGGGCAAAAGCGAAAGCGTCAACTTGTTGAACGAATGGATGGACCCGCGCTGGCTGGTCAACCGCGCCTATGGCCATCCGTCCGACGAAGAACGCGAACGCCCCGAATTCTGGCGCTACTGGCGCGACCTTCCGGCCCAGGGCCATTTCGGCCTGTTCCTGTCGGCCTGGTATTCGCAGCCTTTGTTGGATCATGTTCACGGTCGCATCGGCCGGGCCAAGCTGGATGCCCGCCTGCAGCGGATCGTGCAGTTCGAACGCACCCTGGCCGACGACGGCGCGGTGATCCTGAAATTCTGGATGCACCTGAACAAGAAAGCCCAGAAAAAGCGCCTGGAGAAGCTGGAGAAAGATCCCGATCGGCATTGGAAAATCACGGACCGGGATTGGAAGCACTACAAGCTTTATGACAAATTCATCGGCACGGCAGAGCGAATGATCATGCAGACCAGCTCGGGCCGGTTCCCGTGGAAGATCGTCGAAGGCTCCGACTCCCGCTATCGTGCGGTGACCGTGCTGACCACCATCCGAGATCGGGTGCGCGAGGAGTTGGACCGCCGCGCCGCCGAGGCCAAGGCCGCCGCCAACCACCGCCCGCGCCGCCGCCGCACGGACAAGGCCGATGCCGCCGCCGAGGCGCGGGCGGTTGCCTCCGACAGCATCCTCGATAGCCTCGACCTGACCCAAGCGGTCAGCCGCGACGCCTATTCCACCCAGGTCAAGAAACTGCGCGCCCGCCTGCATGCGGCCTTCCGCCAGGCCCAAGCCAAGGACGTTTCGAGCGTCCTGGTGTTCGAAGGATGGGACGCCGCCGGCAAGGGAGGGGCGATCCGCCGGGTCGCCACGGCGTTAGATGCGCGGGCCGTCTCGGTCATCCCGGTGGCAGCGCCGACCGACGAAGAACTGGCCCATCATTACCTATGGCGGTTCTGGCGGCATATCTCCCGGGCCGGGCGGTTCACGATCTACGACCGAAGCTGGTATGGGCGGGTCTTGGTCGAGCGGGTCGAGGAACTGGCCTCGCCCGATGCCTGGCGTCGGGCCTACCGCGAAATCAATGAATTCGAGGCCGAATTGACCGGCCACGGCACCAACTTGGTCAAGTTCTGGCTGCATATCGACAAGAACGAACAGGAACAACGCTTCCTGGCCCGCAAGGCGACGCCGTGGAAGGCCTGGAAGTTGACTGACGAGGATTGGCGCAACCGGGACAAGTGGAATGCCTACGAAGTCGCGGTGAACGAGATGGTCGAACGCACCAGCACCGCTGCCGCGCCCTGGACCCTGGTCGAAGCCAACGACAAACGCCATGCCCGGTTGAAGGTCATCCGCACAGTCTGCGAAAGCTTGGAAAAGCGCCTGAAAGACGCATGAAGCAGCCGTTTTTTGGGCTAGGCAGGTTGCCTTTCCCGCCCCGACCGATTACTGTCCGCCCGTCCATTGGGGAGTAGCCGCCCTTATTGCAAAGGGGGATGCGTCAACAGACTTGGGTTTCGGCCCATGGTGCATCCGGCGACATGCTTGGCGAGACCTTTGGCTGTGACCGCTGTCTCAGAGGGCTGGGCGGGTGGTCGAGCCATAGGTTTACGACCGCCTAGCCCTCGTGGTGCATTATGGAATCCTTTCTTGTTTCGACCGGGGTGGTTGCCGTTGCCGAAATCGGCGACAAGACGCAGCTGCTTGCCCTGGTCCTGGCGGCGCGGTTTCGAAAACCCGTCCCGATCATCCTTGGCATTCTCGTCGCGACCCTGGCCAACCATGGGTTAGCGGCCTGGGTCGGCCTGTTGGTCGCCAATTGGCTGGGGGCAGAGGCCCTGCGTTGGATCCTGGGCCTGTCGTTTCTGGCCATGGCGGTCTGGATCATGATCCCGGACAAGGTCGACGACGACGAAGGCGCGACGGTCGGCCGCTATGGCCCGTTCATCGCCACGGTCATTTCGTTCTTTCTGTTGGAAATCGGCGACAAGACCCAGATCGCGACCATCGCGCTGGCCGCGCGGTTCAATGACCTGATCATGGTCACGGCGGGCACGACCCTGGGCATGATGCTGGCCAACGTCCCGGCGGTGCTGGTCGGGAAGGCCGCGGCGACGGCGATCCCGAGGAAGCTGGTTCCCACCATTTCTGCAATTATC
>DJHY01000189.1 GCA_002433335.1 Rhodospirillaceae bacterium UBA6608 | reverse complement strand
AAAGGCCCAGGCGCTCGGCGCCGTCACCGGCGACCAAGGGCACTTCCATGGCTTCGCGCTCCGGGAACGTCAGGGTCAAGGTTCCTAGACGGTCGCCTTTCTTCACTGGTGCGGGGACCGGGCTTTGGAATTCGACCGAGGCCTTCATCCCCGACCGTTCCTTGCGCGGCAGGGTCAAGGTCATCTCGTCGGTGACGATCAAAGGCACCTGGGTCTTGGTGCCGAGCCAGATATCGACCTTGTCGACTTCTTCGCCAGCCTTGAACAGGGCGTAGTTCTTGAACTCGCGGAAGCCCCACTCCATCAGGCGTTGCGGCTCTTCGCGACGCGCTTTTTTGCTCTCCAGCCCGTTGACGACCAGGATCAAACGCCGCCCGTTGCGTTCCGCCGAGGCCGTCAGGCCGTATCCGGCGTTTTGCGTATGGCCGGTCTTCAGGCCATCGGCGCCGGGAACGCGGCCGAGAAGCTCATTGCGGTTATGCTGGGTGTGATTGTTGTAGGTGAACTGGCGTTCCGAATAATAGTGATAGTACTCGGGAAAATCGTTGATCGTGCGCCGCGCCAGGACCGCCAAATCGTGTGCGGTCATCCGGTGTTCCGGATGGGGCCAGCCCGAGGCATTGCGGAACGTGCTGTTGGTCAGGCCGATTTCTTTGCCCTTTTCGGTCATCAATTCGGCAAAGGCGTCTTCACTACCGGCCAGGGATTCCGCAACAACGACGCAGGCGTCATTGCCGGATTGAACGATAATGCCCTGGATCAGGTCTTCGACGCGGACCCGCTGCCCCGGCTCCAGGAACATGGTCGATCCGCCGCTGGCCCAATTGCCCTTGCGCCAGGCGTTCTCGCTGACCACGAACTCGTCCTCAAGAGACAGGCTGCCTTGCTTGAGCCGCTCGAAGATCAGGTAGATCGTCATCAGCTTGCTCATCGACGCCGGCGGCATCAGGTTGTCGGCGTCCTTGTTGAACAACACCGCACCTGTCTTGGCATCGAGCAGGATCGCCTCGCGAGCGATGGTGTCCATCGCCGTTGCGGGCCGGGGCGCGACCGCCATGGCGGCGAACACGAGCGCCCCAAAGGCCAACGCCTTTGCGGTATTGGTATGAATGTCGGCTTTGGCGAGGTTTTTCGTGGTCATTCCAATTCGCGCCCGAAACGACGAGCGCCCTTCTGCTTCCGTGATTGTCCCGGCCTTTGGCCCGCGGCCCCGATTAGAACCAGTCAATTGGGGCGGAAATATGCGGTCAGGAACCGGCCCCCTTGCCGTCGATGATGATCCGGGCCCCTGGATACCCCAGTGACTGGACCTGCTCAAGGGCTTGGTCGGCGGCGTCGACCGACGCCAATGGCCCGACACGTACACGATAAAAATCGCGATTGTTGATCAGGACGTGTGAAATCGTCGCCGGGGACACGCGCCCAACCATCAACTGCGTCCGCAAGGCATTCTGGTAATCGGTGAAGGCGCCCGCCTGCACGAAGATATTGGTCGGCCCGACGGCCACGGTCGTCACCTCGGGCTCCGCCGGGGCTTTTACAGCTGCTTCTTCAACCTCGACCGGTTTGGCGACCGGGCTGGCCGCGACGGCTTCCTGCTGCGGGGATTCCGCAGCGCCCGGAGGCGGCGGCAACGATTCCGCGCTGACCGATGCCTTGGGCAATTTATCGACCTGGATCGGGCTACCGTGTTCGGCTATCGATTCCTGCCCCAGGATCTGCGCCTTAAGGGCCTGGGACCGGTCGGCCAGGAGTTGCACCCGGACCCGCGCCGTCCCTTGATCCTTGAACCCCAGCAACTGAGCGCCACGGCGGGAAATATCGATGATCCGCCCTTTGGCGAAAGGCCCTCGATCATTGACGCGCAGGACCAGCGAGCGGCCGTTTTCCAAATTCGTCACCCGCACGATCGACGGCATCGGCAGCGTGCGATGCGCCGCCGTCAGGTCGTTCATATCGTAGGTTTCACCGTTGGCCGTGTCTTTGCCGTGGAAGTTCGGACCGTACCAGGATGCAATCCCGGTTTCGTCGTAGTCCCATTCCTCGGCCGGGTAGTACCAGGTTCCCGAGATTTGATAGGGATTGCCGATTTTGTAATTTCCGGATCCGGCTGCAGCCCCTTGAAGGCGCTTAGTGCCGGAAATCAGAAACTGCGTTTCGGCGCAGCCCGACACCAACACGGCGAATGCGATCAAGATCAGCCCATTGATCCTATTACGCCAAGCCATGGCGCCGCCCCCTATCACCAGAAATGTAGTAGAAAAGTTATAAAAAAAGGCCTGTATTTAGTGTAGTCGAGACACCTCAGTCCGGCAACCACGACCGTCAACCGCCCTTACCCTGCAAGTGGACAAGCAATCCCGCATCGGCGAAACCGTCCGGCGGCAGCCCGGCTTTTCGCTGGTATGCCTTGATCGCATTTCGCGTCTTCGACCCGGCAATCCCGTCAGCAGGGCCGGCATCGAACCCCTTCTGACCTAAAAGGCGTTGGATTTCCTTCATGTCGGAACGTGACAAGGCCTTGTCATTCAAAGGTTTTTTCGCGACCAACGGCGCCGCGCCGATCAGTCGGTCGGCCAAGTGCCCGACCGCGACCGCGTAGAGGATCGAGCGGTTCCAAACCAGAATGATCTCGAAATTCTTGTAGACCAAGAACGCCGGCCCGTTGGCCCCAGCCGGGAGCACTAGCGCCGCCGAAATATCTGCGACCGGCAGATCACGGCCATCGGCACGGCGGACACCCTTAGCCTGCCATTCCTTTAATTTCAAATGGTTGGAAAGGCCACTTAAACCAAAATCGAATCCCTTGGGCAGGCGCACTTCCCGCCCCCAGGTTTCCTCGCGCTGCCAACCGGCCTTCGACAGGTAATGGGCCGAGGACGCGAATACGTCAGGCAGCGATCCCCAAAGATCGCGCTTTCCGTCCCCATCGAAGTCAATGGCATAGGCGCGGTAGGTCGTGGGGATGAACTGGGTGTTCCCCATGGCACCGGCCCAAGACGCCTTGACGTCCGATGCGATATCCCCCCGGTCGATGATTTCCAGGGCTGCCAGCAGCTGTTCGGAGAAGAACTTGGACCGGCGCGGGTCGTAGGCCAGGGTCGCCAGGGAATCAATCAGCGGGAATTTGCCGGTATAGTCGCCGAAATTGCTTTCCAGTCCCCAGAAAGCGACCAGGAAACGCGGCGGCACGCCATATAGCGCCTCTACCTTTTTCAGTAGGGTAGCATGCTTCTTCAGCATCGCCTTGCCCCGGTCGATCCGGCTTTGCGATACCCGCTTTTCCAGGTATTGCCAGAATGTCGTCGTGAATTCCGGTTGGCGGCGGTCCAGTTCGATTACCCGCGGAATGTAGGATACTCCGGCCAGCACCTTGTCCAAGGTCCCGGCGGAAATCCCCCGCGCCTTGGCCGTGGCCTTGAACTCACCAAGCCAGGTTTGGAACTCCGTCGCACTGGGCACCGGCACGGGATCGCCCTGCGCGGTCGCGCCCCACGCTGTTGAACTACCGATCCAAAGGGCGCAAGCCAACGGCGCCGCGAGCCAAAACTTTGATTTCCGCATGATCCTCAAGGGTCCGAGACGTCTCTTCGCCTTGTGCCATAGGCACCGCAAGGCCGCAAGGCCCCGCCCGGTCACGAACCCGTTACGGCTGTTTCGGGGCCGGATAGAGCGTATCGCTGCGGCCCAACAGGTACCCGACGCCCATTCCGACGAACTCGTGCATTGCCGCATCGAGCATCGATTGCCCGCCGAGATTCTCAAGCCGCAGGCTCCACCCCCGGGCCGGTAAGGTCAAAAAATCCACCGGATACGGAAACACAGGCCAGCCTTCCTTGCGGAACAGGCCGACGGCGCGCGGCATATGCCGTGCCGAGGTAATAAGTACCCAAGGCCGATCGGGATCGATCGTGACCAGCTTCTTCGAAAAAATCGCGTTTTCCATGGTATTCCGCGATTCGGATTCGACGATCACGCGCGACATGTCCAAGCGCAGCATCTTGGCCAAACGCTCGAAGAAGTGGCCTTCCTTGGCGTCCTGGTCGAACAGGTGGCCGGAACCGCCGGTGAAAACGAGCGGCACCCCCGGACGGGTGTCGGCAAGGATCGCCAGAAACAACAACCGTTCGACGCTGCTGTCGACGGCGATCTGCCCGCGGGCACGGGACATCAGCGGGTCGATGGACCCACCAAGCACGATGATTCCGCCGATCTCTTCCGGCACGGTGGTTTGTTGGGGAAAGCGCTCTTCCAGATCCCGGACCAGCATTTCGCCGACGGGAATAACGGTCACGGCCCACAGACAAAGGAATGTCGTTCCGAACAACCATAGCCCGCTGCGTCTGAACCGGCGCGTCAGAACCAGGATCAGACCGACCGTCATGCCCAGAAACAGGAGCATCGACGGCTTCATCGCGAACCAAAGGATTTTAGACAGGGCGAAATACATTCCCGCGTTTTAGCCGATGGTTTCAGTAATGGCACGCGTTTCCCACAAAGGTGGCGCGGCAATCCGCAAATGACCCGGCGAAATCCAGGCATAAAAAAAGAGCCCTGCGGCCCCTTGCACACGAACAGTCAGGCAGGATTACACGCTGATATCCAACGTCTTTCCGCTTCCCGAGGAAAAGTCAGGTGATTTGAATTCGTTTTCCGGCTTACCGAATTTGGACGGGTCGTTGTTGCTGAAGTTGTCCGTCATCTTGCTTTCGATGACGTCACCAACGACTTCGTTGCGATTGCGGTTTTCCTCCGCCGTCTGAACGACGGTTTCGGTCGCATCGTCTCTACGTTCGGAAATTTGCGCTGCGGCGTGCTTAAAGACGACCTGCCGCACAACTGCCAAATTAAGGGCAGTAAGTGCTGCACTCGTTACCGGCGCGTTCTGTGCCGAACCAAACATCTCAACAAGGTCCTTTCTGAACCCACAACTCGTGCGATGAAAACACTTCGCACGTATTACAGCTGGATATTAGCAACCTGAGCAATTTTTGGCAAGCCCTTCTTGACATTCCGCGCCGTCTATGGGTCCCGGCGGAAGACGGCCGTTTTTTTGGCCTTCAGTCTATTTTGTGACCCTTGTCACTGATTTCGGCCCATCAATTAGAGATCATGAATATGGACGTAAACCTCGTCGTAGAAGACGACAGGCAGTGGAGGTCAAGGAACCATGACGGATCGTTCGACCAAGGTAATCGGCAGCACGCTTGGTATTCTTTGCGGTGGCGCTTCATCCGCCGTTCTTTTCGTCTATTTGATCCAGCAAAGCCTCAGCCAACTGTTCTAAAGTCGGCCTGTTTCGCCCTGCCCTTTCAACCACTTGACAGTCGGGCGCGAACACGAGAGACATTGCCCCGTATCCAAATGCAGGATGGGTGGCCGAGCGGTTGAAGGCACTGGTCTTGAAAACCAGCAAGGGT
Organism: Rhodospirillaceae bacterium UBA6608; assembly: GCA_002433335.1. Next base: position 3,682 of record DJHY01000189.1, on the reverse strand, counting down.
TAACGCCCTTCGTGGGTTCGAATCCCACCCCATCCGCCAATTGATCGCCATCCGCCGGGTTTTGCTTCCGGACGGCTTCACCGTATAGCTAGGCGGCGTGACGTCAGATACGGGCCCGCAGAGTCTGCGACGGCAAGATGCCGAATTGCTCGAGATAGCATTTGGAAAACCACCCCAGATGGGTGAACCCCCACTTTAGGGCGACATCGCGAACGGTTACCTGATCGTCCGCCAGGCGCAAATCATCATGGACGAAGTTTAGCCGCACGAAGCGGACATAGGCGAGCGGCGACATCCCGAACGCTTCGTTAAATGCGACCTGGAGCGTGCGGTGGCTGCAACGGGCATTATTTGCCAACATCTCTAGCGTGATCGCGTCTGCCGCATTGGCATGAATGTAGTCCCGCGCGCGCTTGACGTGATACGGCAAGACCTCTGCCGACGGCCGACAGTTCGACAGTTCAGAATAGGAATTGGGAAGCAGCGACAGGACATTCGTCAGTAGAAGGTCCCTCAGCCCACCCAGCACGATCGGGTTCTGCGCCTCACGCAGCGGACCGTCCAATGCGTCCGCGATATAAAACACGGTTTGCCGCAGATGCTGCCCTTCCGGCGACGTCATATCCAATGAGGGGGCGAAGGCGATATCCATTTCGCCGAAGTTTTTGCCGAACAAAGCCGAAGCATGCCGTTTCATGCTCGAGATCGACAATGGGACGACGAAACTCGTGAAGTCTTCTTGCCGAACGACAAGTGGAAGGCGCGGGTCCCTGATCAGCCCGACCTCCGGCGACAGGTCGATCTCTCGACCTTTGTGCCTGACCGCCGCAGTCCCACCGGTCAGGATAAACATCACGAGGCAATCTTCGTCGTGGACAAAGGTGTCGAGAAGCCCCGCCGTCGCGCCGAAGGTCATGTGCCAAAGGGGCGCCTCGCTGAAGGTGTCAGCACTCAAGGCGGCATAGTCGCGACAGCCATCATCGACAACTTCAGCGCTGTGGATGTTCGTCAGACCCGCGAGGCCGGCCCTCGGTCTACGCCTCTTCTTCGGCGAATAAATTTCACGGTCGAAAAGATAGGCCATGGATTTGGTTCGAATTTCCAAAGGACACCTCTTCCCGGCACCGCGGCCACCCAAGTGACCGCGGCACCCGCCGCCACCTAACGTTCCATTACGAAAATTTCGCCGGTTGCATTGGACACCAGGGGGAGTCCGTCCGGCCCGACAGCGATATTCGTCGCCGCGCCCGATTGACGAACCCACTTCCCGCCATCCAGCTTATAGATGCCGAAATTGCCTTTGCTTTCAGGACCGCCGACAAGCCATACCCCGGCCTTACTGGCGCCAATGTCGACGGCCTTGGGGGCGGCTTTGTCTTTCGCCCACTTATCGTTCTGCATGAACCAGACCTCACCCTTGGAATTGACGACCCAGGGAGATGTATCGGCAATGGCGATGCGCGCGCCCGCCCCCGCGATCTGTTGCCAACCGGTTCCGTTGAAGCGATAGACCCCCTGGTCGACGGCCTTGCCGTTTCCACCCAGGATCCACACGTCCTTGTCGCTCGCGCCGGCGGCGATGTCCGTGGCGACCGGGCCGTTGACCCGAACCCACTTGCCGTTCTGCCAACGGAAGATATGGCCCGCGCTGTTGACGACCCAAGCCAGTTGGCCGCTGACCGCGATCCGCGTTGCAGCCCCCGGCAGTGCACGCCAGTCCTGCCCTTTAGCCGCCAGCTTGATCGCACCCTTGGCCATTTCGACATGGAACCGCATACCGTCATCGCCGATCGCGACGTCGCGGGCAGCCCCCTTGAGACGCTGCCATTTGATCGATGAAGCCGACATATCGATCTCGACCTTATTGCCTTCAAGCACGACCGGCGGCACGGACGCCCCCACACCCGCTTCCATCAACATCTTCTTCCACAGGATGGGATGCGGCTCGATCGGCTTTTCGGTCATCATCACCCAGTTGGTCAGGGCTTCCGTACGGCCCTCCTCCGTCATGATCAGACGGCGCAGGTCGACCGGCTTTTTGGCGGTTTCCACCGCGTCATTGATGACCGATTCTTCCTTAACCTGGGCCAGGAACTGCTCGGTCGAGATGGTGCCGATAATCGCCATGGCGGACAGGATCGCCGCCGGTCCCGTCATGGCAGACGACATGGCCGCACCGGCGGTGCTAGCCGCCGACCGCGACCCCAATTGGATCGCGCCCTGCGCAATCTTGGCATTGATCCGGGCGATCGCCTGATGCCAGGTGTACGGCCGGATCGCGGTCGCCACTGTTGCACTGACGTTGGCCAAGGCCGCGGACGACGTTTCCGCGGCATGCATGGCCACCGTGGCCAGAATGATCGCCGCCGACGGGCCCATTTCCATGGCCCCTGCAACCAGCGACTTCATGTCCGGCGGCGCAACGCCGTAGTCGAAGGTGTTCATCAAGTTGGTGCCGTTGCGTTGGCCCTTTTTGATGTCCTGCCCAAGCTTCCAGCTTTTCCAGGCCCCCTGCATTTCATAGGCGGCAAGCTGGCGCGACTGCTGAACATAGGCGGCGTAATAGGCCAGCAGGTCCTTTTCCGCCTTGGTCTTGGCGCCGTTCTTGATGATGTGGAAAACGTGGTCGTACACGGCAGCCTTCAGAACGGCGGAATCACCCGGGGTCGCATTGACCAATTCCCACCCCTTCGCCGCGACCTCGCGATCGGTCTGACTGTTGGAATCTGAAAGCTTGGCAAGTACGGAATCGATGCGCGTCCGCTGCGCGATGACCTGCGCAGCGACTTCAGCACCGCCCGGCAAAGCGAACAGACCATTGGTCGCGCGCTTGGTGGGCTCCCAGCGCATTTCTTCGTATTCACAGGCATCATTGGCTTTGACGTTGGACAGCGAGCGCGTCGACCCCTGAGGACAGGACCAACAGGTTCCTCCGTCGATCAGGTCGAAGTGCTCGCCTTCCTTACAGGTCAATGCCGCCTTCTGCTCGGCAGGCTTCAAAAGCTCCGTGCGAATACAGGCATCGTTCGCCGTCACCGCCGAGGCCGTGCGATTGAAGCCGTCCGGGCATTTGTAACATTTGCCATTGGGGTCGCCGAAGGTCCCTTCCGGGCAGGCACGGTCGACGAACTCGGCGCGACGGGCCTGCTTGAACGCGGCGCCGCAAGCGTCCCAGGCATCCACCGATGACATGGTGCGCCCATAGCCCGACGGACACTTCCAGCATTCGCCGCCGTTGCGCGGGTCGCCAAAGCTTCCCGACGGGCAGGATTTGTGCTGGCTGACGTAGATAGCGCTCTTGCGCTCGTCCGGGATGTCCTTGACGCAGGCGACCTGCGTATCGACCGCATTGGCCGTCCGCTTGAAACCACTGGGGCAGGAATAACAAGCCCATTTGCCGATATCGAAGAACGACCCGGAAGGACACTTACCCACGGCTTTGCCGATTTTGGTGGCTTTTGAATAGCCGCACGCAGGCAGCAATTTACCCGTCCGCAGGTCGGCCGACCCACAGATTGCGTGGCCGGTATAGAACGCCTGGGTCTGATAGGTGGTTGCGACGGCGGGAGATGACGCGAAGCCGAGACCGACGGTCGCCAGCAAGAGCAAGCCCCCAAGGCGAAGGAACGTGAAATACGATGAAGGCACCTTGCTCATTTGGCTTACTATCCTGCTACTAGCC
>DJHY01000318.1:27970-28153 GCA_002433335.1 Rhodospirillaceae bacterium UBA6608 | reverse complement strand
CGCCATCAGGAACGGGCCCAGCGCCTGAAGGACCTGTTGGTCGAGGCCGGTCTTCCGGTCATGCCGTCGACGACCCATATCGTGCCGTTGATGGTTGGCGATGCCGTGCGCTGCAAACAGGCGACCGACATGCTGTTGGACGAATACGGCGTCTATATCCAGCCGATCAACTATCCCACCGTG
>DJHY01000318.1:8527-27670 GCA_002433335.1 Rhodospirillaceae bacterium UBA6608 | reverse complement strand
CCGATCAACTATCCCACCGTGCCGGTCGGGACCGAGCGCCTGCGGATCACGCCGACGCCATTCCATGGCGACGATGTGATGGACGAACTGGTCGCGGCGCTGAAGGAAGTCTGGATGCGTCTGCAACTTCAGAAAGCGGCCTGACCGGTCGCAGAGACGAGACAAAGGACCGCGCATGCGCTTGCAACTCAGCACCTGGCCCGAAGTCGAAACCTATCTCGGCGCGTCGAAGGGGATCATCATCCCCATCGGTTCTACGGAACAGCACGGGCCGACCGGGTTTATCGGCACCGACGCCTTGTGTCCTGAGTTGCTGGCCTTCGGCCTGGCGGAAAAGCGGGCGGCTGCAGGCAGCCCGATCATGGTCGCGCCGACGCTGTCCATCGGCATGGCGCAGCATCATCTGGGCTTCGCGGGCTCGGTGACCCTGCGGCCGACGACGATGATCGCGATGGTCCAGGATATCGTGAACTCCCTGGCCAAGCATGGATTCGAGCGGTTCTTCTTCCTCAACGGCCACGGCGGCAACATCGCGACCCTGAACGCGGCGTTTTCGGAAATCTATGCCGAGCACAGCTTTGGCCGGGCCGGGGACAACCGCCCCCCCGTGCGCTGTACCTTGGTCAACTGGTTCACCCTGTCGGGGGTGATGAAAATCTGCGCCGATGAATTCGGCGACGATGACGGCTCGCATGCGACCTGTGGCGAGGTCTCGCTGACTTATTATGGGTACCAGAAGGATGGTGCCCGCGTGCGCGGTGCCGACATGACGCCGGGCCGGGCCGGGGACGGGCCGATCTTCGACAGCGACGACTATCGCCGTCGCTTCCCCGACGGGCGGATCGGATCCGACCCGCGCAAGGCGACGGTCGAAATCGGCGAGCGCCTGTACAATTCCGCCATCGACGAAATCGCCACGCGCTACGATAGCTTCGTCGACGCCGCCTGAGGCATCGCGCATTTTCCAATTCGGGCCTTGAAAACCGCTGCATGGCGGATAAAAAAATCTGCCGAAAATCCGCCTTTTCGACAAGGTTGCGCTTCCAATCCGATGGTCGGGATTGTATACAATCCTCGTTTTCGGAAGCACCGAAGAACAATGCAGAACCAAAACCATCGGTGTCCCGCGATGGAGCCTGTGGCAGGCGACGGCGGGATCACCCGCAAACCGACTTTCCCATTAACTGACGGCTAAAGAACAAGAACCGACATGAACTTCGAACTGACTGAAGAACAGCGTCTTTTCCAGGACGCCGTGCGCGCCTTTGCCCGTGACAACCTGGCCGAAGGCGCCGTCGAGCGCGCCCATGCGGGCGAATATCCCCGCGACGTGGCTAAGCTGATGGCCGAAAACGGCCTTCTCGGCATCACCATTCCGGAAGAAGACGGCGGCCAGGGCGGCAGCCTGATGGACGCGGTCATCGCGATTCAGGAAGTGGCGATGCATTGTCCGCGTTCGGCGGACGTGATTCAGGCCGGCAGCTTCGGCGCGATCCGCGTTCTCGCGGCCTATGGCACCGAAGATCAGAAGGAACGTTATCTGAAGCCGTTGCTGGCAGGTGAAACCCTGATCGCCGTCGGCATGACCGAGCCGGATGCCGGTTCCGCCGTGACCGACCTGCGGACCACCGCCACGCCGGACGGCGAGGGCCTGCGCATCAATGGTCAGAAGTGCTTCCCCAGCCACTCGCCGGAAGCCGACGTGTTCCTGGTCTACGTGCGGTTCGGCCCGGGCGTCGACGGGATCGGCTCGGTCCTGATCCCGCGCGATGCCGAGGGCTTGGAATTCGGCAAGCCGACGGCGTTCCTGGGCGGTGACGACTGGGCCCCGCTGTTCTTCACCGACGTCTACGTGCCGCCGGAAAACATCCTGCTGCGCGAAGGTGGCTTCAAGAAGCAGATCGCGGGCTTCAACGTCGAGCGTATCGGCAATACCGCGCGTTCCATCGCGCTGGGCCGCTTGGCTTTTGAGACCGCGCGCGAACACGCCCTGACCCGTAAGCAGTTCGACCGTCCGCTGGCCGAATTCCAGGGCCTTCAGTGGAAGTTCGCCGAGATGCAGATCAAGCTCGACGCCGGTCAGATGCTTCTGTACCGGGCGGCGGTGAATGCCGATAACGGCTTCCCCTCGGCCCAGGAAACGGCCATCGCCAAGGCGTTCTGCAACGAAGCCGGTCACTGGATTTCGTCGGAAGCCCTGCAGGTCATGGGCGGCACCGGCTACAGCCAGGAAAGCCTGATCGAATATTGCTTCCGCCGCACGCGCGGCTGGATGATCGCGGGCGGTTCCCTGGAAATCCTCAAAAACCGCATCGCCGAAGGCGTGTTCGACCGGCGCTTCTCGCAGCGTCCGCCGCGCGCCAAATAACCAACAAGATCGGACGGAAACATGAGCGATCATTCGACCTTGGTCCGGGCGCTGTTCACGCCCCGGGCCGTGGCGCTTATCGGCGCTTCGGCGGACCCCAACAAGAACTCCGGACGGCCGCAGCGCTTCCTTAAGGCGCACGGCTTCACCGGCGAGGTCTATCCCATCAACCCGGGCCGCGACGAGGTTCAGGGCGTCAAGGCGTACAAATCCGTGCTCGACGTTCCGGGCCCGGTCGACCATGCCTTCGTCATGGTTCCGGCCAAGTTCGTCGAGGATGCCATCCGCGAATGCGGCGAAAAAGGCGTGCCGGTCGCGACGATCTATTCCGACGGCTTCGCCGAAACGGGCGACGACGGACGCAAGATGCAAGAACGCCTGGTCGCCACCGCCCGCAAGGTCGGCGTGCGTCTGATCGGCCCGAACTCCATGGGCGTGATCCATCCGGCATCGAGCCTGACCCTGTCGGTCAACGCCGTGTTGGAAATGGAAGGGATCAAGCCGGGCGGCATGTCCCTGATCTCGCAGAGCGGCACCATCCTGGGCACCCTGTTGTCGCGCGGCGCCGCCCGCGGCGTCGGCTTCGCCCGGATGATCGGCGTCGGCAACGAAAGCGACCTGGGCGTCGGGGAATTGGTCGATCTGCTGGTCGATGATCCGGACACCAAGTCGATCCTGTTGTTCCTGGAAGCCGTGCGTGACGGCGACAAACTGGCCGCCGCCGCCCGCCGGGCCTATGACGCGGGCAAGCCTGTGCTGGCCTATAAGCTGGGCCGGTCCGAAGCCGGTCGCGAATTGGCGCTCAGCCATTCCGGCGCCATTGCCGGTCCGGCCAAGGCCGCCGATGCGTTCTTCCAGGCCAACGCCATCGCGCGCCTGGAAATGTTGGAAGGGCTGTTGGAAGCCTCGCCGTTGTTCATCGGTCATCCGCCGCCCAAGGGCAAACGCGTCGCCGTCGTGACCACCACGGGCGGCGGGGCGGCTTCGGTCGCTGACCGCCTGGGCATGCTGGGCGCGACGCTGGTGCCCGCGCCGGAAAGCGTGCGCACCGCGTTGCGCGAACACGGCTTGGAAATCGGCCGGGGGCCGCTGGTCGATCTGACCATGGCCGGAACGCGCGAAGGCGTGTACGGCGCGGCCTTGGAAAATCTGCTTGCGGCGGACGAGATCGATGCCGTGGTCACGGTCGTCGGATCGTCCGGTCAGTTTAAACCGGAACTGGCCGTGGCCCCCATCGTCGAAAAGGCGGCGGGATCGTCCAAGCCGGTCGCGGCCTTCATCGCACCGCAGGCCGACAAGTCCCTGGCCTTGTTGCAGGAGGCGGGCATCGCCAACTTCCGCACGCCGGAAGCCTGCGCCGACGCGTTGATGGCATTCCTCAACCGGCGCGCGCCGCGCCCGATCCCGGCGACCGACGGCAACGCCAAGGATCAGGCCGACGCCATGCTGGCCCGCGCCCCCTCGCCGACGCTGAACGAACGCGAAGCCTCGATGGTGTTCGAGGCGCTGGGCCTGCCCATCGCCCCGGCCCAGGTCATCAAGGAACCGGGCGAGCCGATCGGCGTGGCGTTCCCGGTCGCGGTCAAAGTTCTGGCCCGCGACATTCAGCACAAGACCGAACGCGGCCTCGTACGCCTGGGCATCGATACGCCCGAAGGCGTTTGGGCCGCCGCCGAGGAACTTTTGGCTGCCGCACCGGAAGCCGAGGGCATCTTGGTGCAATCCATGGCCCAGGGCGTGATGGGCGAGGTCATCGCCGGATATCGCCTGGATCAGGAAGCCGGTCCGATTGTTCTGGTTGGTCCCGGCGGCATCATGGCCGAGGTCTATGACGACGCCGCCGTGCGCACCGCGCCGGTCGACGAAGCCGAGGCCATGGCGATGATCGAAGAGGTCAAGGGCTTGGCCCCGATCCGCGGTTTCCGCGGCAAGCCGCCGGGCGACGTAAAGGCTTTGGCCCAGGCGGTCGTGGCCTTGTCCAAGCTGGCGACCCTCGACGCGCCGGTGCTGGAGGCGGAAATCAACCCGATGATGATTCGCGGCGAAGGGCAAGGCGTTGTCGCCGTCGATGCCCTGTTGCGGTTGAAATCATCATAAGGGGACTTTGAACGTTCACGGGTTGGGCGTATCCTAATCGGCGACTACAACAACAAGACCGATCGGGCGTCCAACGCCGGGAGAACACCATGACCACTCAGAACAACCAGATTGAGCGCCGGCATTCCAGCCCGCGCATGAGCCAGATTGCCGCTACTGCCGATACCGTCTACCTGGCGGGTCAGGTCGCTGTCGGCGATGCCCGGGGGGCGGGCGTTGCCGAACAGACCAAGGAAATCCTGCAGGCGATCGACGGCTATCTGGCTGAAATGGGGACCGACAAAAGCCGGATTCTGCAGGCGCAGATTTGGTTGTCCGACATGTCCACCTTCGCCGAAATGAACGAAGTGTGGGACGCCTGGGTCGACCCCCAGGCGACGCCGGTTCGGGCCTGCGTCCAAGGGGCCTTGGCCTCGCCCGACTGGAAAGTCGAAATCATGGTGACGGCGGCCCGCTGAGGTTCCGTTCCGAGGCGGCATCGATAACGGTGCCGCCTTTTTCATTTACCGATCAAATCTAGTGCCAACTTAAAGCTTTAAGAGACACAGCCCCCATGTCGAATGAGAAACGTGCCGTACTGGTCATCTGCGATGGCCTGCGCTCCGACCTGATCAATCCCGAATGGACCCCCAATCTGTGGCGGCTGAAGGACCGGTTCCGGTTTTTCGCCAATCACCGCAGCGTGTTCCCATCGACCACCCGGACCAATGCCGCGTCCATCGCCACCGGCTGCTATCCGGCCCGCCATGGGCTGGAAGGCAACGCCATGGCGCTGGAAGAAAACGGCCGGTTCGAGGTGCTGAGCGTCGGCCCGCCCTCGTTCCGTGATCGGCTGGAAAAGGCCCGTGGCCGCACGTTGAAGATGCCGACCTTGGCAGAGCGGGTGAAGAACGCGGGCGGCAACGCCGTGGTCTATTCCAACGTCTCGCCGGGGGCCGCGATGTTCCACGACCCCGACGGGCATGGGCATATTTATCACCGCGCCTTTGGTCAGGGGCCGGGGCGGTCCGAGATCGAATCCCTGGGCACGGGCCATTCGGCGGAGGGCGATACGGTGATGACCGATCGCTTCCTGGACGAAGTGCTGGTCCCGGGTGGCCCGATGTATTCCCTGATCTGGCAGTGCGAACCGGACCATACCCAGCATGCGGTCAAGCTCGGCTCGCCAGAGCATCTGGAGGTCATGGCGGTTGCGGATGCCAACGCCGGGCGCATCGCCGCGCGGATCGAGGAACTGGATCCATCGGGCGAGAATATCCTGCTGCTGATCGGTTCGGACCATGGTCATGAGACGACGACCGAGATCGTCGATCTGGACGACATGCTGGTCGCCGCGGGCTTGAAGGACAGCGCCGACAGCCGCGAGGTCGCGATCGCACCCCAGGGTACTTCGGCGACCATCTATCTGGCGCCCGAGGCCATGGACCGGGAAGGGGCCATCGTCGAATTCCTACGCGCGCAGCCCTATGTCGGCGGTGTCGTGCATGGCGCGGACCTGGCCAACCTGGGCATGCCGGTGGACGAAGAAGCCCCCCGCATCGCGGTCACGGGCGCGGCCACGGAAGCGCCGAATGAATTCGGCGTCAAAGGCGGCTCGGTGGCGTTCCAGGGGACGCTGAAGATCTCCAACAATACCGGCTGCGGTCAACACGGCGGCTTGGGCACGTTCGAGCAAAGCCCGTTCGCCATGGCCCGAGGACCGTTGTATCAGGGCGGGACGGAAACCCTCGATCCGACGTGCACCATCGATCTGGCGCCGACGATCCTGCGTCATCTCGGCCTGGCATATGACGATGTGGACGGGGCGCCGCTGCCCTGATCGTTTGGCCATGGCGCCTGGCATCCGATTTTTCAGCCGCTATTCGAGCGAAATAGAACGAAATGACCGATAAAGCCGATATGGCTGGCGCCCCGCCGCCGCCGCCGCCCGACATGAGCGGAATCAATCCCTGGAAAACCCGATTGCCCCTATTGGTCGGGGCCCACGCGGCCGGGACCTCGAACAGCGTCGCCGTCCTGTCCATGGCTCCGGTGATCAGCGCGGCGTTCGGTCTGAGCGCGACCCAGTTCGGTTTGTTCGTGTCCTGTTATTACGGGGGGCAGGCAATCTGGTCCGTTCCCGCCGGTGGCGTGACGGACCGGTTGGGCGTCGGCTGGACCCTGGTCATCGGCCACGCGATCATGGCCGCCGCCGCGGTGTTGATCAGCATGGCCCCGGATTTCAACATCTGCATCCTCGCCGCTTTTGTCATGGGCATCGGCTATTCCATGACCAACCCTTCGACCGCCAAGGGTGTGTTCGAATGGTTTCCGGCGCACCGGCGCGGGGCGGCGATGGGGATTAAGCAGGTCGGCGTGCCGATCGGCGGGTTGATCGGCGCAGCCTGCGGTTTCTTGGCGGCAAGTGTGAACTGGCAATTGTTGATGCTGGTCGTGGGCGGGATGATCGCGGCCAACGGTCTGGCCTGTCTAACCCTTGTTCCCGTATCGACGCGGGGCGCTGGGGCCGGCAAAAACATCGCCGCCGTGGTCAAGGACGGTCGGGTCAATGCCTTTGCCATCGGCGGCGCCGTGGTCAACATGGGGCAGACCAATTTCTTCGGCTTCCTGACCTTGTTCCTGAGCGAAGCCGCCCGCATGGGACAGCAGAGTGTTTCGACCGCGATGGCCGTGGCCCAGGCCAGCAGCGCCATGGGCCGCATGGGCTGGGGCGCGGTGTCGGACAAGGCGTTCCGAGGCCGCCGTTTGGTGACGATGATCGTGATCTGCTGCGCTGCGATCGTTTTTCTGGCCCTGATGCCGCTCGTCAACGATGGCTGGGGCGTGTTCCTAGGCTTTGGCCTGGCTCTCTGCCTGGGCCTGACGATTGCGTCGTTCGCACCCGTGGCCCAGGCGATTCAGGTCGAAATGGTCGCCCCGCATCTGGCCGGGTCAGCCGTTGGCTACAACATGCTCTGGACCCATACCTGCGCCACCTTGGCGCCGATCGTGTTCGGCTATGCCGTGGATCATTTCGGCGGGTTCACCAGTGGTTGGCTGGTCACGACCGGTTGCGTGATCGCCGGCACGGGCGTGCTGTTCGCGCTGATGAAAACCGGTCCGCAGCGGCGGCAGTACAACCAGAACTGATGGACACTCGAACGAACGGGGGGTCCGCGCGGCTTAAGCCGCGCGGACGTCGTTGAGGAAGCGTTCGACCACGCTTTTAAGGTTCGCGGCCTTTTCCGACAGGTCACGGGACACGCCCAACACCCGTTCAGAGGCACTGCCGGTATCGTTAGCCGCCTGATTAACGGCAACGACGCTGGCGTTCATTTCCTGGGTGCCCTGCGCGGCCTGTTCGACGTTGCGGGCGATTTCCTGGGTCGCGGCCATCTGTTCTTCGATGGCGGCGGCGATGCCGGTCGAGATGTCGTTGATTTCGGCAATCACATTGCTGACGGCCTCGGTCGCCGCCACGGCGCGGTCGGTCGTCTGCTGAATGCTTCCGATCTGCTGAGAGATCTCTTCGGTCGCCTTGGCCGTCTGGTTGGCCAGGTTCTTGACCTCGCCGGCCACGACGGCAAAACCCTTGCCAGCTTCGCCGGCCCGGGCGGCTTCGATCGTCGCGTTCAGGGCCAGCAGGTTGGTCTGATCGGCGATGTCGGTAATCAGGGCCAGAACTTCACCGATTCGCTGCGTCGACGTCGCCAGGTCTTCGACCGTTTCCCGGGTCGTCCGGGTCTGGGTGACGGCGTCCTGGGTGATGATGTTCGAGCGAGACACCTGGCGGCTGATTTCCTGAATGGAACTGGTCAGTTCCTCGGCCGCGCTGGCGACGGTGGTGACATTGTCGGCCGTCTGCTGCGAGGCCGAGGCCACGGTACCCGCCTGGTTGGCGGTGGTTTCGGCGGTCGATGACATCGTCTTCGCGGTGTTTTCCATATCCACGGTCGAATCAGTAACGATGGTCAGGACCGACGAGATCGAGGAATCGAAGTCTTGGGTCAACTGGTCGAGCAAAAGCGTCCGGCGTTCACGGGCTTCGCGCTCCAGGCCTTGTTCCTTGGCCAATTGTTCGGCCTTCATCATGCCTTGCTTGAAGACCTCGACGGCACGGGCCATGTGCCCGATCTCATCGCCGCGCTCGGTCGCGGGGACAGGCTTGTCCATATCGCCCTGGGCCAGCGAACCCATGAAGTCGGTCATCGCGGAAATAGGCCGCGAGATCGAGCGGGACAGGAACACGACCAGCAGAACCACGACGCCGATCACCAGGACACCGGCACCGCACAGGATCATCAATTGGCGAGTGAAGGCGGCTTCGATGTCGTCGACATAAACGCCGGAGCCCAACACCCAACCCCAGGGTTTGAAGCCCATGACATAGGAAATCTTGGCGACCGGGGCATCGAAGCCCGGTTTCGGCCAGTGGTAGTTAACGGCGCCGGAACCGTGGGCCGCGACGACATCGACCATTTCCTTGAACAAGGCTACACCGTTGGGGTCCTTGAAGCCGATCAGGTCCTTGCCTTCGAGCTTGGGCTTGAACGGATGCATCAACATCACGCCGTTCATGTCGTTGATCCAGATGTATTCGTTACCCCCATAGCGGAGTTTGCGAATCTCTTCCTTGGCGAAGGTCTGGGCCTCAGTCTCGGTCATGGCGCCGCTGCGGCTTTTGTCATAGGCGCTTTTGACGATCCCGTCGGCCAATTCGACGGAATGTTGAATGTCTTGAGATTTCAGTTCGAAAAGCTTCGATCTGAATTCGACGAGGTTAAAGGCGGTCAGCGCCACGTTGCCGAGAATGACCAGCGGAATGATCAGCGCGAGCTTCGCGCCGATGGCGAGATTGCTGAAACGGTTCACTTTTTATCTCCGGGAGTTTTTTGTCCCCGACTTTGGGGAATAGGGGGAGAGAGACGATATATTAGATTGTGTACAATGTTATGCTTACAGAAACATTGCAGTGCAGCATTTTTCTGAGCGCGGATGCGAAAAAAGCCCGCCGTTAGGCGGGCCTTCCGGTCGGCTATTTTCGAACTAGATGTGGACGGTCGTCATCTGGATCTGACGGTCTGCGATCAGATCGGCACCGGCATCACGGAACTTGATGTAATGCGGTTGTTCGCGGTGGTTATCCAGCGCGGCCGCGTCCGTATAGACCTCGTAAAAGAAGAAGATGTCTGGGTTATCCGGGTCGGTCATGACGCGGAACTCGTGGCAATTGGGCTCATCCCGCATGGCGGCGACGGCGTTTTCCATGATGATCGGCATGAAATCCTTACCCTTGCCGGGCTTGCATGTGATGGTGACGATGATGGCGAATTTTCCAGCCATTCCGAAGGTTCCTCCCTGTTTCGATCTGGCGCCGTTCAGCCGACGCGTTGGATTATGTGGGTGACAGATTGTGCACAATTTCCCAATATGCGGCCCCTAACTCAAGCAACAATAAACCAAACCCATCCGGAGGAACCCCAGGCATGACCGACAAGCCGTTATTGACGGCTGATCTTTGCGACGACCACCCGGACGTCCGCGTTTGTCAGCTGACATTTACCGATTTCGCCAAACGAACCCACTTCCACGGGCAAATAACGACCTTTTCCACATTCGAAGACAACCAGGGAATCCGCGAAATTCTTGCCGAAGGCGGCAAGGGCCGGGTGCTGGTGGTCGATGGCCGTGGCTCGCGCCGCCGCGCCCTGACCGGCGGCAACATCGCCGCCGAGGCCGAGCAATACGGCTGGGAGGGACTGGTCTACAACGGATGCATCCGCGACCAACATGAATTCACCGACCTGGACCTGGGTGTGAAGGCCATCGCCACCACGCCGATGCGCCCGCGTGTCGATGGAATCGGTCTGCGTGACGTGGACGTTAATTTTGGCGGAATCGTGATCCGCCCCGGGGAATGGCTGTACGCCGATTTGGACGGCGTCATCGTGTCGGAGAAGAAACTACATGACTGATCAAGCGAACGAACTGCCCGACGACATCATCGAGAAATTCCAGGTGTTGCACGAATTCGCCAAGGCGGCGAAGGAAAACCTGGACAAGAACATCTACGACTATGTGTTCGGTGGTTCGGAAACGGAAACCACGGTCCGGCGGAACCGCATGGCCATCGAGACCTATGCCCTACGGCCGCGTGTGATGCGCGACGTGTCCAAGATGAACGCGGGCAAGGACCTGTTCGGCATGCGGTTGAAGCTGCCGGTCTGCTTGGCGCCGATCGGCTCGTTGCAGCAGATTTCGTCGGGTGGCGGGGCCGCCGCGGCGCGGGCTGCTGGTCGATTCGGCTGCGCCCATATGCTGTCCAGCGTGTGCGAGCCGGGCATGGATGCCGTGGCCGAGGCCGCGCCGGATGCCTGCCGGGTGTTTCAGCTTTATGTCCGTGGCGACAATGACTGGGTCGATGACAAGGTCCGTCAGGCCATGGACCTGGGCTACAAGGCGTTTGCCGTGACCATCGACCTGGATGCCTATTCGCGCCGCGAACGCGACCTGTCCAAGCGTTTCGTCACCAACGGTCGCCGGTCGGCCGTGGGCGAAACCCATCAGGCGCGGTTCGATTGGTCGGACGTCGATCGCATCAAGAAGTTCTGCGACCTTCCCTTTATCCTGAAGGGGATCGCCACGGCGGAAGATTCCAAGATGGCGGTCGAACACGGGGTCGAGGTCGTCTACGTCTCGAACCACGGCGGACGGCAACTCGACCATGGTCGCGGCTCGCTCGATGTGCTGCCGGAATGCGTCGAGGCGGTGAACGGCAAGGCCAAGGTCTGGGTCGATGGCGGCTTCATGCGCGGCACGGACATCGTCAAGGCGATGGCCCTGGGCGCCGACATGGTCGGCCTGGGCCGCCTGCAAGCCCTGGCCCTGGCGGCCGGGGGCGAGGACGCCCTGGTCCGCATGCTCGACATCCTGGAACGTGAAGTGCAGATCGCCCTGATGCTGTCCGGCGTCACGGGCTATGACGAGCTGGGCCCGGAATACGTTCACAAGGAACTGCCGGCCTATCCGCCGCATCAGTTCTCGGCGTTCCCGTTGATCGCCGAAGGCTACTAAGCATTCCGCTAGTCGAATCTGGGGCATTAAAAAAGGCGGGCCGAACGGTCCGCCTTTTTTTGCCCATCAAAGAATTCGGGCACGTACTGCAAATTCATCGTGCGAGATCTTGAATGGGTCAGAACTGGCTTCTTTTGTAGGCGGTAGGGAAAGATTGCGCGAATTTGTTGAAGGCGCTGATAAACGCCTTGCTCAACAAGGATGAAAAGCCATCGCCATCGAGGCTTCCAAAACTGGAACGTTCGTCGGCAGCGCCCGCATAGACCTCATTGAGCACTTCTTTCCCGTCTTTCTCTATCGACACAAATATTTCGAAAAAGATTCTCCGATATTCGTACTTCCCGAAAATCCCATACCCAATGTTGTTGGAAAACGAGGGCCGCAGTCTGATCGTGCCAGTGATTTTGCTCGTTGGCGCAGCAGTAAATATTCTGCCGAATGCCAAGGCGGTTGCATCCGCCATGCTTTCAGTGAGCTTGTACTGAATTTTATGTCTGGTGAAATTTTCTGTTCGGCTAATCAGCCTTTCATTTCCGAACCAATAGGTGCCGGAAGGAGCTGGAACGTCCGCGCTCTTTAGCGTTTCGGTTCGAGACGTCACTTCGGTCTCACCGATGATCGCTGACTGTATCGGGCCGACAATATTGAGATCACGCACTTGTACGAGAGGTGAACCGTTCCCGGACTGAATGTCGTTATGCGCATCCATACGCAGGGCGACCAATTCCACGTTGTCAGTCGTGGTATTTGAATGAGGGTAGGGGCGTTGAGTTTGGCACCCATTCAAAGCGATGCAGATGGCGACAAGGAGCAATCCTTGTTTCAAAAGGTTCATCAATGGTCTCCCCGTCGGAATTGAGGATAGTGAGCGCGCAAGGTTGAGAACAAGAGAAAAGGCGGGCCGCAGGGCCCGCCTTTTTCTTTTTGTCCGAGGAAGGAGCTCAGCCGAGCGTCTTCTTCTCGCCGCCGTCGCAAATGAACTTGTAGACGTTGGTGAAGTCGGAGCCGGGCAGGGCTTCCTCGCAACCGTCATAGATCTTGGAGATCATGGTGCCGATGGCGTTCGGCGTTCCGGCCTTGTCCGTATTTTCGCGGAACAGGCGAACGTCCTTGGCCAGCAGTTTGGTAAAGAAACCGGCGTTGAAGTTCTCGGTCATAACCTGATTCGGGAACTTGTCGAGGGTCGCCGTATTCATGCCCGTGGACACGTTGACGACGTCGAGAATCGCCTTCATTTCGACACCCTGCGACAGGCCGAACAGAACGGCTTCGGAGGTCGCGGCCATGGCCGTTGCCGACAGGAAATTGTTCAGCATCTTCACGACCTGCCCCTGACCGGCGACGTTGCCGACGTGGAACGGGTTCTTGGCGAACGTCTTGAAGACGTCCATGTGCTCGTCGAAAATTTCCTTCGGGCCGCCGACCATGATTGCGATGGTCCCGGCGATGGCGCCTTTGCGGCCACCGGAGACGGGCGCGTCGATATAGGTGATGTCGGCGTCCTTGAGGATGCCGTCAATGTCCTGCGCGGCGACAAGGCCGATGGTCGAAAGGTCGATCACGACCTTCGTCTTGCGGTCGTTGACCTGTACGATTTCCTTGGCGACGGCAGTGCAGATCGGGCCGTCAGGCAGGGACAGGAATACCGTGTCGGCATTCGCCAGGACACCGGCCAGGCTGTCGTGCGCGATGGCGTTTTCATGGGCGCGGTCCTTGGTGCCGGCGGCATCGAAAACGTGAATCGGCAGGCCCGATTTGGCGATGTTGTCGGCCATCGGGCCGCCCATTTGGCCGAGGCCGATGAAACCGTAGGTGCGTTGTTCGGCCATTGGGTTAGTCCTCCAGGTCGTGCTTGGCGTCGATCTTGGAGATGTCGATGCCTTCGGCGTTGAAGACTTCGCGCGCCAGACGGAAGGCTTCGATACCCGCCGGAATGCCGCAGTAGATCGCGACCTGGGTGCAGATTTCACGAAGGTCGGCAACGGTCAGGCCGTTGTTGATGGCGCCTTTGAAATGCAGCTTGAATTCGTGCGGACGGTTCAACGCGGCCAGCATGCCGAGGTTGAGAATCGACCGGTCGCGTTTGGACAAGATGCCCCGGCCCCAACTGCCGCCCCAGCAATATTCGGTAACGAATTCCTGGAAGCCGCGGTTGAAGTCGTCGGCGCCGCCCATGGATTTATCTACATAGGCGTCGCCCAGAACTTCGCGCCGGTACTTCATGCCCATGTCGTGCATTTTGGTGGAATTGGCCATTTTGGATGGTCTCCCTGAGAAGTGATGGATGCCACTTTGTATACATTCGTGACGCAGCAGCGATATATCAGAATGCCTAGGGGGGGCGGGAAGTTTTTTCGCAAGGCCGACGTGCTGGGAATAAATGCCCGATGTGAAAAATCATTTTCGTCTTGTGAACCCGTTGACAACGGCCGGGGGGGCTTCTAGTTTTCACGCGGAACCCAGGGAGAAAAATTAAGAAACTCCCGCGTCAATAAACAATGGGAAGGAAACCTTCTGTGGGGGCACTCCTCGAGATTGATAATCTCCAGACGCATTTTCATACGTCTGGAGGAACCGTTAAAGCTGTTGACGGCGTCTCTTACGACGTCAACGCCGGTGAAACCGTTGCCGTGGTGGGTGAGTCCGGATCGGGCAAATCCGTCACCGCTCTCAGCATCCTGCGCCTGATCCCGAAGCCGCCCGGCGAAATCGTCGGCGGTGAAATTCGGTTCCAGGGCAAGAACCTGGCCTTCTGCTCCGAAGACGAGATTCGCAGTATCCGCGGTAAGGATATTTCGATGATCTTCCAGGAGCCGATGACGTCGCTGAACCCGGTCCTGTCGATCGGTATGCAGTTGACCGAGCCGATGCTGGCGCACATGGACATGTCCGAAGCCGACGCCCGCGAACGTGCGGTCAAGCTGCTGGAAATGGTGGGCATCAACGAACCGCGTCGCCGTGTCGACCAGTTCCCGCACCACCTTTCGGGCGGTATGCGTCAGCGCGTCATGATCGCCATGTCGCTGGCCTGTGAGCCGAAGTTGATCATCGCCGACGAGCCGACGACGGCTCTCGACGTGACCATTCAGGCCCAGATCCTTGAGCTGATGAAGAACCTCACCCGCGATCTGGGTGTGGCGATGATCATCATCACGCACAACCTGGGCGTGGTCGCGCGTTATGCCGACCGGGTCAACGTCATGTATGCCGGTCGCATCGTCGAAACCGGCACGGCGACCGATATCTATCACCGTCCCCGCCACCCCTATACGCTGGCTCTGCTGAAGTCGGTGCCGCGTATGGACCGTCCGCGTCAGGAGAAGCTTGATCCTGTCGATGGTCAGCCGCCGGATTTGACCCGGCTTGATGGTGGTTGTTCGTTCCGGCCGCGTTGTAAGTTCGCCGTCGCCAAGTGTGCGGAATCCTATCCGCCGTTGGAGCAAATGGGCGATCTGCACTTCAGCGCGTGCTTCCGGTCGAAAGAAGAGTTGGCGGAGATCGAACTATGAGTGAAGCACAAGCAAGCGCCGGCAAGGATTACGGCTCCCAGTTCCGCGGCGAGGTTTCGGACGAAATCCTCGTCACGGTAAAGGACCTGAAGATGCACTTCCCGATCACGGAAGGCGTCCTGATCCCGCGTAAGGTTGCCGAAGTTAAGGCCGTTGACGGCCTGGACTTCTACATCCGTCGGGGTGAAACCCTCGGTCTGGTCGGCGAATCGGGTTGCGGCAAGACGACCACGGGCCGTTGCATCCTGCGTCTGGAAGATCCGACCGGCGGTCAGATCATCTATGACGGCAAGGATATCTGCCAGCTGAACGGCAAGGAAATGATCGACATCCGCCGGAAGGTCCAGGTGATCTTCCAGGATCCGTTCAGCTCCCTCAATCCGCGTATGAAGATCGGCGATATCATCGGCGAGCCGCTGCGTGTGCACGGCATCATCACCGATGAAGCGAAGCGTCGCGAGCGTATCGGCTACTTGTTGGGCCGCTGCGGTCTGCATCCGGATTTCGCGGATCGCTATCCGCACGAAATGTCTGGCGGTCAGCGTCAGCGCGTCGGCATCGCCCGCGCGCTCGCCATGGAGCCGGAATTCATTATTTGTGACGAGGCGGTCTCGGCCCTCGACGTGTCGATTCAGGCGCAGGTTATCAACCTGCTCGAAGAACTGCGCGAAGAGTTCAACCTGACCTACCTGTTCATCAGCCACGATCTCTCGGTCGTGCGTCACATCTGTCATCGGGTCGCCGTTATGTACCTGGGGCACATGGTGGAACTGGCGGACTGCGACGAGCTGTTCGACCATCCGCTGCATCCCTATTCCCAGGCGCTTCTTAATGCGGTTCCCATTCCGGATCCGGAATTGGAAAAAACCCGTGAGCACCAGATCATCAAGGGAGAAATCCCCAGCCCGATCAATCCTCCGTCCGGCTGTGTGTTTCACCCGCGCTGTCCTTTAGCGGTGGACTCGTGCAAGAAAAATATTCCAGACTTCAGAGAGGTGCGAAAAGGTCACTGGGTGGCCTGCACGGAGGTGTGATCTCCCCCTTAATCGGGAGGACACAGAAGAGTGGGGGGTGGAAGAACACCCCTCGAACCAAATTGGGTAAGGAGACTTCACATGAGTAAGTACGCACGTTTCGCTGCGGCTCTTGCGCTGGGCACTGGCCTGGCCATGGGTGCCAGCGGACCGGCAAAGGCGGAGACGCCGAAGAAGGGGGGAATCCTCAACTTCATCGTCGCAGCCGAAGCCCCGTCCTATGACGGCCATAAAGAATCGACCTTTGCGATGGTTCACCCGACGCGGCCGTTCTACAGCCTGCTGATCCGCGTCAACCCGGAAAACCCGAGCTCGCCGACCGACTTCATCTGCGATCTCTGCGAGGGTTCCGTGCCGAAGCCGACCGATGGCGGCACTGTCTACACCTTCAAAGTGAAGAAGGGTGTGCAGTTCCACGACGGTCAGGTCCTGTCCGCTCAGGATCTCGTCGCGACCTACAAAAAGATCATCTTCCCGCCGGAAGGTGTGTCTTCGGCCCGTAAGTCGTTCTTTACGATGGTCGAAAGCGTGACCGCGCCGGACGATGAAACCATCGTCTTCAAGCTGAAGTTCCCCTCGGGGGCCTTCATCCCGGCTCTGGCCACCCCGTTCAACTACACCTATTCCGCCAAGGACCTGAAAGAACACGGTTACGACTGGCATGAAAAGAACGTGAACGGCACCGGTGCCTTCAAGTTCAAAGAAGCCGTCGCTGGTTCGCACGTCGAAGGCGTTCGTTTCGACAACTACCACGTCAAGGGTCTGCCCTACCTGGACGGCTACAAAGCGCTGATTTCGCGCAAAATGGCCATCCGCGTTCAGGCCATCCGTGGTGACCGCGCCGCCATCGAATTCCGTGGTTTCCCGCCGAAACAGCGTGACGACCTGGTCGCCGCCCTGGGCAACGAAATCACCGTTCAGGAAAGCGATTGGAACTGCGTGCTGCTGTACACGCCGAACCACGGCCGTCCGATCATGCAGGACCCGCGCGTTCGTCGTGCTCTGACCCTGGCGGTCGACCGTTGGGGCGGATCGCAGCACCTGAGCCGTATCGCCATCGTCAAAACCGTCGGCGGCGTCGTTTATCCGAAGCACCCGATGGCTGCGACCAAGGCTGAGCTCGTTCGTCTGGACGGCTATGGCACGGACCTGAAGGCTTCCCGCGAAAAAGCGAAGAAGCTGCTGGCCGAAGCCGGTAAAGCCGGTCTGGAATTCGAACTGCTGAACCGCGGTACGGACCAGCCGTATAAGATCGTCGGCACCTGGCTGATCGGCCAGTGGCGTCAGGTGGGCATGAAAGTGACCCAGCGCGTCGAGCCGACCAAGAGCTTCTACAACTCCCTGCGTAAGACGAAGAACTTCGACGTCTCCATGGACTTCAACTGCCAGTCGGTCATTAACCCGATCGGCGACGTCTCGAAGTACATCGGTTCGGCCGGCAACAACTACGCCAACTACAAAGGCCAGGACCAGGAGCTGGAAGACATCTACGCCAAGCTCGTTCAGGAAGGCGACGAAGCCAAGCAGCGTGAAATCATCCGTGTCTTCGAAAAGCGGGCCCTGTCTGACATGGCTCACGAAGGCATCACGCTGTGGTGGTACAAGATCAACCCGCACCGTTCCTATGTGAAGGGCTGGAAGATCGCGCCGAGTCACTATCTGAACCAGTCCTTGGACCAGGTTTGGCTCGACAAATAAGTTGCGCCTGACGCAGCGTTAACGACAAACGGGAACCGCCCGCCGCCATTGGGGTGGCGGGTGGTAACCCCGGATAGAGGAAGACATGGGTAAGTATATCCTTAAGCGAGTTCTCCTGATGATCCCGACGCTGCTCGGCGCCGCGATCCTGGTATTCTTGCTGCTCCGCATGGCGCCGGGCGATATCTGCGCCGTTCGTTTCCTGGGTACCGGCATGGCCGTTGCCGAGGATCAGATCCAGTTGTGCCGCGAGCAGTTGGGGCTGGACAAACCTCAAATCATCCAATTCTTCGACTTTGTGTGGGGTTACTTCATCTTCGACCTTGGCAACTCCATGTGGACGGGTCAGCCCGTTACCCATGAAATCGCCATCCGGTTCGAACTCTCCATGCAGGTCGCGATCATGGCGACGATCGTCGCGACGGTGATCGCAATCCCGCTGGGTATTCTGTCCGCCGTGCGGCAGAACTCCATGACGGATTATCTGGTGCGAGGCTTCGCCATCGCCGGGATCGCGATCCCGTCGTTCTGGTTAGGTCTAATGATCATCCTAGGACTATTGATCGTGACACAATCATGGTTCGGCGAACCATGGATGCCACCGATCCAGTTCAAGTCGATCTGGGAAGATCCGGCGCATAACCTGGCTCAGTTGGTTTGGCCCGCGGTTGCTACCGGTTACCGGTACTCGGCTGTCGCCACTCGTATGACCCGCTCTGCCATGCTTGAAGTCTTGCGTGAGGACTATGTCCGTACCGCTCGCGCCAAGGGCATGGTCGAAAAGATCGTCATCAACCGGCACGCGTTGAAAAACGCCTTGCTTCCGGTTGTCACCATCCTGGCGCTTGAGTTCGCGTTCTTGATGGGCGGTCTGGTGGTCACCGAACAGGTATTTAACCTGAACGGCTTGGGCAACCTCATGGTGGATGGCGTCGAGCGCCAGGACTTCACCATGACGCAGAACCTGGTGATGCTCGTCGTGATCATCTTCGTCTTCACCAACCTCCTTACCGACTTGGCCTATGCGTGGCTCGATCCGCGCATCCGCTACTCGTAACGGGATAAGAAGAAGATGGTTACCGTTTCCGAAATTCAAACCGAAGCCGAATTCGAAGAAGTCGCGCCGAAAAAGCCGTGGTCGCGGATCCTCATGGATCTGTGCCGCAAGCAGCCTCTCGGTGTCTTCGGTCTGGCTATCGTCATCGCCATGATTTTGGCCGCCGTTCTGGCCAACATCGTGTCTCCCTACGATCCCTTGCAGGAACACTACGAAGCCATGTTGGCGCCCCCGGGTACCGACAGCTTCCTCCTGGGTACCGATGAATTCGGCCGCGACATTCTGTCGCGTCTGATCTACGGCTCGCGGACCGCCCTTCTGGTCGGT
>DJHY01000318.1:0-8207 GCA_002433335.1 Rhodospirillaceae bacterium UBA6608 | reverse complement strand
CTTCTGGTCGGTTTCGTCTGCGCCATCATCGGGGCCACGGCTGGATTGGTTCTCGGCGTCGCCAGTGCGTACTTCGGCGGTCTGTTCGACCTGATCCTGCAGCGTATTCTCGACGTCTTCATGGCCTTCCCGCTGATCATCCTGGCGCTGGCCGTCGTCGCGACGCTTGGGCCGGGTTTCCAGAACGTGATGATCGCGATTATCCTGCCGTTCATCCCGCAGTGTGCTCGTGTCGTTCGCTCGAACGCCCTGGCCATTCGCGAAATCCCCTATGTGGATGCCGCGCGTGCCCTTGGCTTCTCGAACGCTCGTATCATTCTGCGCCACATGGTTCCGAACGTCATGGCTCCGTACCTGATCATGCTGACCACCTTCTTGGGTCAGGCGATCTTGCTCGAAGCTTCGCTGTCGTTCCTGGGCCTGGGTGTGCAGGATCCGGTTCCGGCCTGGGGCCTGATGCTGACCAACGCCTCCGAGTTCTTCGAAGGCGCTCCTTGGGTCGCCATCTATCCCGGTGTTGCGATCTCGCTCAGCGTGTTCGGTTTCAACCTGTTCGGGGACGCGGTTCGCGATACCCTGGATCCGAAACTGCGCTCTCGCTGATCGAAAGCGAAAGAGTACTTTGGAAAGGGCGGCTTCGGCCGCCCTTTCTGTTATGGGGTTTCGCTGTTATATGGATTGAGTTCGCTCTACGCAGAAAGGATACACACCGGTCATGACCAAACGCATCGCTGTTCTGGGTTTCCTGTTGGAAAGCAATGCATTCGCGCCAGTGACGACGCGGGCTGATTACGAAAAACGCTGCCTATTGGTTGGGCCGGAAATCTCGGCTGAACTGGCGGCCCCTAATCCCCGCCTTCCGTCCGAGGTCAATGCGTTCTGCCAGCAAATGGAAAAGCTGCGTCCCGATGCGTGGGAACTTGTGCCGATCCTTGTCGGCGATGCCGAGCCGGGCGGACCGGTAGAGCGAGGCTTCTTCGATTGGGTGGTTTCCGAGGTTGAGACGCGGCTGAAGGCGGCGGGACCCTTGGATGGTGTTTATATCGTCAGCCATGGTGCGATGCGCGCCGAGCACGAGATGGATCCCGACGGGCTGTTGTATGGCCGGGTGCGCGAGATCATCGGCCCGGACGTGCCGTTGTTGGCGACGCTCGACTTGCATACAAACATATCTCAGGCGATGGCCGATCATGCCGATGTGCTGATTGCCTATCTGACGAACCCCCACGTCGATCAGCGCGAACGCGCAAGCGAAGCGGCGCGGGCCATGAACGAGATGTTTGAAGGGATGCGTCCGCAGACCGCCTTCGTCAAGGTGCCGATCGCGGCCCCGTCGGTTACGCTGCTGACGGCGACAGGCCCCTATGCCGATATCATCAACGAAGGTCAGAAGGCGCAGGAAGCATCTAACGGTGCGATCCTGAACGTGTCAGTCGCTGCGGGCTTTATCTATTCCGATAGCCCCAAGTGCGGCATGACGGTTGTCGTCACGGCAAGGGAAGACATGTCGGCGGCGCGTAAACTTGCAGGCGCGTTGTCCCGCAAGCTGTGGGCCGATCACGAGCGTTATCAGAAGGCGCTGACGCCGATCCCAGAGGCCGCTGCGATGGCCGTCGAATGCGGAAAGGACCCGTCAGTTCCGGCGAAGATTATCGCCGATGTGGCTGACAACCCGGGCGGCGGCGGTACGGGCACGACGACCTATATGCTGAAGGCCTTGGTCGAGGCCCAGGCCGAAGGCGTGGTGATCGGGATCATGATCGATGCCGCCTTGGCCGCCGATGCCCATGCGGCAGGTGAGGGGGCCGAGTTCACGGCGCGCTTCAATCAGAAGCCGAAGACGGATTTCGAAGAGCCGTTCGAGGCCAAGGCCAAAGTGCTGAAGTTGACGGACGGATCGTTCGTCGGTCGACGGGGTATTCTGCGCGGGCGGGCGTTGAGCGTCGGTCCGGCTGCCTTGATCGAGATCGGCGGCATTCGTGTCGCCCTTGGGACGTTCCGCAAACAACTCTCCGACCCGGCGATGCTGGAGATGTTCGGCATCGACATTGCTACGGTCCGGACGCTGGTGGTCAAATCGCGCGGTCATTTCCGCGCCGGCTTCGATGAATATTTCCCCCCGGAACAGATTTTCGAAGTCGATTGCCCGGGCCTGACGTCACCGGTGTTCACCAACTTCAAATGGGGGCACCTGTGCCGCCCTGTCTTTCCGCTGGATCAGGATACGACCTGGACGCCGCCGGATTGGTGACATTCATCGCGTATGCAGGGTAAGATGGCGACGGTTCTCTGGGAGGGCGCCGCCATGGCCCGTCATGCGTTTTGGTTATGCATGCTGCTGTTGTCGATGGCTCCGTTTTCGTCTTTTGCGGACGGCGGGGCCGCCGGTTCTGGTGACACAGGCCAGGGCGCCATGACGGAAATCCCCCTGGCGACCGATGCTTTTGGCGGTCCGTCGCAATGCCCCGCGGCAGACGACGAAAAGGACCCGCGTCCGGACGTGGCGGATCGTCCGCAGTCCTGAAGACATAACCTCAGCCGGAGCGGGCAAGCCGCCTTTCGAATTCGAACACCCTCCCAATCAATCAACAAAATATCGGAACATCCTATGGCCGTTCATCGCACCTATTTGTTTGCCCCCGGCAACCATCCCCGCCGGGTCGAAAAGGCGTTCATGCTTGATTGCGACGCCGTGATCCTCGACCTGGAAGACGCCGTCGCCGTGGCCGAGAAGCCCGCGACCCGCGCCATGGTGGTCGAAGCCCTGAAACAAAATCCCGGCAAGCGCGGCTATATCCGCGTCAACGCCTGGGATACCGATTTCTGTTTCAACGATATCCTGGCTGTAATGGGCCCATGGCTGACCGGCATCGTGTTGCCCAAGGTCGAAGAAGCCGCGCAAGTCATCGCCGTCGATTGGATCATGGCGCAGATCGAAAAGGATAAAGGCATGGAGGTCGGTTCCGTCGACCTGTTGCCAATCCTGGAAACCGGTAAGGGCATCGCCAATGCGCGGGCCATCGCGGGGGCGGGCACGCGCGTGCGACGGCTTAGCTTCGGCGCCGGCGACTACACCAAGGACATGTCCATGCGCTGGACCTTGGCCGAAACCGAAATCGATCATGCCCGGGCCGAGGTCGTTCTGGCGTCCCGCGCCGAAGGGCTGGAGCCGCCCGTTGATTCCGTTTGGATCCACATCAAGGATACGGATGGGCTTGTCCGTTCGGCCGAGAAGGTCCGCGACATGGGCTTCCAGGGTAAGCTCTGCATCCACCCGGATCAGATCGGCCCGACCAACGGGGTCTTTACCCCGACCGAAGAGCAAGTGGCCTTTGCCGAAAAAGTGGTCGCTGCATTCGACGAGGCCGAGGCCCAGGGCTTGGCCTCGATCCAGTTGGACGGGTACTTCATTGATTACCCGATCGTCGATCAGGCCCGTCGCACGCTTGACCAGTGGAAAAGTATCCAGAACCGCTGATCAGTCGATTTTGTCCACAGGTTGCCGTTGTATGCGGGCGACTTAACAATCTGTGATCACGTGTAAATTCCGGCGGTGCATCCCCGCATATGTGGTGGATTTCCGCCGGAATTTAGAAATTTTCACTTATTTCAGCAATGAGACTACGAATATCCTGAAGGCGTTACGACGCGACCGGGCGGCGCATGCGCGCCTGGGACGCAAGGCGCAACGCAGACAGGAGTTGCACCCGGATGGACGACGCCACCATGGCCATGCTGGAAGAAAGCTATGTGGAAACGGTTCAGGAAGCCCTGAACGCGGGGCACTCTGCCATGGACGCCCATAAGGAAGGCGTGGTCGCCGCCGCCATGCTGCTGGCCAGCCTCACGGGCGCCGAAGATGACGACGCCCGTGCGCAGGTGGCCAGCCTAAAGTTCCGGCCTGAACTGGCGGCCTAGGCAACCCTATCAGCCGTAGAACAGCCCGCCGTTCACGTGGATGGTCTGCCCCGTGATATAGGACGCTTCCGGCTGGCACAGGAAGCGGACGGTCCCGGCCATTTCCTTTACATCGCCCAAGCGCTGCATGGGGATATGCGAGGTATCGATCGGGTTTCCTTTCCCGGCCGAGGCAGGGCGGGCCGTTTCGGTTGCGCCCGGCGAGACGACGTTGGCGGTGATTCCCTGGGCCGCGAATTCGGTGGCGAGCCCGCGGGTGAACCCGGTGACGCCGGCCTTGCCGACCAGATTATGCACGCGGTTCGGCATCCCGACGCACCAGCTGACGCCCCCCAGAGTGATGATCCGGCCCCAGCCGGCTTTCTGCATATGGGGGATCGCCTTCTGACACAGGAAGAAAGCGCCATCGATGGTGACGTCGACGACCCGGCGGAATTCATCGTGGGTCATTTCCAGAAACGGCTTCTGGCCACGGGTCGAGGCATTGATGACCAGGATGTCGACACCGCCGAAGGCATCGACGGCGGCTTTTATCAAGGCATCGCAGTCCTCCTGCTTGGTGATGTCGCCCAGCTGCGCCACGGCCTTGCCGCCCATGGCTTCGATCTCTTTGACCACGCTATCGGCTGCTGCCTGGTCCTGCACCCCGTTGACGACGATGTTCGCGCCATCGGCGGCCAGGGCCAGCGCCGTCGCCTTGCCGATGTTGCGCGACGATCCGGTAATAACGGCGGTCTTGCCCGCCAAAGGTCCTTTGGACATTGGTGTTCCTCTCCCAAGTAGTCGGGTTGCGTTTTTAGAAAAGGCGAGCGCCTTCCATTACCCGCCATCTTATGAGGGATGGCGGGGCTTGTCTCGCAACGTCGGTATCGGCGGGAGGCCTAGTCGACGAATTCGCAGCCTTTGTCGTTCAGGGCCTTGTCGACCCAGCTGCGATCGACGGTTCCGGCGGCGATTTCGGCCATCTGCTTGTCCTCGGCGGCCTTTTTGGCGCGCGATGCGGCCAGCACCGTCTCGGCCTCTTCCTTCGGTACGCAAAGCACGCCGTCGCAATCGCCCAGGATCAGATCGCCCGGATTGATGGTCATGCCGTAAAGGGTGATGGGGAAGCCGATCTCGCCGGGACCGTCCTTGTACGGGCCGCGGTGGGTCACGCCCGCCGCGAACACCGGCAGGTTGTGATCCAGGAAAGCATCACGGTCGCGCACCGCACCGTTCAGGACCAGTCCGGCGACGCCGCGCTTCATGGCCTGCATCAGCATCATTTCGCCGAACAAGGCATTGGTCAGGTCGCCGCCGCCATCGACCACGATCACGTCGCCGGGGGCGGCGGTATCGATGGCTTTGTGCAGCATCAGGTTATCGCCCGGGCGGGTCAGCACGGTAAAGGCCGGGCCGGCCAGCACGCCGTCCTTATGCATGGGGCGCAGGGCATTGCTGCCCGCGAACATGCGCGACATGCAATCGCCGACATTGGCGACGGGCAGGGATTTGAAGTTTTCGACCATGTCGGGGGCAATGCGCTCCCAGGTCTTTTTGATACGGAAACCGACGGTCATTTCTTGTTCCTCCCAGAACGGATGGTTTGTTGAATGCTCAAGCGTTCGGCAGCTTCAGGCGCGAGAACACCTTGAGCGCGTTTTTATAAAAGACCTTTTCCTTCTCTTCGGCCGTCAGGTGCGGCGTCGCTTCGATGTAGCGGCGCGTGTCGTCGAACCATTCGCCGGTGTCCGGATCCTTGCAGCGCACCGCGCCATGCAGTTCCGACGCGAACAGAATGTTGTCCACGGGCACGACCTCGGTCATCAGGTTAATGCCCGGTTGGTGATAGACGCAGGTATCGAAGAACAGGTTGTCGCCCATCATGTCCTTGGGTTCCGGCCGGTCCATGCCCATGGCGATGCCCCGGTAGCGTCCCCAGTGATAGGGCACGGCGCCGCCGCCATGCGGGATGATCAGCTTCAGCTTCGGGAACCGCTTGAACAGGTCCGACTGCAGCAACTGCATGAAGGCGGCGGTATCGGCGTTGATGTAATGCGCGCCGGTGAAATGAAAGTTCGGATTGCACGACTGGCTGACGTGGACCATGGCCGGAACGTCCAATTCTTCCAGCTTGGCGTACAGGTCGAACCACCACGGATCGGTCAGCGGCGGATCGGTCCAATGACCGCCCGACGGATCGGGGTTCAGGTTAACGCCGATGAAGCCCATCTCGTTGACCAAGCGTTCCAGTTCGGGGATCGAATTGGACGGCGAACACCCCGGCGATTGCGGCAACTGGCCGACCGGCGCGAAGTTGTTGGGGAAGATGTCGCAGATGCGCTTGATCTGATCGTTGCAGATCCGCGTCCACTGCTTGGACATTTCCTCGTTGCCGATGTGATGGCCCATGCCGCCCGCGCGCGGCGAGAAGATGGTCATGTCCGTACCGCGTTCCTGTTGCAGCCGCAACTGGGTGTTGGCGATGCTTTCGCGCAGTTCGTCGTCGGAGACGAAAGGCTCCTTGGTGCTCATTTTCGACAGATCGCCCTTGGCGTCGATCTGTTCCTTGCGCCAAGCCTCGTGCTGGGCGGGCGCCGTCGTGTAATGGCCGTGACAATCGATAATCATCTTGGAGTTTCCAGTCTTCTTAGAGGTTCCGTTTATTCGTCTTCGCCGACGGTTTTGGTAGAGGTGAATTTGCTGAATATGCCGCCGATCTGGCTGCGGAACAGGACCGACACCAGCATGACAAGGGTCAGGACCCAGGTCACTAGGCTAATTGGGCTGCTGACGAGAAAATCGATCTCGCCGTGGCCCATGATCATCGCTCGGCGGAAATTTTCTTCCAACATGGGGCTGAGAACGAAACCGATCAGCAACGGGGCGGGCATGAACCCGCGGCAGCGCAACAGATAGGATCCGACCCCGACGATCAGCATTACCAGTACGTCGAATACGCTGTTTTTCAGGCTGAAGGAGCCCACGCAGATCAGGATGATGATGGTCGGGTACAGCAATCGATAGGGAACGTTGAGGAACGACACCCAAAGCCCGATCAGCGGAATATTGATGATCAGCAGCAGCAGGTTGCCGATCCAGAAACTGGCGACCAGCCCCCAGAACAGTTGCGGTTCGCTGGTCATCAGCAGCGGACCCGGAACGATCCCGTGGATCATCAACGCACCGATCATGATTGCCATCGTCGGCGTTCCGGGGATGCCCAGCGCCAAGGTGGGGACAAAGGCGGTTTGAACGGCGGCGTTGTTGGCGCTTTCGGGGGCGGCGATTCCTTCGATCGCACCCTTTCCGAACTCGCTGGGCCGTTTCGACAGCTTTTTCTCGTTGGCGTAGGAAAGGATCGTCGCGACCGACGGACCGGTGCCGGGCAGGGGACCGAAAAAGCAGCCCGATGCCGCGCCCCGGATCATCGGCCAGAATGATCGCCGCCACTGCTCCAGGCTCGGCAGCATGGATTTGAAATCGATCCGTTGACGTTCCTGGGGGCCGCTGTTGCGCCGGATCGACATCATGATCTCGGACAGCCCGAACAGGCCCATCGCCACGGGGACGAGGCTCATCCCGTCGATCAGTTCATGCAGGTCGAAGGTGTATCGGTCCGCGCCGTCGTAAATGTCCTGCCCGACCGTGGCCAGCAACGCGCCAAGCGAAACCATCACGAAGTTCTTCTTCGGGTCGGCGCCGCCGATGGTCGAAACCGCGACAAAGCAGAACACGATGATCGCGAAGTACTCGACCGCGCCAAAGGCCATGCCGACCTTGACCATGGCGGGGGTCAGGAACGTCAGCACCAGAATGCCGATGCTACCACCGACGAAGGACGCGATGGTGGTCATGAACAAGGCAACGCCTGCCTGCCCCTTGCGCGCCATTGGATATCCGTCCAGGCAGGTGATCGCGTTTGATGGCGTGCCCGGCAGGTTTAACAGGATCGAGGCGGTCGAGCCGCCGTATTCCGCCCCGTAATAAACACCGGCCAGCATGACGATGCCGGTGGTCGGGTCCATGGCGAAGGTGACGGGCATCAGCAGCGAGATCGCCGCCAACGCGCCGATGCCGGGGATCACGCCGATGGCCGTTCCCAGAAACACCCCGGCCAGGCAGGCCAGCAGGTTCTGCGCCATCATGGCGGTCGATAGACCGATCAGAAAATCTTCCATGGTCAGGGCAATCGGATTGGCGGAACGGGCATGTTCAACGCGTAGGAAAAGAGCAGCCAGACGCCGACGGCGAAGACCAGGGCATAGGCCATGAAGAAGCCGTAGCGTCCTTCGGTTTGACCCGCGTAG
>DJHY01000017.1:4621-34507 GCA_002433335.1 Rhodospirillaceae bacterium UBA6608 | reverse complement strand
GAGAGACGATGGCCAGTTCCGGCTCGATCCGGCGGGACCAATCGGCGGCTTTTTCGGTGTCGCCGCTCCGCAGGCACAGTTCGATCCGTTCGCACAAATTGGCGAAGCGGACCGCCCCAGCCAAAAGCGAAGTCCCCTTGGCCGCGTGTGCGGCCTCGCGGGCGCGGGCAAAGTCCTCGCTTTCGAAGGCGCGCAACATGTCGTCGACCAATTGCCGGGCGTTGCGCAGGTAATCCTGTAGCAACGGGGCGACCATGGTCTCGTCTCCACCGACGGCGTCATGAATATAGCGCAGGTCCAGGATCGCCTCTGCCGGAAAGGAAGGGGGCGGTGTGTCATGGTTGGCTTCCGACTCGCCGACCGGACGCCGCAGCGAGATCGCCTGAGGCAGCCAGCGTTGGATCAATGCATTGAGTTCCGAGCGGTCGACCGGCTTCGGCAGATAGTCGTCCATCCCAGCGGCTTTGCAGCGTTCGCGCGTTCCGATCAGGGCATCGGCGGTCAAGGCGATGATCGGCAAGCGCGGCCGGTTGCCCGACCGTTCCAGCGTCCTGATCCGTTCCGTCAACTCGTAGCCGTCCATTTCGGGCATGTGGCAATCGGTGATCAGAAGTCCGAACGGTTGGCGGCGCAGCCTGTTCCAGGCTTCTGAGCCGCTCGCTACGGTTTCGACGGCAATGCCCAGGCGCTCCAGCATCATGCAAATGACTTTGCAGTTCACCGGGTTGTCTTCCGCGAACAGCACCAACGCGCCGGCCTGACGGGCGGTTTCGAAATCCGGCGGGGCATACAGCGGCAAGGACGCCGTTTCGGCCGCATTTCGCACGGGTTTGTCGATTCCCGGCAGGTTCAGGCCCAAGGCCATCGCGGCGGCCTGCCAAAGCATTGCGCGTTGAATGGGTTTCGGAACGTAAAGGCGACGGCGTGCGACATCGTCCGCGCTGATCGCCAGAATATGCCCCCGGGGCATCAAGACGATTGTTCTTTGGCTGATCGGATCGGCGGATCTTTCCCGCTCGTTCAGAAAGCGGGAAATCCCGACAGCGGCGCGGTCATGGTCGACCACTAGAAGATCGAATTTCTCGGACAGCAACGCGCCGCCGCTTGTCATTTGCGTTAGCGCACGCAGGCTGGGGATGATCTTGGTCTCGGCCCCAAGGTGCGCCATATAGCTTTCGATGCATCCGCCGGTCTCGTGGTCGGCGGCGAGAATACCGACCCGCGTGCCGACGAACGGACGGCCCATGACGACCGTGGCATCGTGTTCCGCGTGAAGCGGGATCGTGACGCTAAAGGTCGAGCCCGCGCCCTCCTTGCTGTCGACATCGACATCTCCGCCCAGCACCTCGGTCAGGGCTTTGCAAATCGACAGGCCCAGACCGGTGCCGCCGAACCGCCGCATGGTCGAGGAATCCCCCTGTTCGAACGGCTGGAACAGTTTCCGCTGGTTCGCCGGTGATATGCCGATGCCGGTGTCGGTTATCCGAATGACCAGGCGAGGCGGCTCGTTGCCGTCGACTTCATGGGGGCGAACGTCGATGCCGACCACGCCGTTATCGGTGAACTTGACCGCGTTGCCGACCAGATTGAGAAGAATTTGTCGCAGGCGCGTCGGGTCGCTGACGATCGTGTCGGGCAGGGCAGGATCGACAAAGACATTCAGGCGGTTTCGCTTTTCTTCGGCCCGGGGGGCCATGAGCTCGGCAACGCCGTCGATCAATTCGGTCAAACGGAATGGGCTTGGGTCGAGTTCGATACGACCGGCTTCGATCTTCGAGAAATCGAGAATATCGTCGATGATGCCCATCAGGGTTCGGCTGGAATCCTGGATGATCTCCAGCATGCCTTGTTGGCTGTTGTTGAGCGGGGTGTCCCGGAGCATCTCGGCCACCCCAAGTATGCCGTTCATCGGCGTGCGAATCTCGTGGCTCATGTTGGCCAGGAATACGGATTTGGCCTGGTTTGCGCTTTCCGCCGTGTCGCGTGCTTCGCGCAGGCGTTCTTCCAATTCGGCATTTTCCGTCACGTCGACATGGATGCTGACCACGCCGCCGTCGGGCAGATGGCCGCGCCGGGATTCGATGGTTCGCCCGTTCTTCAAACGTCGCCGGGCGATGGTCGTATCCGGCGAGCGCACGCGCTCCAAATGCCGTTGGACAATCTCTTCGTCCGGTGCGTCGACGTCTTCGTATTCGCCGCGTTCGACCAGAAAACGGACCGCATTGGCCAAGGGAGCACCGACATAGACAAGTTCGGGCGGGAAGTCGAACAGCTTGAGGTAGTGGTCGTTAAAGGCGGCAAACCGCAGGTCCGGGTCGATAACCACGATGCCGTTGTTCATGGCGCGGACCGCGGTGTCGAACAGCTCCGTCTTCCGCTTCAGGTCGCCTTCGATTTTCTTAAGCTCGGTAATATCCGTCGAGGTCAGCGTAATACCGCCCTCCCAGGTTCGGCTTTCGCGCAGCAAGAACCACCGGCCGTCGGTGAATTCGCGGATGATCGGCGGGCCCGGATTGCGGTGGGCGCGCAACCGCTCCTGGACGAATTCTTCTTCGCGGCCTTTGGCATCGGCGATAAGACCGACCTTGGCGCGGGCGATGTCTTCGAAGGTTCCCCCCTTCGCCAAAATCTCGTCGGCGTGGGGGTGATTGTTGGCATAGCGCGCATTCATCAGCACCAGGCGGTCGTCCGCGTCGTACAGGGCGAACCCTTCCTGCAAGCTTTCCACCGCGCCGCGCAGGCGATTTTCGCTTTGTTGCAGCGCGGCTTCGGCCCGGCGTCGTTCCTCGACCTCGCGGGTCAGTTCCTGGGTGCGCTCTTCGACACGCTTTTCCAGTTCGTCATGGGCTTCGCGCAGGTCATTCTCGGCGCGGACCCGTTCGCTGATGTCACGAACGAAAGAGAAGACGTATTCCTGCCCTTCGTGGTCGATGAAGCTGGATGAGATTTCGACAGGAAAAGTGGTGCCGTCTTTTCGCCGGGAAGAGCCGAACGTCACTTTGTGGCCCAGTGCTTTGATCTTGTCCCAGAAATCGGGCCATTCGTCGGCCTGTGCATGGTTGATTTGCGGAACGTACATCGCCAGCAATTCATCGCGCGTGTAATCCAGCGCCCGGCAGGCCGCATCGTTGACGTAGGTCAGCAATCCTTCGGAGTTCACGGCGAAGAACGGGTCGTTGACCTCCTGCACCGCGGTTTCCATCAGGTACAGTTGCTGCGTCGCCTTGCGCGATTTGGTGACGTCGAACAACACGGTGCAAATTGCCGGGCCGTCGCCCCAATCGATCATGAAGGACCGGTTGTTGAGCCAAACTTCCGACCCGTCCTTCCGCAGCCCGCGATAGACATAGTCGTTGGGGGCGCTGCGTCCCTGCATGCGGGCAAGATCGTAGCCGCGAATGCGGGCCATTTCTTCCGGCGCCAATGTTGCTTCTAGCCCGCCGTGGCGAAGGAACTCATTCTGGCCTTCGAATCCGAAAATTCGCAAAAAGGCCGGGTTGATATAAAGGGGATAGAACCCACGATGGACGACGATCCCTTGGCTGGCTTCCTCGGTCAGGGTTCGGAATCGGCGTTCGGTCTCGACGAGCGCCCGTTCGCGGGCGATCCGCCTGGAAATATCCTGGGCGAAGGCGAACAGGAATTCTTCGCCGGCATACTCCATGACCGTGGCGCGCACTTCGACCGGAACGGCGGAGCCGTCCTTGCGCCGGTGCCGGGTGTCGAACAGAACCGCTTCGCCGTGGCGCAGTTCTTCCCAGAACAGGTCCCAGTCCTTGTCGGGCGGGGGACCGTCGCTGAAATCCGCATAGGACATGTTCAGCAGTTCGTCGCGGCTATATCCGAGATGGCGACAGGTGGCTTCGTTGACGTAGAGAATGCGTTGATCACGACGCAGCCAAAGCAGGAATTCGCTGGAGTGAGAAAGCGAAAATTCAGCGAATTTCAACGTCTCCTGCGCGACCTCGCGGTCGGCGATTTCGCGCTGCAGCTCGTAAGTTCTCTCTTCGACCCGTTTTTCCAGCTCTTCCTGATGACGTTCCAAGGCCTGTTCGAAGGCCGTGCGCTCCATCAAAAGGTCGTTGATCTCGCCGCTGATGATCCTGAACTCGTCATTTCCTTTCAGCGGAAGCGTGCGCGACATGTCGCCGGAGGCCCGGATCGCCAACAATGAGCGCTGCATGTCCGCGAACGGGCGAACGATCATTCTGCGCATCATGAACAGGATCGCGAGCAGAACCACCAACGAACCGATCACGCCCATCGTTCCGGCGGTGCGGACCGTGGCGCCGCCCAGGTTGTGGATCGACGACCAAGCGGTGATCGAATAAAGCGCCGCCGGATAACCGAACAGATCGCGTTGCACAAGAAACGCGGTCCAGGCGCCGTCGTGGCCGGTTTCGATGACAGGCTCGTCGAGCGCGAGAATCCGATTGACCATTTCCTGCTGCCCGCCGGACAGGACATCCGTGATCGGCGTCATCTCCAACGCATTGTTCATGTAGCCGGAGATCCGCGAGACCGCGGCCTTGTTCATCAACCGCCCTACGATCACCGTGCCGACGGCGGCCGGATGCTGGTTCTTTCCGAACAGTGGTGCGGCGGCGACCAACATCGGGCCTTGGTCGCTGGCGACGGTGCCGCGGATGTTTCCGCCGCCGCGCAGGTGCGCCAACAGCAGATGGTCCTTGGGAAAGGTTTGGGAATTGAGATTGCGAAGGCTGATTTCGGAATTCGTCTCGCGGTTTCGCGTGTATCTGAACGTTGCGTGCCGATGGCGGTCGATGACGATCACGAGATCCAGGCCGAAGGCGGCCAGTTCCTGTTCCGAAAGGAACTGCTGGGCGAACTTCGGATCGTCATTGTTCGCGAATTTTGCGAGGCCGTCCCACTCGGACCAAGTCGTGGCCAATGAATCCAGGCTTTTGGCCTCGTCATCGACGCTGGCCATCGTGCGACCGATTTCGCGGCGGATTTCCTGACGTTCAAGGGTCCGGAAGCTTTCCAGAACGACCTGATCGAGTACGGCCAGGTTGCCGAGCAGCAGGCCGCCTAAGACGACCACCAGAACCGCGATGATTTTGGTCTGGATCGACATATCTAACAGGTCCCCGACCCGTCTTTCCCAGGCCCGCGCGCCCTTTCGCTACGGGATGGCACATATTTGCATGTATTGGTCGATTTCACCAAATCCCGAAAATCGGGACAGGGCGGCCGGGTGATGCGAGTCATCAAAGCGTCATGAAACCGCAAGAATTGGGTCACTGCCCGTCACTTAGATAGCCGCCATTCCGGTGCAGGCCAATGCCGCCGATGGCGGCTTGCCCGGTCGTAGGCTGCTCGGGGGGAGCCGCCGCATCAGCGCCATCACGACAGGGATGACAATGACATCCGCATCGATGCCAGCCATTCGCGTACACAACCTTTCCAAAACGTTCCGCAAGGGGTTCCAAACGACCCGGGCGTTGGACAACGTCAGTCTGTCGATCGAAAGCGGCGAAATGGTCGCCCTGATCGGGGCTTCCGGTTCGGGCAAATCGACTTTGATGCGCCATATCTCGGGCCTGATGTTGGCTGATCGGTCCGGCGATGGCGTGATCGAGGTGCTGGGTTATCCGGTTCAGGAAAATGGCCGCCTGGCCCGTGGCGTGCG
Organism: Rhodospirillaceae bacterium UBA6608; assembly: GCA_002433335.1. The sequence continues at coordinate 28,854 of DJHY01000017.1, read as the reverse complement.
CGCTGTGCGCGGCCGTGTCGGGGTCATCTTTCAACAGTTCAATCTGGTCGACCGCCTGTCCTTGATGACCAACGTGTTGTTGGGGTTCCTGGGTAGAATTCCCGCTTGGCGGGGATGGTTTGCGATGTTCTCGCGCGAGGAAAAGCTCCGCGCGCTCGAGGCCTTGCGTCGCGTCGGCATCGACCAATACGCAACGCAGCGCGCCTCGACCCTGTCCGGCGGACAGCAACAACGCGCCGCCATTGCCCGCGCCCTGGTCCAACAGGCGGAGATCGTCTTGGCGGACGAGCCGATTGCATCGCTCGATCCGGAATCGGCCCGCCGCGTGATGGAAAACCTGGCCCGCATCAACCGCGAGGACCGCATCACCGTCGTCGTGTCCCTGCATCAGGTCGATTTCGCGACCCGCTACTGCACCCGCACGGTCGCGCTGCGCGATGGCGTCATCGTCTATGACGGGCCCAGCGAAGCCCTGACCCACGATTTCCTGCGCGAACTGTACGGCGCGGCCGGAGAGGAATTGATCCTTCCCGGTCCGATCGCCGGTGCACCCCGGCACGATGCCCGGGCGCGCATCCATCCGGCGTCTGCATAACGCCCCGCGCCCCGTATTTTTTTGTCCCACTAACCGCCTTCATCGACTCAAAGCTACTCAGGAGGAAGTCGAAAATGTTCAAAAAGGCCATGATCGCCGGCATCGCGCTGGCGGCCTTCGCTTCGGTCCAGACGGCCAAGGCTGAAATGCCGAACCCGCTGACCTTCGGTATCATCTCCACGGAATCGTCCCAGGGCCTGAAGAAAAGCTTCACCCCGTTCCTGGAAGACATGAGCAAGCAGCTCGGCGTCGAGGTCAAAGCCTTCTTCGCTTCCGACTATGCCGGTGTCATCGAAGCCATGCGCTTCAAGAAAGTCGACGTTGCCTGGTTCGGCAACAAGTCGGCCATGGAAGCCGTCGACCGCGCCGGTGGCGAAGTCTTCGTGCAGACCGTCGACGTGACCGGCAACCCCGGCTACTGGTCGCTGCTGATCACGCAGGCCAACAATGACAAGCTGAACAAGCTTGAAGACGCCCTGAAGTGCGATCAGTCCCTGACCTTCGGTAACGGCGATCCGAACTCGACCTCGGGCTTCCTGGTTCCGAGCTTCTATGTCTTCGCCAAAAACGATGTCGACCCGAAGAAGTGCTACAAGTCGGTTCGCAACGCCAACCATGAAACCAACGCGCTGTCCGTCGCCAACGGTCAGGTCGATTTCGCCACCAACAACACGGAATCGCTGTCGCGTCTGAAGAAGAACCATCCGGAGGCCGCCGCCAAGATCAAGGCGATCTGGAAATCGCCGTTGATCCCGAACGATCCGATCGTGTGGCGGGCCGAGCTGGACAAGCCGTCCAATAGCAAGATCAAGGGCTTCTTCCTGTCCTATGGCCGCTTTGGCTCGAATGCCGAAAAGGAACGCAAAATCCTGGCGGGCGTCAGCTCGGGTTGGGCGCCGTTCGAAGATTCCTCGAACGCCCAGCTCTATCCGATCCGTCAGCTGCAGCTGTTCAAGGACAAGCGCAAGCTGGTCAACGACGAGCGTCTTGATGCCGCCGAAAAGGCCAAGAAGATCGCCGATATCGATCGCAAGCTCGATGTTCTTAAGGTCCTGAGCGACAACCAGCTCGCCCTTAAGTAAGACCTCTGCGTATGACGCCGTGCCTCAAAAGGGCACGGCGTTTTCGTATTCATTCCCAACGCAACTCGGAAAGCCCCGCCATGACCGTGATCGACAATACCGGCGCCGCCGCACAGCCGATGACCCTGCCGCCGCGCGATATGAAACGCTCCGTCGTCAATCTGTTGGGATGGGCGGTGGTCTTGATCGTTCTGGCCTGGGCTTGGCAGGGCTCGGAGATGAACCCGCTGGCGTTGTTCGAATATTCGGCCAACATGGCGGAATTCGCGTCCGGCTTCTTCCCGCCCAATTTTCATGATTGGCCGACCATGCTGCACGAGATGGTCATCACCGTGCAGGTCGCCATTTGGGGTACGGTCCTGGCGGTGGTCTGCTCCATCCCCTGCGGCATCCTATCGTCGCAAAACATTGTGCCTTGGTGGGTCTATCAGCCGATGCGCCGCTTGATGGACGCCGCGCGGGCGATCAACGAATTCGTCTTCGCCATGTTGTTCGTGGTCGCGGTCGGCCTGGGCCCGTTTGCGGGCGTGCTGGCTTTGTGGATCCACACCACGGGCGTTCTGGCCAAACTGTTTTCCGAAGCGGTCGAAGCCATCGACCCCAATCCGGCGGAAGGCATCCGGGCGACCGGGGCCGACGCCGTCCATGAAGTGATCTTCGGGGTCATCCCCCAGGTTTTGCCGCTATGGATTTCGTTTTCCCTGTACCGGTTCGAAAGCAACCTGCGCTCGGCCACGGTGATCGGCATCGTCGGCGCCGGCGGGATCGGGATGATGCTGTGGGAATACATCCGCGGCTTTTATTACGCGGAAACGGCGGCGGTGATGATTTTCATCATTGGCACGGTGACGCTTCTCGATCTGTTCTCCCAGGCTTTGCGCCAGCGCTTTACCTGACGGCATAGGCCGGAAGGCCATCTTGGCGGCTCCGTTATATTAGGCTACCGTTCGAATGAGATCTGTTAAAGGGTCACGGCGCGGGAACCGCTGCGCCGGTATTCGAGCAAGGAAACATTGAAATGCCGCAAGACGCTGCCCTGGGAACCGCAATGGCCGTTGCGGGTGATGACCGCAACTCCGAAATTCGCGACGAAATTACCAGCCTGCAGGAAGAAATCTCCCAGGTCGGAAAAGTCGCCGAACAGATCGACGCTATTGCCAAGCAGACCAACCTGTTGGCTTTGAACGCGACCATCGAAGCGGCCCGTGCCGGTGACGCGGGCAAGGGCTTCGCCGTCGTCGCGGGCGAGGTCAAGAACCTGTCGGCCCAGACCGCGCGCGCCACGGCCGAGGTCGGCGAGGTGCTGGAAAACCTGCGCCGCCGGGTCGATCATCTGGCGAAGCTGCTGTAAGGCGACACTTCCATCCAATTTGAATTTGTGTGGCGGCGGTGGCCTGATTAGGCCACCTGTCGTCCGCTCTGCCATACGCCCTTGATCGCGGGCATGTGGTGGTAGGACTGCACCCGGACCAGGTCGGCCCGTTTGCCCGGGGCGATTTCGCCGCGGTCGTGCATGCCGACCATTTCCGCCGGTGAGGCGCTGACCATGGCGATGGCCTGGGGCAGGGGGATGCCGTGTTCCTCGGCCAGGATAAACGGCGCGTGGATCATCGAAATCGGGACGTAGTCCGACGCCAATCCGTCCAGCAGCCCGGCCTTGGCCAGGTCGGCGGCGGCGATATTGCCGGAGTGGGAACCACCCTTGACCACGTTGGGGCTGCCCATGATGGTTTTCATGCCATGGGCATGGGCGGCTTCGGCGGCTTCCATGGTGGTCGGGAATTCAGAAATCTGAATGCCGTCCTCATGTCCTTGCGCCACATGGCCGACCGTGGTGTCGTCGTGGCTGGCGACGGGGATGCTCCGCGTGCGGGTCTCGTCCATAACCGCGCGGCGGTTGCGGTCGCTGTAATTCTTCTGGCGTTCCAACAGGCCATCGATCTGGGCGTCCAGTTCGTCCGGCGTATAGGTGCGGCCGTAATACCGCTTCCATTTGTCCAGATCACGCCATTGCCGTTGGCCAGGGGTATGGTCCATCACGGAAATCAGGCCGACCAAAGGGTTGTCGATGATCGTCGCCAATTCGTCCAGAACGGTGGCCGAGGCGACCTCGACCCGCAGGTGCAGGCGATGGTCGGCTTTCAGCAGGCCGTCGTCGATGCCCGCACCAAGAACGTCCCGCGCCAGCGCCAAAGCACCCATGCGGCCCTGTTTGCCCAGGTGCATATCGCCGACGACCAGGGAATCGAACACCGTGGTCACGCCCGAGGTGGCGAGCATGCGGTCATGAACGTGGAACGCCGCCATGCCCGGCCATTTGACGCCCGGGCGGGGTTCCAGATGTTTTTCCAGGTTGTCCGTGTGGACGTCGACCAATCCGGGGATCAGGTAATCGCCGTCGCAATCGATGGCCTGGGCCAGGCCGCTGCGGCCTTCGTCGACGTCGCGGATGACGCCGCCATCGACCCGCACCGTGCCGGTAAAGGCCCGGTCGCGGGTGACCACGGTGGCGTTGGTAAAGATAAGCTCCGAGGCCATGGCCCCGCTGTGTACCATGATGTTCATCATCGCATACGTCTTCGGCGGTGTTGGCCGCCGGTATGGCGGACTTTGACCCCCTGCCTCTTAAAGACAAGGGGTGTCCGCTCTGTGACGATGAGGTGACGAAACGATTACGCCGGTCAACTGCCGGTGGGCAACGCGTCAGGTGCTGGGTTCGAACAGCAGCTGCACGCGGTCGCCGGCGAACCGGGTCAGGCCGTATTCGACCGGTCGGCCGTCGGCGTCGACATTGATGCTTTCGGCGACCAGCACCGGGCGATTGGGCGGCTGGCTCAACAGCTGGGATTCGTCGGTATCCGGCATGCGGGTCGTGACCCGGGTGATCTTGCGATAGAAATCCGCGACCCCGAACTGTGCCAGGGCCTTCGAGATCGAGCGCGATTCTTCGAACGCTTCGATCATGCTGGGGAACCGTTCGGCGCAGAAGAAATGATCGGCGATGCTGATCGGGCGTCCGTCCGCTTCGCCGATGGACCGGATCAGCGAAACAAGCGCACCTTCTTCCAACTCCAAGGCATCGGCGACGTCGCCGCTGGCCGGGACCCGCTCGCTCAGGACGACCCAGCCGCCCGGCTGGCGGCGCTGGGCCATGATGTTTTCGGAAAACCGGGTGCGCCTGCGCACGGGATAATCGATGACGTGTTCATGGACGAAGGTGCCGCGCCCTTGTTCGATGCGGATCAGGCCTTCTTGCTCCAAGGCCTTCATGGCCCGGCGAACCGTGTGGCGGTTGACGTTGTAGCGCTCGGCCAATTCATGTTCGGTCGGCAGGCGCGAGCCCGGCGCGATCATGCCGCTGGCGATGTCGTCCGAAATCTGTTCCTCGATCTGACGCCACAGCGAGATGCCAGATCCCCGTTTTACTCTGGTGGGGTCCATGTGTTCAGTGCCTTTGCGTGTTGGTTTCCGGTCGTCGCGCGTGGCCGGTCGGTCACGATGGTGTCATCCAATCGTCATGACTTGCCGATTTACTTTCATCCTCACGCCACGCCATATTACCACCAAAGAAATAGACGTCTATACCTATTTTGAGTTTGTCTACTGGTCCGCCGCGGCGGCCGGTGACGGACGGAGAACACGACGAAGATGCCAGATCGAATTAATTCCGTGGCCGAGTTGCCAATGGACACATCCGCCCGCGGGGCCTGGATGGGGGTTCTGGCGCGGGCCGATGTTTCCGAGATGGAAGCCGCCTGGCAGGAACTGACGTCGCAGGGGGCGCCCAGCACCTACGATCATCTGCGCGCGCCGGAACGGGGCCTGGTCATGGTTCGGGGTCGGGCGGGCGGCGACGGGGCGGCGTTCAACCTGGGCGAAATGTCGGTCACGCGGTGCTCGGTCCGTTTGCCGGACGGCACGGTTGGACATGGTTACGTGGCCGGACGGTCGACGCGCCACGCGGAACTGGCGGCGCTGTTCGACGGCTTGTTGCAGACCGCGGATTGGTCAGACCGGGTCGCGGCCCGGGTGATCGCCCCGACGCAGGCGAAGCTGGCGGCCGAGCGCTTGCGGACGGCGTCGAAGACGGCGGCGACCCGTGTGGAATTCTTCACCATGGTCCGCGAGCAGGGAGGGCCGCAGGAATGACCCAAGTCGCGCCCAATACCGGGTTGGCCGAGCCGGTCCACGGTGCCCAGGCCGTGTTCCGCGCGGTGCTTCAGGCGATGTCCCGCCCGGGTGACGTGGTCGATCTTTCCGTGTCTCCCGATGCACCCGCGCCGTTGAATGCGGCGGCGGCGGCGGTGTGCCTGTCCCTGTTGGATTTTGAAACGCCGCTGTGGATCGGCGGTGAAGGCGATCTGTCGTTGGCGCAGGGGTACCTTGCCTTTCACACCGGCGCGCCCCGCGTGACCGACAGCGCCCAGGCCGATTTCGCCTTGGTCACCGATGGCGCGGCGCTGCCGCCGCTTGATTGGTTCCGGACGGGGACGGACGAACTGCCCGAAGCTTCGACGACCGTGATCGTGCAGGTCTTGGATATCGTCGCGGCGGAACGGGGTGCTGCAGCCTGGACCTTGACCGGCCCCGGTATCGAATGTGCAACGGGTTTGACCGTGACGGGCGTGCGCGATGACCTGCCCGCCGATCTTGCCCACAACGCGGGTCTTTTTCCGCGCGGCGTGGATCTGATTTTCTGCGCGGGTGCCCGACTGGCGGCCTTGCCGCGCACCACGCGGGTGGAGGCCTAAGCGATGTATGTCGCGGTCAAAGGCGGCGAAAAGGCCATCGACAATGCCCATGCCCTGCTGGCCGAGGAACGGCGCGGCGACCCGGCGGTGCCGGAGCTGAGCCTGGAGCAGATCAAGCAGCAGATGCGCCTGGCCGTCGACCGGGTGATGGGCGAAGGCTCGCTCTACGACGCCGATCTGGCGGCCCTGGCGATCAAGCAGGCGCATGGTGATCTGGTCGAAGCGATCTTCCTGTTGCGGGCCTACCGCACGACCTTGCCGAGACTGGCGGTCAGCACGCCGGTCGACACGGCGGAGATGACGGTGCGGCGGCGCATTTCGGCGACGTACAAGGACCTGCCGGGCGGGCAGGTTCTGGGCCCGACGTTCGATTATACTCACCGCTTGTTGGACTTCGCCCTGGCGGCGGACGGCGACGCCCCGCGCACGACGGCGGACGGCGACGCCGAGTCCATGGCCGCACCCATGCCCCGGGTCACGGACCTGCTGGCCCATGAAGACCTGATCGAGCCGGAAGGCCAAAGTGACGATCCCGATGGCAAGGTCGCGGACCTGACGCGCGAGCCCCTGTCCCTGCCCGCGGGGCGGGACCTGCGGCTTCAGAATCTGGCCCGCGCCGACGAAGGCTTCCTGTTGGCGCTGGGCTATTCGACGCAGCGTGGCTATGGCCGTAACCATCCCTTCGCCGGAGAAATCCGCATGGGTGAGGTCGCGGTCGAGATCGTGCCCGAGGAACTGGGCTTCGCCATCGATATCGGCGACATCACCGTGACCGAATGCCAGATGGTCAACCAGTTCGCCGGCTCGGCGACCGAGCCGCCGCAATTCACGCGCGGCTACGGACTGGTGTTCGGGCGGTCGGAGCGCAAGGCCATGGCGATGTCCCTGGTCGACCGGGCGCTGCGCGCCAAGGAATTGGGCGAGGACGTAATCGCCCCGGCCCAGGATGAGGAATTCGTGCTCTACCATTCGGACAACGTCGAAGCGCAAGGCTTCGTCCAGCACCTGAAGCTACCGCATTACGTCGATTTCCAAAGCGAGCTGGTGTTGATCCGCGCCTTGCGCCGCGAGGCCCGGGAAAGATGTGAGGAGGCCGCCGAATGAACGCGGCGCATGACGGCTACAATTTCGCCTATCTGGACGAACAGACCAAACGGATGATCCGCCGCGCGGTCCTCAAGGCCGTGGCCATTCCCGGCCATCAGGTGCCGTTCGGATCGCGGGAAATGCCGCTGCCCTACGGTTGGGGAACGGGGGGGATTCAGGTCACGGCTTCGATCATCGGCCTGTCCGACGTGTTGAAGGTCATCGACCAGGGTGCCGACGACACGACCAACGCGGTTTCGATCCGGCGCTTCTTCGCCCGCACTGCCGCCGTGGCGACGACCGAGGCGACCGAGGACGCGACCATCATTCAGACGCGCCACCGCATTCCGGAAACGGCCCTGCGCGCGGATCAGATCATCGTCTATCAGGTGCCGATCCCCGAGCCGCTGCGCTGGCTGGAGCCCCGCGAGGCTGAAACCCGCAAGATGCATGGCCTGGCCGATTACGGCGTGATGCATGTGAAACTGTACGAGGACATCGCCAAGTACGGTCATATCGAAACCTCGTACGATTATCCGGTGATGGTCAACGACCGCTACCTGACCGCGCCGTCGCCGATCCCCAAGTTCGACAATCCGAAAATGGACGGTATGGCGGCGCTGCAACTGTTCGGCGCGGGCCGGGAAAAACGGATCTATGCGATCCCGCCGTTCACCCGGGTCGAAAGCCTGGATTTCGAGGATCATCCCTTCGAGGTTCAGACCTGGGATCGGGCCTGCGCCATTTGCGGGGCCGAAGACAGCTATCTGGACGAAGTCATCACCGACGACCGGGGCGGCTCGATGTTCGTCTGTTCCGACACCGACCATTGCCGCCGTCGGGTCGAGGATGGACACCGAGGGGAGGAGGGCTGATGGACGTACCTTTGCTCAGCGCTCGGGGAATTTCTCATTCCTATGGTGGGCGGATCGGTTGCCGCGACGTTTCGTTCGACCTGTGGCCCGGCGAGGTGTTGGGCGTGGTCGGGGAAAGCGGTTCGGGCAAGACGACGCTGTTGAAATGTCTGTCGACGGCAATCGTGCCGGGGCAGGGCAGTCTGACCTATCGGCGGGCGATCGGCGGCGAGGCCGATGTCTACGCCATGACCGAGGCTGAACGCCGGATGCTGATGCGCACCGATTGGGGCTTCGTTCATCAGAATCCGCGCGACGGCCTGCGCATGGGCGTCAGCGCCGGGGCCAACGTGGGCGAACGCCTGATGGCCGTCGGCAACCGCCACTATGGCGACATCCGCGCCCGGGTGACTGATTGGCTGGGTCGGGTCGAAATGGACTTGGAGCGGATCGACGACCTGCCGACGCAGTTTTCCGGCGGGATGCAGCAGCGCGTGCAGATCGCGCGTAATCTGGTCTCGGCTCCGCGTCTGGTGTTCATGGACGAACCGACAGGTGGCTTGGACGTGTCGGTTCAGGCCCGCCTGCTGGACCTGCTGCGCGGCCTGACCAACGACCTGGGCCTGTCTGCGATCATCGTGACCCACGATCTGGCGGTGGCCCGGTTGTTGTCCCATCGCCTGATGGTCATGCGACGGGGAGAGGTCGTGGAACAAGGCCTGACCGATCAGGTGCTGGACGACCCGCAGCATGCCTATACCCAGTTGCTGGTCTCGTCCGTGTTGCAGACGTAAGGATGTTCCCAGATGACGAATGACAATCGAGAAGCGGTGATCCGCCTGGAGAACGTCTCCAAATCCTTCATCCTGCATAACCAGGGCGGGGTTGAATTGGAGGTCTTTCGCGACGTCTCGTTGGATGTCTTCGCCGGGGAATGCGTGGCCCTGCATGGGCCGTCGGGCACGGGTAAAAGCTCGCTGATCCGGCTGATCTACGGCAACTACCTATGCCCACAGGGGCGCATCCTGGTTCGCCACGACGGACAGGTGACGGATATCGCCCGCGCCAAGCCCCATGAAATTCTCGATTTGCGCCGCCACACCATGGGTTACGTCAGCCAGTTCCTACGCGTCATTCCGCGCGTCCCGGCGTTGCAGGTCGTGGCCGAGCCGCTGCGCGCCCTGGGCGAGACGGCGGCCGCCGCCGAGCGCCGGGCGGGCGAGATGTTGGCGCGCTTCAACATTCCCGAGCGGTTGTGGCATCTGGCGCCCGCGACGTTTTCTGGCGGCGAGCAACAGCGCGTGAACCTGGCGCGGGGGTTCATCGTCGAATACCCGATCCTGCTGGTCGATGAGCCGACGGCATCGCTGGATAAGGCCAACCGCGATGTGGTGGTCGATGAGATCGGCCGGGCGGTTGCGCGGGGGGCTGCTGTGGTCGGCATCTTTCACGACGCCCTGGTGCGTGACGCGGCGGCGACCCGGGTGGTGAACCTGGCCGACGCGGGCATGGCCGCCTGATATGACCGCCGTCCAGGAACGCTACGGGATTTATTTCACGCCGGACCCGAAATCGTCCTTGTGGCGTTTGGGCTGTCACTGGTTGGGCCGTGACCCGGCCCGCCCGCAAGGCGGCCTGTTGCCGCCGCCGCCCGATATCGCCCTGGCGGGGTTGTCCGAGGATATTTGGTTCGCGGCCACGGCAGAGGCGCGGCGTTACGGCTTTCATGCGACCCTCAAGCCGCCGTTCGCCCTGGCCGAGGGGCGCGACCTGGCCGACCTGGATGGGGCCTTGGCCCGATTTGCCGCCGGCCGCAGGCCGTTCGTCGTGCCGCCGCTTGCCGTCCGCAGCTTGGATGGTTTTCTGGCTTTATGCCCTGCCGATGAGAGCTCGGAATTGGATGATCTGGCGGCGACCTGCGTGCGGGTGTTCGACGCGTTCCGCCGCCCACCCAGCGCGGCGGAGTTGCTGCGGCGACGGGCTCGTGACCTGACGCCGCGCCAGGACGCGCATTTGGAAACCTGGGGCTATCCATATGTGATGGAAGATTTCCGTTTTCACATGACGCTGACGGATCGTTTGGACGACGACATCGCCCTGCGCTTTCAGGCTGTGTTGGACGCTATTTTCAAGCCGGTGGCATCGTCGCCGTTGACCGTCGGCGGCGTCGCCCTATTCCGTGAGGCGGAGCCGGGTGCGCCGTTCGAGTTGCTGCGGCGGTATCTGTTTTCAGCGTCTTGAGCGGGCTGGATTCCGTTTCTTGATGACGGGGGCGTGCGGTCGGGCAGCCGAAGCAATCAGAAAAATTCGAGGACTTCAGGGGCATTCCGAAAAGCGTGTGGAGGAAAAACCCGACCGGTTTGACGCGCCATTTCGAACCTGCCGCGAAAGCGGTTTTTCATGGTTGATTTTCAACCTCTTGATCTGGCGGGTCGGAATAGTGTCCAATTGAAAAAGGTCGAAATTTCCATGCGCAGACAGGGATGGAAACAAGGCTGACGCGACGTTCACGGGCTTTGTTGTCCCCAGGATGACGAAAAAAAACCGTTGATCTTTCTTCATCAGAATGATCTTATTTTCGTCGTGGTATACCAAATGCCAAAGAGCTCAAAGAGCCGGGCATGTAGACCATATGTTTGGGAAGACACAGTGTTTGCAAAGACACTGACCAAGTGAACTGACAGGACCGTCCGATCCGGACGCCGCAAAAACAATAATTGGCGAAAGGACCGGGCATTTAACCGCCCACCGTCTTCGGCGTCTGCCGATGCCGATTGCGTGTAGGTGCTTTCAACAACTGGGAGGCCACCCATGAAGACTTTTGCCAAGAAGATGCTGGGCATCGGCGTTGCCGTTGGCCTGGCTTCCGGATTCACCACCGTCGCGGGTAAAGCCGCGCTGGCGTGGGAACCGGTGAAGCCGATCCAATTCGTCGTGATGGCGGGTAAAGGCGGCGGTGCCGACAAACTGGCCCGTCTGATCCAGTCCATCATCGAAAAGCACAAACTGTCGCCGAAGCCGGTGACGCCGATCAACAAGCCCGGTGGTTCCGGTGCTGAAGCCCTTGTGTACATGAAGAATCACAAGGACCCTGACCATGCCATCATGGTCACGCTGAACAGCTTCTACACCACGCCGATGCGTCAGCCGCGCCTTGAGGTCGATCCGATGACCTTTGCGCCGATCGCGCGCATGGCCGAAGACACCTTCCTGCTGTGGGTCCACAAGGACGCCGGTATCAAGACCGTCGACGAGTTCGTCAAGGCCGCCAAGGCCGATGGCAACAAGTGGATCATGGCCGGTACCGGTAAGGCTTCGGAAGACAACCTGCTGGCTGACTTCCTGAATGCCGCCTACGGCCTGAATATGAAGTACGTCCCGTACAAGGGCGGCGGTAAGGTCGCCAAGCAGTTGGCCGGTAAGCACGCCAACTCCACGGTGAACAACCCGTCCGAAGCCCTGGGCTTCTACGAAGCCGGCACGGTCGTGCCGCTGGCGTCGTTCACGGACAAGCGCCTGCCGATGTTCAAGGAGGTTCCGACCTTCAAGGAACTGGGTCAGGACTTCGTCTACTACATGCAGCGCTCCGTCGTCGGCGCGCCGGGCATGAGCAAGGACGCGCTCGCCTTCTACCAAGGCGTCTTCAAGAAGGTCTACGACACCGCCGAATGGCAGACCTACATCAAGAAGAAGAGCCTGCAAGGCGACCTGCTTCAGGGCGACGCGCTTGTCGACTACTGGAAGCGTGAAAACGAAGTGCATCGCAAGATGCTCGTCAAGATGGGTGCCATCAAAGGCTAAGTCCGTCTAGGTCAATTGAAGCGATAAATGGGGAGGTACCGTCATCATGCGTCGCGCTGAAATCATTACGGCTGTCTTGATGGCGGTCCTCTCTATCTACCTCATGGTCAAGAGTGCCGAATTGCCCATTGGCTGGATTCCCGGCGAGGGACCCGGCGGCGGCTTCTGGCCCTTCTGGCTGGCGGCATTCATGTTCGGCTCCACGGTTTGGATCGCGATCAACTGGTTCCGGCGGACAAGCCCGCCGTCCAAATCGGAAGATCCCTATCTGGACGCCTACGGCATGAAAATGTTCATTCTGGTCGGCGGCGGTATCGCGGTCATGATCGGGTTGGTCGAAATCATCGGCATGCACCTCGCGGCCGCGGTCTTCCTGATCTACTACATCCGCTTCCTGGGCGGTCATTCATGGAAGGTTACCCTGGGCATTGCCGTGCCCACGCCGGTCGTCACCTTCCTGTTCTTCGACATCGCCTTGCGCAAATTCCTGCCGACGGGGTTGATGGACCCCCTGTACATCCCGCTCTACGACTACTTCCTGTAATCCCGAAATTTCGGGCGTCCCGACGATAGGGACGAGAGCGGAAAAATCTCTGGTCTACAAAAGACCAGAAACCACGAAACAAGACGGGAGAGCCGACGATAGATCGGCCCCGTCCGGGGAAACAAAGTAAAGAACCATGGAACTTCTCGGTCTTTTGTCAGACGGATTTCTGGTCGCCTTCGAGCCCCTTAACCTCGGCTTGATCGTGCTCGGTGTCGTCGTTGGCCTGTTCGTCGGCGCCATGCCCGGCCTGGGTTCGGTGAACGGCGTTGCCATTCTGTTGCCCATGACTTTCCTGGTCCCGCCGACCTCGGCGATCATGTTCCTGGCGGCGCTGTATTACGGCGCCATGTACGGGGGCGCGATTTCGTCGATCACCCTGGGTATTCCCGGGGCCTCGACGGCGGTGGCGACAACCTTCGACGGGCGTCCGCTCGCCATGCAGGGCGAAGCCGACAAGGCGTTGATCGCGGCGGCCCTGGCGTCGTTCGCGGGGGGCACGATCTCGATCGTCCTGTTCACGCTGTTCGCGCCGCCTCTGGCCTCTGTCGCCCTCGATTTCGGCGATCCGGAAATCTTCTCTTTGATGATCTTGGCCTTTGCCACCTTCGTCGGTCTGTCCGGCGATGATATCGCGAAGACGATCTTCTCGATCTGTATCGGGATGGTGATGTCGGCCATCGGCTTCGACATTATCTCGGGCGAGCCGCGCCTGGTCCTGTTCGACCTGATCGGCTTCCAGTCCAAGATCAACTTCCTGGTCCTGGCGATCGGCATCTACGGCATCGGCGAGATGCTGTGGACGATCGAAGTCAGCCGCGGCGACAACATGATGACCAAGGTCACGGTCTCCGTTGAACGAGTCTTCAACAACCTGAAGATCATCTGGGGCACTTGGAAAGCTTGGTTCATGGGCTCTGTCCTCGGCTTCTTCGTCGGCATTCTGCCGGCGGCCGGGGCCACGCCGGGCTCGCTGATGGCTTACGGCGTCGCCAAGATGACTTCGCGCGAGCCGGAGAAATTCGGCAAGGGCGCGGTCGAGGGCGTGGTCGCGCCGGAAGCCGCCAACAACGCAGCCTCGACCGGTTCCATGCTGCCGATGTTGACCCTGGGTATCCCGGGGTCGCCGACCACGGCGGTGCTGTTGGGCGGCATGGTGATCTGGGGCCTGCAACCGGGGCCGCGCCTGTTCGTTACGGAAACGGAATTCGTCTGGGGCCTGATCGCGTCGCTCTATGCCGCGAACTTGTTCGCCGTGATCATCAACATCGCCTTCATTCCGCTGTTCCTGTGGTTCCTTCGGACGCCGTTCACGATCCTGGCGCCGTTGATCTTCGTGCTGTCGATGGTCGGTGGATTCGCGGCCACGGAGCGGATGTTCGACGTCTGGCTGATGCTGATCCTGGGCGTTGGCGGTTATCTGTTGCGCAAGCTCGATTACCCGGTGGCTCCGGCCGTCCTGGCGATCGTGTTGGGGCCCATCGCGGAACCGGCGCTGCGTCAGTCGCTGCTGATTTCCGGCGGTGACGTGATGGTGTTCTTCAACCGGCCGATCGCCGGACCGATCACCATCATCGCCTTGGTTCTGCTGTTCCTGCCGGCGTTCCAGTTCGTCTGGAAACGGTACGTGCGGGGCAAAAAGCCCGCTGTGGGGTAATGCGACTGGCCCGGCGATGCGGTTCGCGCATCGCCGGGCAGCGCGGGAGAAATATGGTCGATGTGAAAAGTTGGCTTGTGGTTCCTGGTGTATTGTATACCACAGTGAAAGCCGCTATACCCTCAAACATCCCGTCGGTGGGGTTATGGGAGGGCCAAGCCGACATCGCATGCAACATAGGGGAACTCCCGGGACGAGGTCATGGAAAGAGAAGCCGAAAGCATTACCGAAACGGATGGCGCGGGTGCGCCGGGACTGGTCGTACAGCCCATTGATGTGAACTTCTCGCTCAAGGACCGGATCTACGATTCCTTGAAGCAGGCGATCACCTCCATGAACATCTACGCCGAGGATGCCGAGCTTCGCCTGGATGAGCGCAAGTTGTCCGAACAGCTGGAAATCAGCCGCACCCCGATCCGCGAAGCCCTGGCCCGCCTGGAACAGGAAGGCCTGGTCCACATTGTTCCGCGCAAAGGGGTTTTCATCGTCCGCAAGACGAAGAAAGAGATCCTGGAAATGATCACCGTCTGGGCGGCGCTGGAAAGCATGGCCGCGCGCCTGGCGACGGAAGTCGCCTCGGACGAAGCGATCGCCGAACTGCGGACGATGTTCGCCGAGGTCGAGAGCGAAGAGGCCAAGGCGGCGATCGACGAGTATTCGTCAAAGAACATTCGGTTCCATCAGGCGATCCTGAAGCTCAGCGGCTGTCAGTTGATCCACGACATGGCCGACAATCTGTTCATTCACATGCGTTCGATCCGCGCCCGGACCATTTCCGAGGGCGATCGCGCGCGGCGGTCGGTGATCGACCACATGCACATTATCGAGGCGCTCGAAGCACGAGACGCCGAATTGGCTGAACGGTTGGTCCGGGAGCATTCCATGAACCTGGCCCGCCATATCGAAAAATACGTGGATTATCTGGATTAGGAGCACCCCAAACGGGGGCTTCTGGTCGCGACGAGAGGCGCCCGGCTTCAATCCGGCAGAAATCGCAAGGGAGAACAAGTAATGTCCAACACCGCAACCAACACCGCGGCACAAGAAGCACCCGAAGCCGGTGCGCTGACCGACGGTTTTCACCTCATCATCGATGCGCTGAAGCTCAATGACATCAACACCATTTATAACGTGCCGGGGATCCCGATCACGGATCTGGGCCGGATGATGCAGGCCGAAGGCATGCGGGTGTTGTCGTTCCGCCATGAGCAGCACGCCGGCTATGCCGCCGCCATCGCCGGCTACCTGACCAAGAAGCCGGGCGTCTGTCTGACCGTTTCGGCGCCGGGCTTCCTCAACGGCCTGACGGCCCTGGCCCATGCCACGACCAACTGCTACCCGATGATCCTGATGTCCGGTTCGTCCGAACGGGAGATCGTCGATCTGATGCAGGGCGATTACGAGGAAATGGACCAGCTCGCCATCGCCAAGCCGCTGTGCAAGGCCGCTTACCGCGTGCTGCACGCCGAAGACATCGGCATCGCCGTGGCCCGCGCCATTCGCGCCGCCGTCTCCGGCCGCCCGGGCGGGGTGTATCTGGATATTCCGGCGGCCCTGCTGGGCCAGACGATGGAAGCCGCCGCCGGTGCGGCGTCCCTGGTCAAGGTCATCGACCCGGCCCCGGCGCAGCTGCCGGCCCCTGATTCCATCGCCCGCGCGCTGGATGTTCTTAAATCGGCGGAAAAGCCCCTGATCATCCTGGGCAAGGGCGCGGCCTACGCTCAGGCCGACGAGGACGTTAAAGCGCTGGTCGAAAAATCGGGCATCCCCTACATCGCCATGAGCATGGCCAAGGGCCTGCTGCCGGACGATCATGATCTGTATGCCGGCGCCGCGCGCTCGTTGGTGTTGAAGGAATCGGACGCGGTCTTGCTGATCGGCGCGCGCCTCAACTGGCTTCTGAGCCACGGCAAGGGCAAGCAATGGGGCACGGCGCCGAAGAAGTTCGTGCATATCGATATCGAGCCCAAGGAAATGGATTCCAACGTCGAAATCGCGGCCCCGGTGGTCGGCGATATCGCGTCCTGCGTGAAGGCGCTGCTGGACGGCATGGGCGGCGATTGGAAGGCCCCGCCGGCTGCCTGGACCGATGCAGTCAAGGCCAAGCGTGACGCCAACGTCGAGAAGATGGCGCCGCGCCTGCAGAACAACAACGTGCCGATGGATTACCACGGCGCGCTGGGTGCCTTGAAGAAGGTCGTCGCCGCCAACCCGGAAATGATCCTGGTGAACGAAGGGGCCAATACCCTGGATTTCGCCCGCTCGATCATCGACATGTTCAAGCCGCGCAAGCGCCTGGACGTCGGCACCTGGGGCGTCATGGGCATCGGCATGGGCCAGGCCATCGGCGCCGCCGTGGAAACGGGCAACCCGGTGCTCTGCATCGAAGGTGACTCGGCCTTCGGGTTCTCGGGGATGGAGATCGAAACCATCTGCCGTTACGACCTGCCGGTCTGCATCGTGGTGTTCAACAACGGCGGCATCTACCGCGGCACCGACGTCAACCCGACGGGTGGCAAGGATGTGGCGCCGACCGTGTTCGTCAAGGACGCGCGTTACGACACGATGATGGAAGCCTTCGGCGGCGTCGGCGTCAACGCCACCTCGCCGGACGAATTGCTGCAGGCCGTGACCGAAGCCTTGAAGTCGGGCAAGCCGACCCTGGTCAATGCCGTGATCGATGAAAACGCCGGCACGGAAAGTGGCCGTATCGGCAATCTCAACCCGCAAAGCGTCGTGTCCAAGAAGTAATCGCCACGGCCACGCAACCCGTTAAAAAAAGGAACGCACGATGAAAGCTCTCGAAGGCGTCAAGATTCTGGACATGACCCATGTGCAGTCGGGCCCGACCTGTACGCAGCTGTTGGCCTGGTTCGGGGCCGACGTGATCAAGGTCGAACGTCCGGGCGTCGGCGACGCGACCCGCAAGCAACTGGTCGATGTGCCGGGCGCGGACTCGCTCTACTTCACCATGCTCAACCACAACAAGCGCTCGGTGACCCTCAACACCAAGTCCGACGAAGGCAAGGCGATCTTCACCAAGCTGATCGAACATTGCGACGTGATGGTCGAAAACTTCGCGCCGGGCGCGCTCGACCGCATGGGTTTTTCCTGGGAAAAGATCCAGGAGATCAACCCGCGCATGATCTACGCTTCGGTCAAGGGCTTCGGCCCCGGCCCGTACTCGGAATGCAAGGTCTATGAAAACGTCGCGCAATGCGCCGGCGGTTCAGCCTCGACGACCGGCATGCTGGGCGAAACGCCGATGGTCACGGGCGCGCAAATCGGCGATAGCGGCACGGGTCTGCACCTGGCGCTGGGTATCGTCACGGCGCTGTATCAGCGGACCCATTCCGGCAAGGGCCAGCGGGTCGAATGCGCCATGCAGGACTCGGTCCTGAACCTGTGCCGGGTCAAGCTGCGCGACCAGCAGCGCCTGAAGGCCGGTCCGCTCAAGGAATATTCCCAGTTCGGCGAAGGCATTCCCTTCGGCGAAGCGACGCCGCGCGCCGGTAACGATTCCGGCGGCGGTCAGCCGGGCCGGATTCTGAAGTGCAAGGGTTGGGAACAGGACCCCGACGCCTATACCTACTTCATCACCCAGGCCGCGGTTTGGAAGAACATCTGCGACGTCATCGGTAAGCCCGAGTGGAAGGAAGACCCGGAATGGGCCACGCCGGAAGCGCGCCTGCCGAAGCTGAACGAAATGTTCGAAACCATCGAAGCTTGGACCATGACCAAGACCAAGTTCGAGGTCATGGAAATCTGCAACCCGCTCAACATCCCCGTCGGCCCGATTCTGTCGATGAAGGAAATCGCCGAGGAACAGAGCCTGCGTGACACCGGCACCGTGGTCGAAGTCGACCATCCGGAACGCGGCCCGTACCTCACGGTCGGCAACCCCATCAAGCTGTCCGATTGCCCGGCCGATGTCGTGCGGTCGCCGCTTCTGGGTGAGCACACGGAACAGATCCTGGCCGAGATCGGCATGAGCGCGGAAGAAATCGAAGCCGCGAAAACGGGTGGCGCGGTCTAAGGCCGCGTCCCAGCCCAACACAAAAAGACCAAGGGAGGACCCCCATGCGTTTGATCCTTAACGGCCAACAGGCTTTCGGCAAGGCCACGTTGGAAGCGATCCTGAACAAGGGCGAAGACGAAATCGTCGGCGTGTTCTGCGCGCCCGACAAGGAAGGCAAGCCCGTCGACCCGGTGAAGGAATTCGCCGTGGAAAAAGGCCTGCCCCTGTTCCAGCCGCCGAACTACACCGATCAGGAAGTCTTGGACCACATGCGGTCGCTGAAGGCCGACCTGATGGTCATGGCCTACATGATCATCTTCGTTCCCGAAGAAGCCCGCGACATTCCGACCCACGGCTCGATCTGCTTCCACCCGTCGATGCTGCCCAAGCACCGCGGTCCGTCGTCGATCAACTGGCCGATCATCGGCGGCGCCACGGAGACGGGTATCTCGATTTTCTGGCCGGATGACGGTCTGGACGAAGGCTTCATCCTGCATCAGGACAAAGTCGCCATTGGCCCCGACGACACCCTGGGCGATGTTTATTTCGGCAAGATTTTCGACCGTGGCGTCGAAATGATGCTGGAAGCCATCGCCATGGTGAAGGCGGGCAACCCGGCGAAAGTTCCTCAGAACGAAGACGAAGCGACCTACGAATCCTGGTGCCGCAAGAAGGACATGGAACTCGATTGGTCCAAGCCGGTGGCCGACGTCTACAACCAGATCCGTGGTTGCAACCCGCAGCCGGGCGCCTGGACGACGATCGACGGCAACCAGCTGAGCATCTTCGACAGCCGCAAAGTCGATGGCGACACGGGCGGTCAGCCCGGCGAAGTCGTCGAGATCGCGGACGATCACATCCTGGTCGCGGCCAAAGGCGGCGCCATCAAGGTCATGCGGCTGCGGCCCCATGACGACAAGAAAATCACCGCAGCGGAATATGTGGCCAAAGTCGGCCTGCAAAAGGGGAAGGTCCTGGGCGCCTAACGGCGTCCGGTACCGGACCAGGGAAACAATCCAGGCAATCTAGAGATCCCGCAGAGGGACGCGAGAGGAAACTATGCCGAAAAGTGATATCGAAATCGCCCGCGAAGCCACAATGAAGCCGATCGCCAAGGTCGGTGAAGAAAAGCTGGGTATCCCCGGCGATGCGCTTCTGCAGTACGGCCCGCACAAGGCCAAGGTCGATATGAATTATCTGAAGTCGTTGGAAGGCAACGCCGACGGCAAGTTGATCCTGGTCACGGCGGTCACGCCGACCCCGGCCGGTGAAGGCAAGACCACGACCACCGTCGGTCTGGGCGACGGCCTGAATCGCATCGGCAAAAAGGCGATGATCTGCATCCGCGAACCTTCGCTGGGTCCGTGCTTCGGCATGAAGGGCGGGGCCGCCGGCGGCGGTTACGCCCAGGTCGTCCCGATGGAAGACATCAACCTGCACTTCACCGGTGACTTCCACGCCATCGGCATCGCCCACAACCTGTTGGCGGCCCTGATGGACAACCACATTTACTGGGGCCTGGAGCCGCAGATCGACAACCGCCGCATCGCCTTCAAGCGCGTCGTCGACATGAACGACCGGGCCCTGCGCTCGATCGTCAACTCGCTGGGCGGCGTGCCCAACGGCTTCCCGCGCGAAGACGGCTTTGACATCGTCGTCGCCTCGGAAATCATGGCGATCTTCTGCCTGGCCAAGGACCTGAAGGACCTGACCGAGCGGATCGGCAACATCGTGATCGGCTACAACCGCAACCGCGAGCCGATCTACGCCCGTGACGTCAAAGGCCCGGGCCCGATGTCGGTGCTGCTGAAAGAAGCCATCGCGCCGAACCTGGTGCAGACCCTGGAAAACAATCCGGCCTTCATCCACGGCGGTCCGTTCGCCAACATCGCGCACGGCTGTAACTCGGTCATCGCCACCAAGTCGGCGCTCAAGCTGGCCGACTACGTGGTGACCGAAGCCGGTTTCGGCGCCGACCTGGGTGCGGAAAAATTCTTCGACATCAAGTGCCGCAAGGCCGGCCTGAAGCCCGCGGCGGCGGTCATCGTCGCCACCGTTCGTGCGTTGAAGATGCACGGCGGCGTGGCCAAGGAAGATCTGGGCACGGAAAACGTCGAAGCGGTCAAGAAGGGTTGCGGCAACCTGCTGCGCCACATCGAGAACGTGAAGAAGTTCGGCGTGCCGGTGACGGTCTCGATCAACAACTTCATCACCGATACGGATGCCGAACTGAACGCGGTCAAGGAAGCGGCCGAGTCCCAGGGCGTCAAAGCCTTCATCGCGACCCATTGGGCCGACGGCAGCGCCGGTACCGAAGAACTGGCCAAGCATGTGGTCGAACTGGCCGATTCCGGTCAGGCCGACTTCAAGCCGCTGTACGCCGATGACATGCCCCTGTTCCAGAAGATCGAAACGATCGCCAAGGAAATCTACCGGGCCGAAGAAGTCACCGCCGACAGCAAGGTTCGCAACCAGCTGAAAGATTGGGAAAAGCAGGGCTTCGGCCACTTCCCGGTCTGCATGGCGAAGACGCAGTATTCGTTCTCGACCGATCCGAACCTGAAGAACGCGCCCACCGGCCATAGCGTCGGCGTGCGTGAGGTTCGCCTGTCGGCCGGCGCCGAATTCATCGTCGCCCTGACCGGTGAAATCATGACCATGCCGGGGCTGCCCAAGGTGCCTTCGGCCAACAACATTTACCTGAACGAACAGGGCCAGATCGAAGGCCTGTTCTAATCACCGGATGAAAATCCCGCCGCCGGATCAGTTCGGCGGCGGGACGCCGGAATAAGAATTCCAACGATGGGAGGACGTCCATGAGCATCCGCAACATTCTTGTTCCCGTGCGCGGCGACGGGAAGGGCGAACAAGTCCTGAATGCCGCAGTCGCGCTCGCCAAGAAATTCGATGCGCATATCGACGTCGTCCACGCCCGGATGGCTTCGAAAGATCTGCTGGCCTATGGGGCGACCCTGGCCGGCGTGCGCGACGTGGTCAACGAAATCGCCGAGACCCACGCCGCCGAGGAAGAAGCCCGGGTCAAAAAGTTGTACGAGGAATATTGCGAGACCCACGGGATCGCCAATATCTCCGAGCCGAAGAACGGCGACAAAGGCGTCAGCGCGTCGTGGCACGAGGAAAAGGGACGGCAGGCAAGCGTTGTCGCCCGGCGGGGCCGTCTAAGCGATGTGATCTTCGTCTCCAAGCCCGACGGTCAATTGGGGATCAATACCTTCGAGGCCGCGTTGATGGAAACGGGCAAACCCGTGGTCAGCGTTCCGCCCAAGGATATCTCGACGATCGGCAAGACCATCGCCATCGCCTGGAACGGATCGGCGGAAGTTGCTGCGGCGGTCACGACTTCGCGCCCGATCTTCGAATCCGCCGACAAGATCCTGATCTTCTCCGCGCCCGAAACGCATGGCGATGAGTTGCCGGCCGCCGACCTAGCCAATTATCTGCGTTGGCACGGCAAGCAGAGCGAGATCAAAACTCTCAAGTGCGATCCGCACGAAGTGGGGCAGACCTTGCTCAAGAATTGCGCCGAAAACGGCGTCGATCTGATGCTGATGGGCGGCTACGCCCATGCCCGACGCCACGATTTCAAGATCGGCGGCGTGACCCAATACGTGGTCGAGAACGCGGACATCCCGGTTCTGTTCCACCACTGATTTCTCCTTACTCTGCGCGGGGTGCTTTTTTGCACCCCGCGTCTGTTTTTCCACGATCAGGAAAAAACCCCGCATTTATTGCGCTGCGTCATCGCGTTTGTTTGCATGGCGCGATTTCGGCTGGTTACTGTCTGCCCCCCTATCGGGAAGTCTAATAACCAACCAAGGACCGGCACAGCCGGCCGCATAACGCGAAATTCGCGGGGAAACATCGAAAATGACACTGTGGATCAGATACGATCGCCAGGGTGCCGAAGGATTCGGCACGCTCGACGGCGACGTTATTTCCGTTCATTCGGGCAATATGTTCGAAGGGGCGCAACCGACAGGCGAAACCGTCAACTTGTCTGACGTTACCGTTCTGGCTCCGGTCAAACCGGGCAAGATCGTCGCGCTGTGGAACAACTACAACATGATGCGGGAAAAGATGAACGGCCAGCGCCCGGACGAGCCGCTGTGGTTCATCAAGACCAATAATTCGCTGACCGGCACGGGTGCCGCCATCGAACGGCCCGCCAGCTACGACGGCAAGATCGTCTACGAGGGCGAACTGGGTATCGTTATCGGCAAGCGTTGCAAGAACGTGTCCGAGGCCGACGCCCTGAGCCATGTGTTCGGCTATACCTGCGTCAACGACGTGACCGCCATCGACATTCTGAAGCGCGACGGCACCTTCGATCAATGGACCCGGTCCAAGGGCTTCGACACCTTTGGCCCGATGGGCCCGGTCGTCGCCACCGGCCTGGATCCGATGAAACTGACCGTCAAAACCGTCCTGAATGGGGCCGAACGGCAGAACTATCCGGTCAGCGACATGTTGCGCACGCCGGCCAAGCTGGTCAGTGAAATCTCCCACGATGTCACGTTGGAACCGGGGGACGTCATCGCCTGCGGCACCAACGTGGGCGTCGGCACCATGAAAGAGCCGGAAAACACGGTGGAGATTGTCATTGATGGAATCGGTACGCTAAGCAACACTTTCAAAAACTAGCGTGGCAATACAGCCGGGCGGGATCGCATCGCAATCGATTCCGTCTGTTAGGGACACCGCGCAGGGGCGTTAGACCCCTGGCGCTAGGGAAGAGAAGAGCAGGGAGAATATCATGCGAGTATGCGTGATCGGCGCCGGTGCCATCGGCGGCCTGATGGGTGCCAAGTTGGCATTGGCTGGAAACGACGTCAGCATCGTCGACATGGGGCCGCACCTTCAGGCCATTCGGCAGAACGGCCTGAAACTGATCTGGGAAGACGGCAGTGAGCATGTCGCCCAGGTCAAAGCCTATGAAAAGTGCTCGGAAGCGGGCGAGCAGGATCTGGTGATCCTGGGCCTGAAAGCCCACTACCTGGAAATGGTCGCCAAGGATCTGAAGCCCCTGTTGGGTCCGAACACCATGATCCTGACTGTTCAGAACGGTATTCCGTGGTGGTACTTCCACAACCACGGCGGCCCGCACGACGGCGCCCAGATGGAAAGCCTGGACCCGGATGGCGTGCTGACCAAATACATCGACGGCGACCGCATCATCGGTTGCGTCGTCTATCCGGCGGCTGCGGTGACCGAGCCCGGCGTGATCAAGCACGTCGAGGGCGACCGTTTCCCCATCGGCGAGCTGGACGGCTCGGAAAGCGACCGCGTGGTCCGCTTGAAGGAAGTCCTGGAAGGGGCCGGCTTCCGGTCGCGGGTGTTGGACGACATCCGTTCGGAAATCTGGCTGAAGGCCTGGGGCAACCTGAGCTTCAACCCGATCAGCGCCCTGACCCATGCGACGCTGGTCGATATCTGCCAGTTCCCGGAAACCCGCAAGCTGGCGCAGCACATGATGGAAGAGGCGCAGATCGTCGCCGAAAAGCTGGGCATTACGTTCCGCCATACCATCGAAAAGCGCATCAACGGCGCCGAAAGCGTCGGGGCGCACAAGACCTCGATGCTCCAGGACGTCGAAGCCGGGCGGTCGCTGGAAACCGAGGCCTTGATCGGCGCGGTGCTGGAACTGGCCAAGATGACGGGCACGGATTGCCCGCATACCTTCTCGGTCTATTCCTGCGTCAAGTTGCTGAACAAGGTGATGGTCACCCAGCATGCGGGCGTCGTGGTTCAAACCGCGAAGCAGGCGGCTGAATAGCCCACTATCGTCCTTCCCGGCTCCAGCGGCGGGGTGCGTTCCTTGTTTGCG
>DJHY01000017.1:0-4305 GCA_002433335.1 Rhodospirillaceae bacterium UBA6608 | reverse complement strand
CTTGTTTGCGCACCCCGCCGCCTGGACCTATAGTACAAGGTGGGTGGTGGAGATTAGTTTAAGTCGCCGCGTGAACCGCCTTGGGGAAGGAACAATGGCTCAAGCAAGCGCCCAGGTTATCGGCCTGTGTGATGCCGCAATGCAGGGTCGGCACCTGCCGCAGGAATGCGCCAACTGCGCCGCGCGCAGTCTGGCCATGTGCGCCGGGTTGAACCCCAACGAATTGGCCCATATGGCCGAATACGTGACGCGCCGGAAAATCGACGCGGGTCAAAGCCTGTTTCAGGAAGGCGATACCGCGGACAATGTTTTTACGGTCACGTCCGGTGTTATCAAGCAATACAAGCTTCTGGCCGATGGTCGGTGCCAGGTGACCGGGTTCTATTTCGCGGGCGATCTGATCGGCCTGCCCGAAGGGGCCGAATACCCCGTGACCGCCGATGCCTTGGCCCCCACGACCGTTTGTTCATTTCCGCGCGGGCGGATCACCGAACTGGTCGGAAGCTATCCCAGCCTGGCTGGTGCGGTCATTCTCAAGCTGCAGCGCGAAGTCTCGACTGCTCAGGAACAAATGCTGTCGCTCGGTCGGTTGAGTGCCGAAGAACGCATTGCGGGCTTCCTGCTGACCTTGATGGTCAAGGCCCCGGATTGCATGAACGATGACGGCTCTTTGACCCTGCGCATGCGCCGGGCCGATATCGCCGATTATCTGGGCCTGACGGTCGAAACGGTCAGTCGCTCTTTCACCAAGCTGCGCAATGCCGGGGTGATCGGCGCGGATCGTGCCGGGGCGGTGGAAATACTGTCCCGCGAACGCCTGGAAGACCTCGCCCACGGGCCGGAATAAGGCCCCGAGTTTCCAGGGCCTTGCAGTGGCGGGGTTACCCAGCCATATCAATCAGGCAACCCGGAACACGGAGCGCCGAAAACCATGTCGTATGTGATGACCAAATTCGCCCGTTTGGCGCCAGCCGCCGTGTTGGCCGTTTCCCTATCCGCGGGCGCGCCCACGGCGGCCTATGCGGACAGCCAATCGTCCGATCCCGATGCGTTGCTCGAAGAAGGCACGAAGAAGATTTTGCGGGCGTTCGAGCTGTTCATCATGACGATCCCGCAGTACGAAATGCCGGAAGTCCTGCCGAACGGCGACATCATTATCCGCCGCAAGAACCCGCCGGCCGAAAAGGACGGCGATAAGCCCGCCGAATCAGACGGCTTGGATAAAACCAAAACCTGACGGTGGTGCGGTCGCGCCGAGGCGTCAGTCCTTGGCCATTTCCAATAGCTTGAACATGGTTTCCTGGGTCAGGTTGCCGCCGGTCATGGCGGCGACCGTCTTCAGCGACGTATCGACCTTGCCCGACAGGAAGCCCGCCGCCGCCGTGATCCCGGCCGGCTCGCCCATCAGCTTGGCGCGGGTCAGGATCGTTTTGAAGGCGCGGGCGATGTCTTCCTCGCTGATCAACACGATATCGTCCAGGAACTTCTGCAGATGCATGAACGGGTATTCGCCCGGGCGGCGCGCGCTCAGGCCGTCGGCGATGGAATCCCAATAATCGATGGCGGTCGGCTCGCCTTTCTGCCGCGACACATAGGCCGCGTTGGCGCGCTCGGGCTGGATGCCCACGACCTTGACGTTCGGGTTGATCAGCTTGACCGCCGCCGCGATGCCGCCGGCCACCCCGCCGGACGAAACGGGGACCAGGACCTGCTGCGCGTCGGGGCATTGTTCCATGATCTCGAACCCGATGGTGCCGTGCCCGGCGATGATCGGCGGATCTTCCCAGGTGTCGATGGCTGTCATGCCGCGTTCGGCGGCCAGGCGCTCGACCGTGGGCTGGCGGGCCAGGGCATCGTCGCCGCACAAATAAACCTCGGCGCCGTAACCTTCCGTGCCCGCGATCTTATAAGGGCTGGTGGCGTCCAGCATGACCACGGTGATCGGAATCCCCAGGCACTTCCCGGCATAGGCGAAGCCCTGCGCGAAGTTGCCGCTTGAAGCCAGGACCACGCCCTTGGCCTTTTGTTCCGGCGTCAGGTAGTGCATCACGTTGAATACGGCGCGGACCTTGAACGCGCCGGTGACTTGCAGATTTTCGCATTTCAGGAACAATTTCTCGCTGCCGACTTCGGCGGAATCCCGGGCCAGCGGCACAATCGGCGTGCGGCGGATGGCGTGGGGCATATTGGCGCGGGCGGCGCGGATGGCGTCCAGGGTGACCAGCTTGTCACGGGAGAAGAGGGAGCCGTCCATGGCCTGATGTTCCTTATCGAAGGGGTCGGGAAAAGAAGGATGAGGCGGCCCCAGCGGGCTGCCCTTCGGGTTTACTCCACCACGAGGTTCAGGCTCAAGGGGTCGAGCCGACCCAGCGCCAGCAAAAGCTGATAAGCGGCGGTCTTTTCGTCGTAAGACGCGGTCGTGAAGTTGATTTGCGCGTTGTTGACCTCGTTCTCGGCGTCGAGCACGTTGATCACGGTTTCCTTACCGGCGGCGCGCAATTTACGGCGGCTTTGCGCCACTTCCGACGCGATGTTCACGGCGTTTTCCAGCAGGATCACACGTTCCCGCGCGGTCTCCAGCGCCTGCCAGGCAAGGCGCACCTGTTCTTCGACGGTGCGGGCGGCGGCCTGCAACTTGTTGCGATTGGCCGCCGTGTCATAGGCGGCGCGGAGGGTCGATGCCCGGGTCGAAAAGCCCGAGAACAGTTCCCAATCGGCCTGAAAGCCGATGGTGTAGTCGCGCCGCGTGCCCAGAACGCCGGAATTGTTACGCTCGAAATTGAATTCGCCTTCCAGGTCGATGGTCGGGTACAGGCCGGATTTGGCCTCGACCTCGCGCTGGCGGGTCACGTCGATGCTGGTGCTGGCTTCGCGAACCGCCGGGTTTTCGACCAGGGCGATGGCCAGGGCGCGATCCAACTCGCTGGGCACGGCGTTGACCGGCGGGCGGGGGTCGTACATGTCTTCCGTGTTGGGCGGAAAGCCGAATACCTGCTGATAGCGGGACATGGAATCGCGCAACTGGCCTTCGAAGCCGACGCGCCGTTCCTTGGCGACCTGAAGGCGCGATTTCGCCTGTAGCACGTCGACCGCGATCCCCGAACCCCGGCGCACGCGTTCGTCTTCCAGGTTCAATTGGCGTTGGATGCGGCCTTCGCTTTCGATCGTGATGTCCAACAGGCGCATTTGCCGCAGCACGGTGATATAGGCGCGGATGCCTTGGAACAGCGTGTTCTGCCGCGTGCCCTCCAACGAAATCTGCGCCAGGTGTTCGTTCAACTCGGCGATCCGCACGCCCGTCTGGGTGGCGTACCCGTCGAACAGGTTCTGCGTCAGGGTGAAGGTCGTGACGTTCTTGTTCTCGATGCTCTTGGCGCCGGAGGACCGGGTCGAGGGGCTGTCGATGAACTCGCGCCCGGCGTCGCCGGTCATGCTCAGCGTCGGCAGGCGCGCGGCCTTGGCCACGTCCACGCCCTGGCGGTTGCTCTGCAGGGTGTTTTCGGCGGCCAGGATGTTCGGGTGATTGGTGATCAGGCGGGCCAGTTCCGTTTCCAGCGCCGCCGCATGGGCGGTCAACGGCGCGCAGAGCGCAGCCGCGGCGATGGTCAAAGCGGAAACCATGCGTGTCAGCATCAAGCTGAACTCCCACTCAATTTTTTGGCCCTATGGCCCTCAGGCGGGGCATTTCGCATTCCATGGCGGAGTCTAAGCGCCGCCCGCCCGGCGGTCAAACGCCGCCGAATCGCCCCAATAAAAGCACGAGCCCTTATAGAAAAGCTTGGTTAAACGCCGGTTAAGGGAGGTGGCCGGTCAGGCTTTTCGCGGCAGGGCGGCCAGCACGCCGACCACCGCCATCGCCGCCGCCGTCAGCATGGCGACCCAGCCGATAAAACCGGGAACGCCATCCCACCCTATGATCGCCAGCCATAACGACAGCGCCAAGGCGGTAGCGCCAATGCCTTGCAGGGCGCGCTTTCGCCCGGTCGAGGCGGGCGACCACCCCAATTGGCGGCGATGACGGGTCATCGCCAGGGCAAGAAAGCCCCAGGCGGCCACGGCAAGGGGGAAGGACAAAAGGATCGTCACGCGGGTTCGCTCCGGTTGCGCCGGGCCAGCCAAAGGACCGTTGCCGCGAAGGTGATGCCGACGGCAAGAAACGACACATCGACCAAGGCCATCGGCAAATCGCCCTCGGTCAGGGAGCGGCCCAGATGCCGCTCGGTGGCCAGGACGTTGAGAAAGGGCAGGCCGGCGTACAGGGCGGCGGCGGCCCAAAGCACCTCGCGCCACGCCTTCTGAACAGGG
>DJHY01000243.1:6644-6932 GCA_002433335.1 Rhodospirillaceae bacterium UBA6608 | reverse complement strand
ATCGAACGCTTCCTGGGCAAGGGCCAGGACCCGCAATAGAACCTCACCCAGAGCGGTGACAAAACCGAGGATCGAGCAGAGATGAAGTTGAAAAAGGGCGTTAAAGAGATGATCGCCGAGGCCAATTCGGAGATCGAGACGGTTCCGGTCGCCGGGGCCGAGGCTTTGTTGAACGATCCGAACGTGCAGTTTATCGATATTCGCGATGTCCGCGAACTGGAACGCGAAGGCATGGTGCCGGGCGCGTTTCATGCGCCGCGCGGGATGCTGGAATTCTGGGTCGACCCG
>DJHY01000243.1:1508-6335 GCA_002433335.1 Rhodospirillaceae bacterium UBA6608 | reverse complement strand
GCTGGAATTCTGGGTCGACCCGGAAAGCCCTTATCACAAGGACGTTTTCGATTCCGGAAAGAAATTCGTGCTCTATTGCCAATCGGCCTGGCGGTCGGCCTTGGCGACCAAGGCGTTGCAGGAAATGGGCCTGGCGCCGATTGCGCAGCTCGAAGGTGGTTTCCGCGCCTGGAAAGAGGCGGGGCACCCTGTCGTCGACAAGCCGTCGAACGTCGAATAACACGTTTGGCTAGGTTGTCTCCCGCTACCTCGATTAGATAACTTAAATCCAGGTGGACGCCCGGCGATGGCGACGCTTCGCTACGGGCCCGGAGAGTTAAATGAATACGAGTGCGCCTTTCATCACCGAGATCGCGGGGGGGGTCGCGACGGTTACGCTTCAGCGTCCGGAGGTTCACAATGCCTTCGACGATGAGCTTGTCGCTCGCCTGACCCGGGAGCTTCAGGGTTTGAGCCGTGACACGGTCGTCCGTGTGGTGATTCTGGCGGCGACGGGAAAGAGCTTTTCCGCGGGCGCCAACGTCAACTGGATGAAGCGGATGGCGGAATTCGGCCAGGAAGAGAACCTGGAAGACGCCAAGTCCCTGGCCGGATTGATGTTTACCCTCAACAGCCTGCGCAAACCGACGATTGCCGCCGTTCAGGGCTCGGCCTTTGGCGGGGGTGTCGGGTTGATTGCGGCCTGCGATATCGCGATCGCCGCCGAGGATGCGCAATTCGCCCTGACCGAGGTCAAGTTGGGGGTGCTGCCCGCCGCCGTCGGTCCTTACGTGATTTCCGCCATGGGCGCCCGTCAGGCGACGCGCTACATGCTGACGGGGGAAAGGTTCGACGCCGCCCGCGCCATGGAGGTCGGCCTCGTTACCGAAGTAACGACGCGCGACAACGTGTTGCCGCGGGCCAAGGAATTCGCGGCGATGCTGATGGACAACGGCCCGCGCGCGATGGGCGAGGTCAAGAACCTGGTCCGCTATGTCGTTGGACACGAGCGGGACGAAGCCCTGATGGCGCAGACCGCCGGGCATATCGCCCGCGTTCGGGCGTCGACGGAAGGGCGGGAGGGGCTTGCAGCCTTCCTTGAAAAAAGAAAACCGAACTGGGTACGGAAATAGCCGAGGCGACGCCAACGAGAGTGAAGCGCCATGGCCGATGAATACGACCTTTCCAACCTGAATATTCTGGTCGCCGAGGACTATGCGCCGATGCGCAAGATTCTCGGCCAAATCCTGTTCGAATTGAATGTCGCCGACTTTCAGTTGGTCGCAAACGGCAAGGAAGCGATCGATTTTCTGGCCGAATACCGCGCCGATATCCTGATTGTCGACAACGTGATGGAACCGATCAGCGGCACGGAATTGACCAGGATGGTCCGGGCGGGCGAAACGCCCCTCGATCGCGGCACGCCGATTATCATGGTTTCGGGTGAAACCTCGCGCGAGCTGATCGTCGACGCGCGGGACGCTGGGATCAACGAATTCCTGGCCAAGCCGATTTCGACACAGATGCTGTTGCAGAGGATTATCGCCATCGCCGACAACCCCCGAGGTTTCGTGGAAACGAGCAATTTTTACGGGCCGGACCGTCGGCGGCGGCAGATGCGTTTTCCAGGGTTGGAGCGCCGACGCCGGTAGTCCTGTGGGTAACCTGGGGAGGCGGGGGCCTTCGCCCGGTCGCTTTTCCTGCTATTGTGGCGGGCAACGGTTCCACGCCTATCCCACAGACCGCACATCATGACCCTGCATCTCATCAAGTTAAGCGTCGGCGTCGAAAGCATCGACCATCTGGCCGATATTCAGGCCGCACGCCTACAGGCGCGCCGTGACCAAGGCGAGGAGCCGCGCCTGTTTCATGTCACCCGAATGTGGCCCCGGCGCGAGCCGGAATTGCTCGACGGCGGGTCGATCTATTGGGTCATCAAGCGCGCCATTCGATGCCGCCAACGCTTGTTGGGGTTCGAGGAAACGATGAACAGTCGGGGCCAGCCGGCCTGCGCTCTGGTGTTGGATCCGGAAATCGTTCCGGTGGAACCCCGGGACTCGCGCGCGTTTCAGGGCTGGCGGTATCTGGCAGCGGGCGATGCGCCAAAGGACCTGGACGGAGCCGGGCGGCAACTGACGGATTTGCCGCCGGAATTGGCAGATGAGTTGCGCGGCCTGGGCTTGATCTAGAATTCCGGGAACGATCCTTGCCCTTGGCCGCCTTCGGCATGTAGGCTCTTACGACCGGTCAGAAAATTCCGTAACATTTTGCGGGGTTTTGACATTTCCGGTCCTGAATATCTGGATTAACGATGGCAAAGCCGCAGATCATCAACCCGCCCAACAAATTGAAATCAAAGGTTTCCATGGGTGGACCAGGCGCCGTAGACCCGGAGCGATTGGCCCGGGCGGAGGCCGTCATCGAACAAATGACCGCCAATTATCTCGACTGGGTCGAAACCGACCTGAAGAAGCTCGAGACCGAATTGGCCGACCTTAAACCTGGCCAGGCCGATGCGGCGGAGCGGTTGGAACGGATTTACCGGACCTCGCACGATATCAAGGGGCAGGGAGGTAGCTTCGGCTATCACCTGATGACCGAGATCGGCGCTCTGATGTGCCGCTATATCGAAAACATGAACGGCGGCCCGACGCAGGAAGACGTCGATCTGATGACGCTCTGCCACAAATCCATGCGTGCGGTGATTACCGGTCGTTTGGCCGGTGACGGCGGCGAGGCGGGCAAAGCCGTGCTGGATGGCCTGAGCAAGGTCGCCCAGAAGGTCAAGACCGGCCCCACCGGGTGAGGCGCGCCGCCTAGGCGTTTTCCAATTTATCCGACAGGTCGTTCAGCCAGGCGATGCGTTGATGTAGCGCCTGGATGTCGTGGTCCAGCCAACTTCCCAGCAACCCCGGATCGTCGGCATGATGATCGCGCAGGCTTTGCAGGCGGGCGGCTTCGCCCTCGGCGGCTTCCAGCAGCAGATCGATCTGATCCAACTGGTCTTCCGTATCCAGCAAATGGAGGAAGCGGAACTTCAACGCCATGATCAGCTTGTTCATGTCGTTGGACTGCGCCCGGATGCGGGCCGTCAGCAGCGTGGTCAGTTCGTCATGCCCGGCGGCGGTAATGGTCAGGAGCGCGTTGTCTTCCAACCCCTTGCCCTCGGCGGCAGTCACCAAGCCTTCGTATTTCAGCAATTCGATCGACGTGCCCATGACGTCCAGGGACGGGCCCAGAACGTGGCTGATGAAATGCCTGATCTCCCCCGCCAAGTCGCTGTAGTGCAGCGACCCGGACGCAAGCGTGCCCAATGCGCAGAGGCGCACGGCTTCACGGGGGGTAAGGGTATTATCGGCGTACACGTCGATACAGTCTCACAAGTTGCGAATCGCTCGCAATTCTATGGGCATCCGCTGTCCCTGTCCAGATAGGGTGGATAGGGAAATGCGGCAACCGATCAGCCCAGGTTTTGCTCGGCCCAGGCTTCGGTTTTGGTCAGTGCGGCATCGAACCGGGCCAAGATCTCCTTGACGTCCTCAGCTGTCGAAATCAGCGGCGGGCAAAAGGCGATGGTGTCTCCGATGGCGCGCAGCACCAGTCCTTCTTCATAGCAGAAATCCTGGCACTTCACACCGAAGGCCGTTTCCTTGGACCAAGGAGCCTTGGTCGCCTTGTCTTTGACCAGCTCGACCCCGCCGATCAGGCCGGTGCCACGGACTTCGCCGACGAACGGGCGGTCGGCGAAGCGGCGCAGGCCGTCCTGCAGTGTCGGGCCGACGGCGCGGACATGGCCGACCGTGTCCCGTTCGGCGTAAATCGCCAGGGTTTCCAAGGCCACGGCAGCGGCCACGGGGTGCCCGGCATAGGTCGATCCGTGGCCGAACATGCCCAGGGATTCGCTCTGCTTGACCAGGTCTCGGTAGATTTCTTCGCTGATCATCAGCGCCGACATCGGGATGTAGCCGGAGGTCAGGGCCTTGGCCATCGTCATCATGTCCGGCTTCAGGCCGAAGGTGGTCGAGCCCCACATGTTGCCTGTTCGGGCGAATCCGCAAATCACTTCATCGGCGATCAGCAACACGTCGTGGCGCTTCAGGACGGCCTGAATTTTCTCGAAATAGGTTGCGGGCGGTAGGACCACGCCGCCGGCGCCCATGATCGGCTCGGCATAGAAGGCGGCGACCGTTTCCGGGCCTTCTTCCAGGATCAGCTTTTCCAGGTTCTCGGCGCAACGCGTGGCGAAGGCTTCCTCGCTTTCGCCGTCTTCGCCAAATCGATAATGGTGCGGGCAATCGGTGTGCAGCACCCGAGCGATCGGCAGATCGAAATCACCATGCAGGTGGGGCAGGCCGGTCAGGCTGGCCCCGGCCACGGTGACACCGTGATAGCCCTTTTGCCGGGCGATCAGCTTCTTCTTTTCCGGGCGGCCGCGCGCGTTGTTGACGTACCACACCAGCTTGATCGACAGGTCGATGGCTTCCGACCCTGAATTGGCGAACAGAACCTTGGACATCGGCACCGGGGCCGTTTCGATGATCTTTTCCGCCAGGTCGATGGTTACGTCCGGCGTTTTATGCGCGAAACCGTGATAGTTGGGCAGGCGCGACAACTCCCGCGTCGCCGCGTCGATCAGGCGTTGTTCGCTGAAGCCGAGGGACACCGCCCAGAGCCCGGCCATGCCTTCGATGTACTCTTTTCCGGCGTCGTCATAGATGCGTATGCCGTCGCCGCGGGTCACGATCTGCGGGCCCACTTTCTCGTGCCGGGACAGGTTCGTGTAGCCGTGAACGTGATAGGCGATGTCGCGACTGGCGGGAGAGTTCCCCGGAGCGGCGGGGGGCGACG
>DJHY01000243.1:0-1202 GCA_002433335.1 Rhodospirillaceae bacterium UBA6608 | reverse complement strand
GAGAGTTCCCCGGAGCGGCGGGAGTCGACGCGGTGATGGAAAGTGCCTTTGTTTCTAATGAGGTTACGCGGTTGTGCGCGCAGTTTGAGCCACGCCCTGATTCAGAGCAATGGCATTCCGGAAAATCTTTTACGTCACTTGATACAGGTCATATTCTTGCCCCGGTGTCCTGTCTTAGATGTGGGAAGCCAATACCAAACGGGAGGAGAGTCTCATGCCCCTTAAAGATATTCTGGTTCATGTGGACCTGAACGCTGAATCGGACCGGCGCCTGCAAGCCGCCATGTCCCTGGCCAGCGCGCATGGCGCGCATCTGGTCGGTGTTTACGCCATGCCGCGGCCCTATATTCCGGCCTATGCCGAGGTTCAGATCAGCGCCGAAGTGATGGAAAGCCAGCGCGCCGCCGCCGCCGAAGGTGCCGAGCGGGCCATGGCCGCGTTCAAGGCCGCGACCGACAATTCCGGTCTGTCCGTCGAGTGGCGGGCGCAGGAAGGCGACGTTGGCCGGGTGCTCGGGTTCCACTGCCGTTATGCGGACCTGACCGTGGTCAGTCAGCCGGATCCGGCGCAGAGCCTTTTCCAGGGCGACCGCGATCTTCCAGACCGCCTGATCCTGACCGCCGGACGTCCGGTCATGGTGCTGCCCTACGAATATTCGGGCGATCTCGCCGGAAAGCGCATTCTGGTTGCCTGGGACGAAAGCGCCCTGGCGTCCCGCGCCGTGCACGACGCCTTGCCGATCCTGCAAAAGGCGGAAAAGGTCGTGGTCATGGTCGCCAATCCGACCAAGGTGCCGGATGAACGGCGCGACCCGGGCGCGGATATTGCCGCGCACTTGGCGCGTCACGGCGTGACGGTCGAAGCCGATCATGTGACCTCCGACGATCTGGATGTGGGTGATCTTCTTCTGTCGCGCGCCGCGGACATGTCGGCGGACATGATGGTCATGGGGGCCTATGGCCATGCGCGTTGGTCCGAACTGCTGCTGGGCGGCGTGACCAACGTCGTGCTGTCGAACCAGACCGTTCCGGTGTTGATGTCCCACTAGGGGCAACACCGAGCTACGACTTGCCTGGAATAGTAGGGCGGCGGGGCTTTGATCTCCCCGCCGCCCGTGCTATCCGGGGCGGATGAACAAGCCGCGCCCATCGCTTGCCGATATGTTGCCGATCAAGACCATGATCGACGTGGTCGATATCGGC
>DJHY01000114.1 GCA_002433335.1 Rhodospirillaceae bacterium UBA6608 | reverse complement strand
CGCTGCGGACCAGCGTGCCCAGTTGTTCCAATTGCGGCTGGGGACGCGGCGTGTAGGTGACTTTCCCATCCGCGTCCTTGCCCTGCACGCCGTTGACCAGAACGGCCACGGTGACGCGTTTGACGGTGCCGTCGGTTTTGACGTGGTTCACCGTTTTCTTGGTGATCTCGTAGTTGACGGTTTCTTCGGTCGAACTTTCGTCCGATTGGGCACGCGCACCCTGTCCGCCGCCGGGGGCGGCATCGGGCAGGTTGGTGCCGACGGTAACCGGATCGTTTTCCGATTCTTGGTTGCGGGCGGCGCGTTCGACCGTTTGGGTCGAGCGCACGACCTGACCGTCGGGGTTGTAGATTTCTTCGGTTGTGGAGACGCGGTCGAAATCCATGTCGGCGTTGACTTCAACCCGCACATTCCCGAAACCGACAGTCTTTTCAAGGAGTTCTTCGATGGTTCGCGCCATGCGGGCTTCATAGCCGCGGCGGCGTTCCTCGTTTTTGGCGGCGACGGTCTGGACGTTGTTGTCGTCTTCGAAGCCGGGAGAAAGCAACTTGCCTTTGTCGTCGATGATGGTGATGCGACCGGGCTTCAGGCTGGGAACGGCCGAGGCGACGAGGTGCTGAACGGCGGAAACCTGCTCGTGGTCCAGGCGTTTGTTGCCGCGCATGGCCAGCACGACCGAGGCGCTGGGCTGCTGTTCTTCGCGGGAGAACAATTGCCGGCGCGGCATGACCAAGTGAACGCGGGCACGGTGGACGATGTCCATCGATTGAATGGTGCGGCCCAATTCGCCCTCGAGGGCGCGGCGCAGGTTGACGTTCTGGAGGAAGTCGGTGGTGCCCAGGCTATCGGTTTCGTCAAACAGCTCGAAACCGACCTTGCCGCCGACGGGAAGGCCGCGGTCGGCCATCTGCAGGCGGAGTTCCAGGGCCTTGTCCGCAGGCACGTAGACCGAGGTGCCTTGATCGCGAACCTCGACCGGTTGGCCCAGGCGGCCGATTTCGGCGGCGATGGTATTCGAATCAGAGGGATCGAGTTCGCTGAACAACAGCGCCATGTTCGGCTGACCCAATTTGGTCAGCAGGAAGATGAAGAACCCGAGCATCAAGAACATGACCCCGCCCATCATGGCGAGGCGGACAGGTCCTAGACCGCGTAGTGCTTGAGTTAGTGCTTCCA
This sequence comes from Rhodospirillaceae bacterium UBA6608, assembly GCA_002433335.1. The sequence continues at coordinate 5,540 of DJHY01000114.1, read as the reverse complement.
CGTGCGTCCCCCGTGACTGCAGGAGTGTTAACCAGCCGGCTCTTCCCTATATCTCCAGCATTTTCAAATGCTTGGTGAATCCGGGAATTCCGTTGCTTGCAGGTTATTGGGGGGGCGGTGAAGAAGTGGTTAACGGTGGGCAATTTTTGCCCACCTTGGGGTCAACCCTGGAGAAACTTAGTGACTGGTCACCAAATTGGGGCCACGGCCCTTGCGCTGCGCGATATTCCGATAGACCTGCGTCCGGGTGGTGTGCAGGCCCTTCAGGCCATGATCGTCGATCAGCTGTTCCCAGGACCGATATTCGTCTTCGGACAGGGAATAGCGGCGGCAGGCATCCTGCAACGAGATCAGTCCGCCGCGTACCGCGGACACGACTTCCGCCTTGCGGCGGGCGACCCAGCGTTTGGTCGTTACGGGGGGCAGGTCCTCAAGGCGCATCGGCCGGCCAAGCGGGCTCAACGGTTCAACGTTGCCCATGGTGGCTACCGATTGGTTCTGAGCATCCCGGTTGTGGCGCTTCAGCAGGGTCATGATCGTCCGCTCTGTGTTTCGTCTTCCCTGTGGATGGCGTTTCCGCTTGTCCGTTTCTAAGGTCTACTTTATGCGCCGGACTTTTAAAGAAAGGCTAAAGACCAGCGTTAATTTTTCCTGAATTGCAGTCTTTTCCAGAATTCGTCGAAACCAAGAAAAAGGCCCCGGAATCCGCCAGTTAGGGGATGCCGGGGCCTTATCATCGTCCGGGATCAACCGGTTTGGCTGCCGTTAACGGAGCCGGACCAGTTCATCAAGCATTTCGTCCGCCGTGGTGATGATCTTGGTCGCGGCCGAGAAGGCGCGCTGCACGACGATCATCTTGGTGAACTCTTCGCCGATGTCGACGGTCGAGGCTTCCAACGCCGCCTGGGTAATCGCGCCGGCCGGACCGGAGTTGGCGGTACGCAGGGTCGGGTCGCCCGAAGCCTGGGTCGAGTTGAAGACGTTACCCGTACGGGCACCCAGTTCGTTGACGTTGACGAAAGTCGCGATCGGGATCTTGAACACCGGGCGGGTTTCGCCGTTGTCGAACAGTGCGGTCACCAGGCCGTCTTCACGGACCGTGATGCCGGCGAAGGTGCCGAACTGCGAGCCGTCCTGTTCGATAAAGCCCGGGGTGAACTCGTCACCGAACTGGGTCAGGCCGTCGGCGATGCCGATGGTGCCGAAGTCGATGGTGACCTGATCCGAGTTTGCCGGGTCATCGTCGAAGTTGGCCGCACCGTTGGAGAATCCGAGCAGTTCGATCTCGGCGACGTTGATGGCCGAAGGCAGACCGCTGGAGTCGAACACGATGGCGCTGGTCTTGTCGATCTTGAACGGCTGGTCCGTCAGCGACGATCCGGCCGCATCGACCGGGGTGTTGCCGTCCGGCGTCGTCGGCAAGGTGCCGCCGGCGAAGTTGGTCGAGAAGGTCGCGGTGTACGAACCGGAGGGCAGCACATCCAGGATCAGGGTGTTCTCGGTCGCGAAGCTGGCGGCGGCGGAAGCTTCCGTCGCGTCGCCATTGGCGCGGCGACGAACCGTCGAAGCGCCCGAGGCGAATTCGGGATCGTTGTTTTCGATCGCCGATTCCAGGTTCGACAGCCAGTTGTCGATCTGCGCCGCGGTGGAGGTATAGGTGACGAAGTCCATTTCAACGCCGATGTTACCGGCGCCGATGGCCGTCACGTCGGTGTGGAATTCATAGGTCACACCGTTGAGGACCAGGGTGTCGCCACTCACTGCGTTCGCGCTGAAGGTGAACTGGAAGTGATCCTGATACAGGTTGTCGACCTGACGCACCGTGAAGGACGTCCGCTGCTTGGTCGCCGCGGCACCCGACGAGGTCAACAGACCCGAGGGATTGACGACGATCTCGCCGGTTCCGTCTTCGTTGAACAGGACGGTCGAGGCGTTGAACGGCGACACGGCGATGCGGTCGTTGGTGTATCCGCCGTAATCTGCGAAGTCGGAGTCCGAGGCTTTGACCTTGGAAACCAGCTGCGACACATAGTTGGCGGTGGTCGATGCCGAGCTGGTATCGACGATCTTGACCGTATCGGTGTCGTCCGGGGTGAGCGTCACGCTCGACGTCGCGGGCGTACCCGTGGCCGCGTTCCAGGAACCGGTAGCGAAGCTGAGCACCGTGCCGGTGGAATCGATGTTGGTGATGACGAACGTCGCGGGTTCCACGGCCGAGGCCACGCCACCCGTGTTGTTGATGGTGATTTCGTCGCCGATGGCCAGGGCCGAGAACGAGCCCGTAACCGAGGCGGTCAGCGTATCGGCGCCGGCGCCACCATCGGTAAAGGTCAGGCTGTTGGTGGTATCGGCGGTCATCGTGCCGAAGTTCTGGAACCGGTACTGAATGCCGTCGATGGTGATCGACGAACGGTTCGACGGGATGGAGTCGAATTCGACCTGGCCGCGGCTGTCGTAGGCGTTGGCGTTGGCGTCTTCCAGGGTCAGCACGTCGTTGCCCGAGGGCGGATCGACGGCCACGTTCCACTGGTTGTCACGGCCCGAGCGGGTGTACTGGAAGGAAATCGTACGCGCCGTGCCCAAGCTGTCGAAGAACTGCACGTCCGAGCGGTGGGTCTGGCCGGCCGTGGCGTTCGACGGCAGGTTGGCGCCGATCGAGATGTTGCTCGTCGCCGTGGCCGTGCCGCCGACGCGGTTGAGGTTCACCGTCGTCAGAAAGTCCGTCGAAATGACGTTGGTGTTGGCGATCAGGATGTCCGAGTTGTTCGGCGTGATGTTGCCGTTCGCGTCCACGGGGAAGGCCTGGAGGTAGAAGCCCGCCGTGTTGCGCAGGTAACCCTGGTTATCCTGATAGAACTGACCAGCGCGGGTGAACAGGAACTCGTTCGACAGGGTCGGAACCGCCGCTTCGTTGACCACGAAGAAGCCGGCGCCGGAGATGCCGAGGTCCGTCTGCGAGGTGGAGGACTGCAACAGGCCCTGAATACCCGCGTCCGTCCGGGGTTTGGACTGAACACCACCAGCCGAGAAGAACGTGGACGAGGTCTGCCGGGTGACGAGGGTCTGGAAGTTGACCTGCGTGCCCTTGTAGCCGATCGTGTTCACGTTCGTGATGTTGTCGGCGATGGCGCCCATGGCGCTGGACTGGGCTGTAAGACCCGAGACGCCCGAGCTAAGTGCACCAAAAAGACCCATTTTACTTCCTCCTTACGTATGCCGGTTTGGCTCTGTTCCAATCCGGCGATCGCCAGTCATGTAAATCCGTTCATGCCCCGTCAGCGGAGCGAGAAGCCAAAATCCCTTAAGTCGTCGTATCCGGATCGGTTCCCGTGTCGGTGCCGGTATCCGTACCTGTATCCGTGCCCGTGTCGGTGCCCGTATCCGTCGTGTCCGTGCCGTCGGTAGTGTCCGAACCATCCGACGAAGACGGCGTCGAATTGGTCTGCTCGACCGAGAGCACGTCGTTCTGATCGATACGCAGCGGACCCAGGAACAAGGTGGTCGTGCCGTCGACCACGCCGGCGCCGGTGACCCGGCCGAACGAGGTCTGGAACACGTCCAGAAGGTTGCCCTGGCGGTCCAAGGTGTTGACCTGAACCGAATACAGGCCGTCGGCCAGTTGGTTGCCGCTGGCATCCGTGCCGTCCCATTCGACGGCATGCAGACCGGCTTCGGTCGAACCGTCGACCATGAAGACCGGATCGCCGTTGACGTCGGAGATCGTCAGCGTGGTGCTCGCCGCGCCGACCGGAACGGTGTAGGTGAAGCGCGCATTGCCGTCTTCGAGGACAATGTCCTTGCCTTCGAATTCGACCGTCGTGTCCATGAAGTCGACCAGCGACGCCAGTTTGTTGGTTTCCTGCAGGGCCAGCAGCTTTTCCAGGTTGGAGTTCTGGTAAATCTGCTGTTCCACGCTGGCGAACTGCACCAACTGGGACGTGAACTCGGTCGCATCCATGGGATCCAGCGGATCCTGGTGTTGCAACTGAGTCGTCAACAGGGTCAGGAAACGGTTCAGATCCTCTTCGAGCGATTGCGCGTTCTGCCCCGACTTGGTGTCGGTGCTGATCGTGCCCGAAATGCTGCTGATGGTGCTCATCTAACCGTTTCCCGTTCCTTGCTCGTTGGCTTGGCTTTCTCTGCCTTAGGCCCGAACGTCGACGCGGCCGTTATGCAGGATGCCCATTTCGTGGGCGGCCATGGCGGTGTCCATCACGTTCGGATCGGCGGTGTCGTCTTCCTTCATTTCGCCCCCGGTGTTACCGGACGCGACCTGCTGTTGCTGTTGGCGGCCGTCTTCTTGGCCCTTCAGGTTGTAGCTCAGGTCGCCGGACTGCATGTCCAGACCCGCATCCTGCAGAGCTTTGGCCAACTGGTCGGAGTCGCGACGCAGCATGTCCAGGGTTTCCGGCTTGTCCGCAGTCACCGTGGCGACGGTGCGGCCGTCGTGGCTGACATCCAAGCGAACCTCGACGCGGCCCAGGTGCTGCGGATACAGCTTGATGTTGATCTTGTCGGCGCCGGCCTTGATCGCCTTGTTGATCTGCACGGTAACCTGATCGACCACCTTGTTCTTGGCGGCCTGATTGGCCTGCTGCTGCGCTGTCTTCTGGGACTGCTGCAACTGGTGGCTCGACTGGGTCTGGGCCGTGTTGGCGTTGGCCTGGGTGGCGTTGCCTTCGGCCGAGGTTCCGGTGCTGTGCGTGCCGGCGTTGGTGGTGCCGGACGAAGCCTGGATCGGGCCCTTGGATTCGGCGGTGATCTGCGTGGCGGTCTGCGCCTGGGCAGCCGGGCCGTTCTGGGCCTGGGCCGGGGTTGCCGGGCCTTGCGCCATGCTCTGATGGTTCTGGACCATCGCGGCCTGAGCCAACGGGTTCTGAGCCTGAGCCTGCTGCGCGTTCTGCGCCTGCTGACCAGCCTGCGTCGACTGCTGCTGGCTGGAGGCCAAGGCGGACGCGGCGCTCAGGGCCGACAACGGCCGACCAGAGGTCATTGCCGCGTCGTCCTGAACGTCGACGTTCACCACAAGCTTGGCGTCATTGCCCACGGTCTCGGCAATTTTGCCGGCCTGGGCTTGCAGAAGCGACTCGGCCTGCTTGGCGCCGTCCCCGTTTGCTTGTCCGTTGGTCTGAAGGTTCGCGATGTTGCGAATTTGCTGAGCCTGCGCATTGGCGCGGGCCAAATCGTGATCCGGGCCGCGCTGGCTCTTGGCGGCCTGCGGGTCGGCTTTGACCGCTTCGACGACTTCGTCGCCCACGGTCTGGGCATTCTGGGAAATCTGCTTGCCGGCTTCCTGACCCGTGGTCTGGGCGGCAATGGTCGCCATCACCGCATCAGCCTGGCTGCCGGCCAGCGAAGCCTGGACCAGGGAAGCGTTCTCGCCCTGGTTCTGGCCCTGCTGCTGACCCGCGGACTGATTGCCGGTTCCGGCGTCGCCACCGGTATCGCTGTTCTGCGCGGTCGCCTGACCGTCGCCCGCCTGGACCTGATCGTCGCGGTTGGCGTCGCCGTCGCGGCTGGCGGCATCCTGCCGGCGACCG